>JBJOHR010000259.1:0-5274 GCA_046047575.1 Bacteroidota bacterium | reverse complement strand
CTTATATCCATCTGCACATTGCTGGTCTTAAAGGCATAGGATGTTTCTGACTTTCCTTTCAACTTGAAATCGGCCGTATCTGCATGGAAATCCCTGTAATCAAAATTGAAGCGATTGGACCGCATGTAACTGTCGGCAAAATCGAGATTCCCAAATCCATCCAATCCTTTTGGCGAAAGGTCTAAACCTCCATGATGAGCCACTTCGCCTTCGTACATATCAAAGGCATTATCGATCTTGTATGAATAGAAGTGATCCAACTTGGGCATCCAATGCACGCGCACATCCTTGCCCTTAACGGGTGGGTAAGCGGTTGGGCTTTTCTGCTTGGCAATGGTGAAATCCTGTGCCACACCGTTCACCGAATCGGGGTAGAATATGAAGTCGTCTGACTTCGAAATCGAAGTCAGATATTCCAGATCACCATCTCCACGCAGACCTTCATGACTGAGTTTGATGGTGGCCTTGTAGTTCCCTTTTCCGCCATACATATCGAGGCCTCCCGGTGGCGTTTCGCGAACAAAACCGAGCGAAAAATCGGGCTGAAGCTTCAGCGTTTCCTCAAAATCGGGGAATATTCCTGCGGAAACGAAGGTTCCTCCGAAGGCCAGACCTTCCTTGGTGAAATTCTCCAAACTATCTATACTGAACGGTTTGAGGTGCATGTAGAAGGATTCCTTCTTGTAGGCACCATCCTGAATGGAGCGTTTGTCGTAGTACACGAACGAATCATCGGTACTATTGAAGACGGGATAGCGCGGGTGATCCACCAGACCTGATTTATTGTCGGGCCGATCGACCAAGAGTTCGCCCTTAAGATCGCGGAGCACTGTTTTAACGGCTCTGAGTTTCTGCACTCCGTTCTCGTCAGGCTCTCCGTCAGGTACTTTCAGTCTGATGGAATCAACCTTGTTCAGATTGATCTTGAAATCATCATAACTGAAGTAGAAATCGTGCCCGAAGAAGTCGAGACGACCACCGATCACTTTTCCATCAAACAGAAAATCTCGGTTTTTCTTCAGCGTCAATTCCTGTTCGTAAGGAAACACGACCACGTTCTGAGAATCTGAAAGGAACACTTTTCCGACTCCGTTCAGATCCATGTCCCAATTCAACAGGTTCAATTTGGCGTTGGGCAATCCTTCAATGGTCGATTCAAACTGAAGAATGTCGTAATCGGTCTTCCTGGATCGCGATAGCACGTAATGGTGCAAACGCGGCTTAATGACGATCACCTCTTTATCATAATTGTAGGTCATGAATCCTGAGTTGGAAAGATTCATGAGGAACACTTTCGTTTCGCTTATGTCTGCTTTGAACAGCCGCGCAACCTGATCTACGGTAAGTTCTTCCATGCCGACCTCTTTCGCGTAGTTTCGGATCTTCCAGAGCGGATGCGTATCTGCTGTTCCGCGGATGCGGTCGTAGCGGTATTCGTCATAGTACGTTTCAGATTCGAACAGGGCGCTACTTTCTGCCCCACCGGTAGCATTGGCCAGTTCCATCCAATCCTGTGTCATGCTCCATTTTATCTCGTCCACGTGCATATCAACCTTATGGTAGCTATCGAAGAACGGGCTTCTACCCGAGCCTTCGCGTTCTTTGCTCAGGGTTACTTCGTGGGCTTCCACGTTGTAGTTGAGCCGAAGTCCGGGATGATAGATCGAATCTCCTTCGTAGTACATGGCCACTTCCGATTTCTTGGACAGGATCTTATCTGGTCTGATCACGAATGACTTGGACCGGGCCTCCATGAACGCTTCGTTCTTTTTGGTGATGTGGTTCATTTTGTGGAAGATGAGCGTGGCGTTCTGTTCGGCATCGCCCGAACCGATGAACTTGATACCATGCTGCGAGAATCCACCGGAGTAATCAATATCCTTGTACATGTTCTTGATGACGATGCGCTTGTCGTACGAATCGAAACGCGGGTACGAGGCATCTGAGGTATCCACATCAGCCAGGATCTTCTCCGTAAGTCGACCAACGTGTGGTCTGTCCAAATAATCGGGGTGATGGAAGGTGACATTGTCAATCACGTACTGCGATTTGGTGGTGTTGATCTGATAGTCTCCGATCTCAGCGTAGGTCTTATTCGGATCAAAGCCTGCGCGCTTCCAATCTATCTTTCCACCTTTGCCATACCACGTGGTATTGGTGGGATAGTAAACTCCTTCTGTACCATATATGATGGAACTATCGCGCTTGGAATAGGCCTTGAGGTCGAGTTTTCCGAACACGATCTTGGGCAGCGAATCGAACTGGATCTTATAGGCATCGAACTTGGCAACCCATTTTACAGCTGGCGATTCGAACAGAATATATTCGGTAAAGAGCCCGCGGCAAACTTCCAGGTAACTGGTGAATCCTTTTCTGGAAAGCTTCTGAATGGTCTGTTCCATACCATCATGAAAGGCATCGAAATCGGAGGCCGGCTTCATACTCTTGGCAAAGCTCATTAAGGCATAGAGGTAATTCTCAAAGTCCACAGCCTTTTTCTTCTCCTTGAGCATAAGGTCAGACATTGCGTAAACACGTTCCTTCTGCTGCGTGCTGTAATGGCCACTGTTCCAAACCGGAAGGAAGGTTTCTTCGATCAGCTGCTTGGCGGCCTTCGGATCTCCCTGCGCAAAGAAATCCTGCAGTTCCTGTATGTACTTTTCGTTATCGTGGGTAAAAGCCTTTAACTGTTGCGCTTGGGCAAACTGCCACATGCCAAGTAAGAACGTGGCAACTACGAATAGAAAATTCCTCATGTTATTGTTTGATGAATCGGGCCGATACCCAATTGTTCTTAGTCAGATTTCCGTTAAAGATAAAGCCTGATCCGATAGCTACTTCTTTGATCATGTCCAAGTCTTCAACATAAAATCCACTTACAAAAAGCTGTCCGTTCTTATTCAGAACTGCCGCATACTTCGGAATATCTTCCAAGAGGACATTGCGATTGATATTTGCAAGGACCGTGTTGAACATTTTGGTGCCGAGCAATCGAGCATCGCCTTTCAGCACCTCAATATCAGAGATGCCGTTCAATTCACAATTCTCGGGTGCATTTTCAAAAGCCCAATCGTCAATATCAATGGCTGTGATGTCCTTTACTCCAAGCTTGTGCGCCACAATGGCAAGCACAGCCGTTCCAGAACCCATATCCGAAAGAGGACCTTCCACTTTGGTGGTCATCAGGTATTCGGTCATGAGCGAAGTGGTGGCATGATGACCTGTTCCGAAACTCATTTTAGGCATGATGACGATCTCGAGTTTGAAACCCGATACCGACTCATGAAAGGGCGCCCGGATGCGGCAAAGATCCTTGATCTCCACCGGGTCGAAGTTCTTTTCCCATTCTTCGTTCCAGTTCTTTTCTTCAGCTACCGAATGAGTGTAAGCCACCTCAAACTCCGCATCGCGCAATCGGGCAAGGATCATTTCCGTTTCGGCCAGATCCAACTCAGCTTCCTCTATGTAAGCGTCCACTCCCTCATCTGTTTCCAGAAAACCTTCAAAACCGATATCGGCCAGTTCGGAGATCAGAATGTCGCGGCCATCTTCTGCCGGACTGATGGTAATTGCAAGCACTGCATGCGCCATTTAAAAAGAGTCTATGATTGCTAAAAAATCGCTTGCATTGAGCGATGCACCGCCTATCAGTCCACCATCAATATCCTTCTGAGAAAAGAGCTCTCTGGCATTATCAGGCTTTACGCTGCCTCCGTAAAGAATGGCTATCGATTCTGACTTGTCGCGCAGTATCTGAGCCAGGTTTTCGCGTATGAACGCGTGCATTTCCTGTGCCTGTTGTGGTGTAGCGGTTTTACCCGTGCCAATGGCCCAAACGGGTTCATATGCAATTACCATTTTCAGCAGGTCATCCTTCTTAATACCCTGCAAAGCGGACTGGATCTGCGCTCCGACCACACGGAAGTGATCGCCTGCTTCGCGCTCTTCCAGCAGTTCGCCACAGCAATAAATGGGTCTGATGCCATTTTCCAACAAGCGTTGGATCTTTTGGTTGATTAGATTGTCATCTTCCTGAAAATACTGTCGTCTTTCAGAATGTCCGACAATGCAAAAGCCACATCCGAACGAACTGAGAATGGAGGCTGAAACCTCTCCTGTGAACGCTCCGTCAGTCAGATGATGGCAATTCTGCGCAGCCACTTCCACCGGGCCTTCATACGTTATGTCGGCCAGATCAGCAATGAAAGGAAATGGTGGTGCGATGATAACGAGTACACCGTTTTCAGCTTCTTCCTCCAAGGTTTCAACTATGGAACGGGCAAGCGAAAGTCCGGCCCCAGCGGTCATGTTCATTTTCCAGTTGCCGGCTACGATCTTCTCTCTCATTTACTGTAGACTCACTCTCGGATCAAATATACCATAGAGCACGTCTACAAGCATATTGATGAACACAAAAATGACCGCAACGAAAATGATGCAGCCCATGACAACAGGAAGGTCGTAAGTATTCAGCGCGTTGAGCATGATAAGCCCAAGACCCTTCCAACCGAACACGATCTCTACGAAAACGGCTCCCGCCAACAGCGATGCCAACCAGCCCGAAATGGCCGTAATGACCGGATTAAGCGCATTGCGTAAGGCGTGCTTCAGCACAACCGTGCTGAAGGAAAGTCCTTTGGCCGTGGCGGTGCGAACGTAATCCATCGAAAGTACTTCGAGCATGGAGTTGCGGGTCAATTGCATAAAGACAGCCAAGGGACGGACCCCCAGGGTAATTGCTGGCAGTATGAGGTTTTTGAGAACGAGTTTCTTGCCTTCGAATTCATCGATCTCATACAGGCTACCCGTAACTTCCAGACCGGTAAGGTCGCCCAAGAGGTAGGCAAAGACCCACATGATGAGAATGGCCGCTACGAACGATGGCAGACTCATTCCGAAAATGGAGAAGATAATGAGCGCCTTATCTGGCCATCGGCCTTTGTAGAGCGCAGCTATGATCCCGAAAAGAATGCCCAGAACGGTGGCAATGGAAATGGCCGAAACTGCCAGAACTGCTGTACCAGGAAGCGCTTGGGCAACGATGGCCGTTACGGTCTGCTGCGATTGGTACGAACGTCTGAGATATGGAGTCTTGAGAACGAAATTCACGTTGGCCCCAGACCATAGGACCTTAGACCCTTCGTGCTCTGTCGGTTCAAAGAAGTAGGGGCTATCCGGATCGGAATGATGGTAAAGAGATAGTGGAGAAAGGTCGTTGAGGTAGACCACATATTGCGTGAGAAGTGGTAGGTCCAGCCCAAGGTCTTTTCTGAT
>JBJOHR010000258.1:0-17586 GCA_046047575.1 Bacteroidota bacterium | reverse complement strand
GGGTTTCTCATCATGAAACTGACGCGGAATCTGGCTCCATCCAAAACCATTGTACTGCTGATGTTGGTAGCTGGAATTTCCTTCGTGGTGGTAGCCTTCACCAAAAGCATCATGGGGTTCTATCTGTTCTCGGTGCTCATCGGTTTTGCCAATGCAGGCACACGGATTACGCGTGTCACGTTCCTGTTCAACCACGTTCCTAACAACATCATAGGCCGCGCTAACAGCATTTTTTACATCTACAACATTGCCAGTCGAGGGGTGCTTATCACCATTTTTTCGATGCCGTTCTTCTCAGAATCCAACAATATCATTTACAGTTACATGATCTGTGGCGGATTCATCGTTATATCGGTGATTCCGTTGTTTATTACGTTACCGCGATTGCTTACGCTGAAGGTCAGAACGGAGTGATCACTTCATCCAGAAATTCTCGCTGAAGATCCAAGCAGGATGTTTGGGAGGAATGGTGGAGGTCTGAAATTTTAATACGGGCAGGTCGGCTTTCAGCGATTCTGAAAGTGTTGCATCCACTTCGTTTGTATTAATCCTGAACACGCTGGCCTTCCTTACTTCGGACGAGCCATCCTCATGTACCAGAACATCCACTTCAACCCGATACTGGGCTTCTTCGGGAATGGCGACCTGTAGCTTGGCAACGCTTGCAATAACCGCTTCCATGCTTCTTCCGTTTTCGGTAGATGGAATTCCCTTCGGGAAATACTCGGATGAAGTGAATTCCGTTCGGTACGGAAGGTTGGGTATGGAGTAATAATTCTGCATGAAATGATTTGCTCCGTTACCCGTGTAGATATGGAACATCTGATTCATGTCGAAAACGTGCAGCAAAGGCCCATCCGAGGAAACAAACACCTTATCGTCCGTGATGTAGAATGAATTGCTGGCCATTTTGTGCAGCAGACTGTCATTCCGCAACCAACGGCTTTTTGGCAGCGCCTGCTGCTTCAACGCGCCATCCAGTTCATACTTGAGAAGTTTTCCCAGCTCAGCCGTGTCAAACTCTTTCCCATCCCGATAGAAGGTGATCTTCAGCTGCTCCAATGGTTCCGAATTCTTTTCTGATCGAACGTGGACGATTGTTCGTCCATCGCTGCTCAGTCCGACAAAACCGTTCAGAAACTGATCAATATGATATAGGGTGTCTTTTCCTGTCTTGTCGGTCACATAAGTGATTCCTTCTTCATTGTCCACGCGGTGCGAAACTGTTAGCGATGTAAGGCCGAAGGTTCCAACCTCATTCCGTAGTTCGTACGATACACCTTTGTGTTGAGCAAGGGCGCAAAGTGGCAGTAACAGAAGAAATGGAATAACTGCTTTCAGCATGATTCAAGATGAACTCGTCCGAATCAAGAATTGTTCCTTAGGTAAATGCATTGAACCCCGTTACATCCATTCCCGTGATGAGCAAATGGATGTCGTGCGTGCCCTCGTAGGTCACAACGCTTTCCAAGTTCATCATGTGGCGCATGATCGGGTATTCCCCCGTGATTCCCATTCCGCCCAACATTTGGCGTGCTTCGCGAGCGGTTCGCAAGGCGATTTCCACGTTATTTCTTTTGGCCATTGAAATTTGTTGCGGAGAAGCACGGTGCTCGTTCTTCAACACGCCCAATCGCCAAACAAGCAATTGCGCCTTGGTGATCTCGGTGATCATTTCGGCCAATTTCTTCTGCTGCAACTGGAAACTACCGATCGGTTTGCCGAACTGAATACGCTCTTTGGAATAACGCAAAGCTGTATCGTAGCAATCCAGCGCAGAACCGAGCGCACCCCAAGCAATTCCGTAACGGGCTGAGTTCAAACAGCTCAACGGACCCTTCAGTCCGCGTATTTCTGGGAAGAGATTTTCCTTCGGGACTTTGACATTATCAAATACCAATTCGCCAGTGGCCGATGCGCGCAAACTCCATTTTCCGTGCGTGGTAGGAGTGGTGAATCCTTCCATTCCGCGCTCCACGACCAGACCCCGTATCGTGCCTTCCTCATCTTTCGCCCAAACAACGGCAATGTCTGCAAAAGGGGCATTGCTGATCCACATTTTGGCACCGTTCAGGATCACGTGGTCGCCAGCATCTTTGAAATTGGTAACCATTCCGTTAGGGTTTGAACCGTGGTCGGGTTCGGTCAAACCGAAGCAGCCAAGCAACTCGCCTGTTGCCAACTTCGGCAGCCATTTCTGCTTTTGCGCTTCCGTTGCATAACTCCAAATTGGGAACATGACCAAGGAACTTTGAACAGAGGCGGTGCTGCGCAAGCCGCTATCGCAACGCTCCAATTCCTGCATAATGATGCCGTAGCTGATCTGATCCAATCCTGGACCGCCATATTCGTGCGGAATGTATGGGCCAAACGCACCGATCTCGCCCAAACCTTTCAGTAGATGAATGGGGAATTCTGCCTTCTGCGCGTATTCTTCAATGATGGGTGAAACGTTCTGCTTTACCCACGAACGTACCGTTTCGCGGATGAGTTTGTGCTCGTCCGTCAGCAGTTCATCAACGAGGTAATAATCGTGTCCTTGGTATCTATCGTCAGCCATTTTTTTTGCTTTGGTGGGCAAATGTAGAAAAAGCCGATATTGGAATGTGTCTCTCACGAAGCAACCAATCCAACACTATCAGGTCTATTCATCGAACCTTTCTCGAATTTGTCCGTTCAGAGAGATTTTCTGACAAACGCAAATCTTAATTTAACCGCACAAACCATTAATTAAACAAGTTACATGAAGAAGAAATTTACCATCGCATTGTCCTTCCTTTTAATGACCGGAATGGTCTATGATTACAACTTTAGAATGGCTCACACCAACAGTGCCGGTGGTCCGGCAGGAAATACCGGCTCACCCGGTGATGGATTTACATGCGCCAGAAGCGGGTGCCACGCAGGTGGCCCGGCACAATCCAACGAAACAGTTGAACTTTCATCGGATATTCCGCAAAGTGGATATATTGGAGGTAACACTTACAACTTAACGCTTACTATGACCAAAACCGGTGGGGCCAAGTTTGGATTTCAGTTGTCGCCTCAAGATATTTCTGGTATCGTTCTGGGTACGTTGACTGCAGGCACGGGCTCGCAGATAACTGGTGGCGGATATTTGACGCATACCTTCAACGGCACATCTGTTTCAGGCGGTACGAAGTCTTGGGATTTCCAGTGGACAGCGCCTACAAGCGGAACAGGCGATGTCATGTTCTACATGGTTGGAAACTTTACCAACAACAATGGATCTACCAATGGCGATGTTATCATAACCGAATCAGTAGCATTCAACGAAGCTTCTGGAGTTGGCATCAGCGAAGCTCAATTGGAAGCCTTGTCTGTTTACCCGAATCCTGTCATTGAGGAGATTCATGTGGCTGCCAAGGATGTAGATGAAGAAATTTTCTTCACCATGTACAGCATTGATGGCAGAAAAGTGTTGGAAGAAAAGCACGAGGCAGGCGACATTACAATCGATGTATCGACCAAGAACCTTTCTACGGGAGTTTACTTCCTTCAGATGGAAGCAGGCGGTAACAGCACCATTAAAAAGCTGTTGGTGAAATAATCTGATAACAATTGCAATACAGGAAAGGTGCTTAACGGCACCTTTTTTGTTTTTTAGCGGCATGAGCCGAATGAGCCCGAAGCTATCGATGCTTGAACGAATAACTGTCTGTTCATTGTACTTGACGCTGGCAATGCTTTGGTCTGTCGTGTGCAAGGCGCAGTCAGTTTATGTGAGCGATAGCAGCTCAGTTGGCTTCAATTCCACAACACCCATCGAATTGATCTCTGCCGTCAATCAAGCAGCCACGGCCATGATAGAAATGGCATCGCAAAGCGTAAAGGTGCAAGTGCCAGTTGCAGCTTTTCAGTTTGAGAACAAGCTTATGCAGGAGCACTTCAACGAAGGTTATCTGGAACCGCGCAAATTCCCGTATGCCACTTTTCGCGGTAAGCTTTCCGATTCACTGGACCTCTCTGTTGATACGCTCTACATTGTAGAAGCCACGGGCATGTTGAATGTACATGGTACAGACCGCGTGCATTCCTTTACGGGATTGATGATATGCAAAGACAGCGTGGTAGAATTTACCACCGATTTCAGTCTGCTGCTTGCCGATCACGGTGTCAAGGTTCCTGGCCCTGTTTTCGAGAACATTGCCAAAGAAGTAAGCATTGAAGTTTACTTCCGTCTTGTGCCGTTTAAGAAGGAAGAGTAGCAGTTGGCATTGGAACTTAACTCAACTCCGCCAAATACTTGTAGAAGAACGGTATTGTCTGAATGCCTTTGAGGTAATTGAAAACCCCGTAATGCTCGTTAGGCGAATGTATGGCATCCGAATCCAACCCGAAGCCCATCAATACAGATTTCAATCCCAGTTCCTGCTCAAACATGGCCACAATAGGAATGCTGCCACCGCTCCGCATGGGAATGGGCGCTTTTCCAAAAGTGGTTTCCATAGCCTTGTGTGCCGCTAGGTAACCGGTAAAGTCGGTAGGGGTGAGGTAAGGTTCACCACCGTGGTGTGGCTTGGCCTTTACTTTAACAGAAGGTGGTGCGATGGCAACCAAATGGTTGAGTACCAAGTTGGTGATCTTATCGGGGTCTTGTCCAGGTACCAAACGGCAACTGATCTTGGCGTAAGCCTTCGATGGCAACACGGTTTTGGCTCCCTCGCCAATGTAGCCGCCCCAAATGCCGTTCACATCCAGCGTAGGGCGCATGGTGGCGCGCTCCAAGGTTGAGTAACCAGCTTCGCCTTGGGTGGCATTGATGTTCAGATCCCCCCGGTAGGCTTCTTCGCTGAAAGGTGCTTTGGCCATTTCAGCTCGGTCTTCGGCACTTACCTCTATCACATCGTTATAAAATCCGGGAATGGTAATGCGCTTATTCTCATCGTGCAACGAAGCGATCATGTCGCACAGCACGTTTATCGGGTTGGCAACCGCACCGCCATAGAGTCCTGAATGCAGGTCGCGTTTCGGTCCGGTGACCTCCACTTCCATATAGCTCAATCCACGCAACCCGACCGTAATGGAAGGAATGTCGTTCGCGATCATTCCTGTATCAGAAACAAGTACCAGGTCGGCCTTGAGTTTCTCCTTGTTGTTTTTAACGAATGCGCCAAGATTGTCCGAACCGACCTCTTCCTCGCCTTCTACCATGAACTTCACGTTGCAAGGAAGGCCGCTGGTTTTCATCATCAATTCCACGGCCTTCACGTGCATGTACATCTGCCCTTTGTCATCGCAGGCACCTCGCGCGTAGATCTTGCCATCCTTTATAACGGGCTCGAACGGAGGTGAATCCCACAGGTCCAACGGATCGGGCGGCTGCACATCATAATGGCCATAAACCAGCACGGTGGGCAGCTTTGGGTCAACGATCTTTTCTCCGTAAACAATGGGGAATCCGGCAGTTGGACAAATCTCTACTTTCTCCACGCCTATTTGCTTCAAACGTTCTTTCAGCAACTCGGCCGTACGATGCACGTCTTGGCTGTATGCCGGGTCGGCACTTACCGAAGGGATTTTCAGTAGGTCGATCAATTCTTCCAAGAATCGGTCTTTGTTCGACTCAATGTAACTGTCAACGGTGGTAATGTCCATGATCCATGCTTTAAGGCGCCCAAATTTAGTTTTTAATGGATGCGAAACATATCCGCTATTTTGGAGTTCAATGCTGCGAAAGCGTGTGGTTACCTTTGCGGTCCGCTTGCCATGAAGAGAATTGCAGTTTACATCCTTAGTGCCGTACTTCTGAGCCATGCTGCAATGGCTCAGTTGGTGGTTGATGCTGGTTACAACCCGCAGCAATTGGTAGAGGATGTATTGGTTGGCCAGGGGGTGGAGGTGAGCAATTTCTCATTCTCTGGAAATGCCGAGGCAAGGGCTTATTTCAATGGTAGTACTTCTAATATTGGCCTATCGGAAGGGATCATTCTTTCCACTGGGCGTGCTTCTGATGCTCCGGGACCAAACGGGACGCCTCTAAGTGATTACGGAACTGAGTTCGGTGGAAATGGAGACGGCACGTTGACCAATATTTCTGGTTCGCCCACCTTCGATGCAGCCATCTTGGAATTCGACTTCGTTCCGTCTTCCGATACGGTTCAGTTCAAGTATGTATTCGCCTCCAATGAGTATATGCTTTACGTAGGGGCTTCGGTAAACGATGTCTTTGCATTCTTGATCAGCGGACCGGGAATCATTGGTGAGCAGAACGTTGCGCTCATTCCCGGAACGACCACGCCCGTTACCATTGATAATGTGAATGCCAACATCAATTCGCAGTATTACATCGATAATGAGAATCCACCCGGAGCCACTGTAGAATACAATGGATTTACGCAACCATTCACAGCCATGGCCATATTGCAGCCGTGTCAACCATACCATATCCGTTTGGCTATTGCAGACGGTGGCGATGAGCAGTTTGACAGTGCCGTTTTTCTGGAGGCAGGAAGCTTCACCAGTCCATCCATCAGCGTCAATGCAGAATCATCTTACTCGGCTTCAAGCACCGACCTACAATTGGTAGAAGGCTGCAGTTCGCTCACCCTCAGTTTCGAACGTTCTGAACCCTACGATAACCAGCTCAGTGTAGGTTTGAATGTAACAGGAACTGCTGCAGTCGGTTCGGATATCACCAACATTCCGCCTTTCATCACATTTGCTCCTGGAGCTTCCACTACTTCAGTCACCTTCAGCGTTATTGAAGACGGGGTTATTGAGGGTGTGGAAGATATGACCATATCCATTGATCAGCTCAATATCTGTTCTACAGGACCCGCAACCTCGGTCACGTTCACTATTGAGGATGTTGTACCTATGGCCATTCAAATTACGCCCGATGTCAATCTTGATTGTCCAGAGCAGTTGGAAATAACGGTGGTAGCCACAAGTGGCTATCCTGATTACAGTTATGACTGGACCGGAAGTCCGGATAATGATGAATCGATCAGTGTTTTTCCATTCAATACCACAACCTACACGGTGGCGGTTACCGATGCTTGTGGCTTTACACAAACTGCATCAACAACCGTTTCGGTTCTCACTTATCAACCCATGAATGTTACGGTGAATGATGCTGTGGTGTGCAGTGGCGATGAGGCCACCTTTGTGGCCACGGTTTCAGGGGGAAGATTGCCACTTACTTACAGTTGGGATGGTGGTGGTAGCGACCCGACATTTACCTACAATCCAACACAGGATGAAACGGTAACGGTAACCGTTACTGACGACTGTAATATTTCTGCAGATGCCACCGGACAAGTGGACGTGGATGAGATACAGGCTAGTTTCACCTACCAGTTGATAGGTCACAGCACGGTTCAGTTCACCTCCAACACGGTTGATGTCTACAACTTCTTTTGGGAGTTCGGAGATGATTCCACGGGTGTTCGAGAAAATCCGATTCATGAGTATGCCGAAGCAGGCGATTATCCGGTTGCATTGACCGTTGTGAACCAGAACGGTTGCGATACCACCTTGCTGGACACGGTTACCGTTTACGACCCGCTCCATGTTTACATTCCAAATGCCTTTACACCGAACGGAGACAGCTTGAATGAATGGTTCGGAGTTATTGGAGAAGGCTATCTTTATTATGATCTAGAGATTTACGACAGGTGGGGAAGATTACTTCGGCACGGACGGTTCAGAGACGATACAGCTTGGGATGGTAAGTTCAACGGAAAGTTGGTGCCTACAGGAACGTATATTTACAAAGTTTGGGTTGAGCCGCCCATAGGCATTGAGGTGAAAGAAACAGGTGTGGTGTACGTGCTCTCTGGAGAATAACCATCGCCCTTTATGCTGAAACGGATACTTGCGCTTTTATCACTATTGAGTTCATTGGCCTTTCAGGCCGATGCAGCGCATCTTGTTGGTGGCGAGATCTTCTATGAATGTTTGGGCAACGACCAATACCGCATTACCCTCAAGGTTTACCGCGATTGCTATACCGTTACCGGTGCCGATTTCGATAATCCGGCCAATATTGCCGTTTATGACGATGCAGGAAACCTGATCGAGAATCTGACGGCACCGTTCACCGGGTCGCAGCAATTGCCGGTCATCATCAATAATCCGTGCTTGCAGGCACCACCCAACGTCTGTGTAGAGGAAGCGATCTATACGGTGACCACCACCTTGCCTTTTATTTCGGGTGGTTACCATATTGCTTATCAGCGTTGCTGTAGAAACCCGACCATTCTCAACCTCATTGCACCCGATGACCTTGGTTCCACCTATTACGTTCGCGTGCCTGAGTTAGCGCTGACTTCTTGTAATTCCAGTCCTTCGTTCAACAGTTTCCCGCCATTGGCGCTCTGCATTGGCGACCAACTCATATTCGATCATGCCGCTACCGATGCGGAGGGAGATATGTTGGTCTACACACTCTGCACACCTTATCATGGTGGTAGTTCTACCGACCCACAGCCTGTTCCACCGCTAGGACCGCCCTATTCATTTATCAATTGGGGAACGGGTTATTCTGATGCGTACCCTTTGAACGCATCACCACAGTTGTCCATTGACCCTAGCACTGGGCTTTTAACGGGGGTTCCATCGCAAGCAGGTCAATATGTGGTTGGAGTATGCGTGGAAGAATATCGCAATGGGCAGCTCATCAGCGTCAACAAGCGCGATTTTCAGTTCAACGTGGTCAATTGTTCATCCAACATAGAAGCCATTATTCCTCCGCAGCCCCTTTTTCATGATCCCTGCGATGGTCTTACGGTCGATTTTGGCAATCAGAGTGTAAACGCACAATTCTATCATTGGGATTTTGGGGTGCAAGGTTTGACGGATGACACTTCCAATGTGGAAGACCCCGTTTACACGTATCCCGACACCGGGTCGTATTCTGTGATGTTGGTGGCCAATCCGGGTTATCCATGTGCCGATACAACCATTCGCTCCGTGCTGGTTTATAATAGTGTGGAAGTAGGCATTTTCAGTTCAGGTGACCTTTGTTTCGATGCCAGTTCCATCGATTTTTCCCCAGTTGGCGACTTTGGCTCAGGAGCCACTTTCTATTGGGAATTCGAGAACGGAACACCACCCACATCAACCGACATGAATCCGCAAGGAATCGTATTTGAAACCGTGGGTACGTATGACATAACCGTGGAAGTAACCGAAGCAGTATGCACGGGAACAGCAACAAGTTCGATAGAGATGTATCCGCGACCTCAAGCCTTTTTTGTGCCGGATACGATTACTGGCTGTGCTCCGCTCGGTGTGCTTTTTATCGATAGTTCGCTGGCATACACTCCACATTTCACTTGGTGGGATTTCGGTGACGGAACTACCGAAGATGGAGATCGGGTTTTTCACGGCTATGTGCAGCCTGGAACTTATGATGTCACGCTCACTATTTGGACGACCGCAGGATGTGTGGATACTTCTGTTTTTGTGGTTGAGAGTGGCGTTGTGGTTCTGCCACTGCCAACAGCCGACCTGTCTGTTGATACCAACATACTTTTCGTTTTTGAACCGACATTCACTTATTCTGGGGCAAGTAATGGAACATCTTACGAGTTCCTTCCAGGAGATGGTTCTGAGTATAATGATGCTTCTTCCAGCTTTCAGTTAGAGCATTTCTACACCGATACCGGAAATTATGAGGCCATAGCGCTTTTTACAGATGCTAACGGTTGTGTCACCTCCGACACAGTGTGGGTACGCGTAGAACCAGAAGTTAGATTCTGGGTTCCGAATGCTTTTACTCCGAATGAAGACAGGCTGAATGACGAATGGGGCCCGAAGGCTTTTGGGTTCAGTGAATACGAGATTTGGGTTTTCGACAGATGGGGGAAAATGATGTTCCATTCAACAGACCCATTTGAAAAATGGAACGGACGCCTGAACAATGAAAGCAACCACAACCCGGTGTTGGGCGTCTATTCCTACCGAATACTGGCACGTTCGGTTAAGAATACGGTAATAAAGGAATTCGGCCACGTAACCATATTGAAATAAACCCTTGATAATTAGGTAATTTTGTGCCCCCGAAAAATCGACCTGTGAGCATCTTCCGACCCATCGCTTTTATCTGCTTACTACTGGTAGCTACACTTGCTGCAAAAGCGCAGCTGGTAGTAAATACCGGGCAAACGGCACAGCAATTGGCAGAGATCATTGCTGGCCCAGGTGTGGTTGTTTCCAATGCCAGCATAACGGGTGATCCAACCGCAATTGGAGCATTTTCAAGTGGCGTCAACAATCCGGGATTGGGAATTCCGAGTGGCGTTATCATGTCCTCTGGTGATGTGAATGATGCCGCTGGACCTAGTGGAGGTTTTGCTTCCACGATATTCAATTTGCCTGGCGACCCATTTCTGGAAGCTCAGTCAGGAGATCAGTCTAACGATGGGGTCATTCTCGAATTCGATTTCGTGCCAAATGCTGATTTCGTCACCTTCGATTATGTGTTCGGATCAGAGGAATACCCTGAATGGACCTGTTCGTTCAATGACATATTCGCTTTCACCATCCAAGGTATTTCGGTTCCATCACCTCAAGTGAACATTGCGCTCATTCCCGGAACCAATATTCCGGTGGCGATCAACACGGTAAGCGATGACGTTCCGTGCATGCAGCAATCGGCTGGAATGAACAACATTCAGTACTATGTTGACAATTCTGGTGGCCCTGCTTCTCAATACGTGATCTATGATGGCCTTACGGTAGTGATGTCGGCCGAAGCCACTGTGATCTGTGGTGAAACGTATCGACTTAGGCTTATGCTTTCAGATGGTGGAGATTGGTCTTTCGATTCAGGCTGCTTCATAGAAGAGAATAGCTTGACAACGGGAAGCGTTCTTGTGGAAACAGCCACTGCCGCGGCCGATTCAACCGCGTATGAAGGTTGTAATGACGCCACCGTTACCCTTACATTGAATGGTCCGGCCATCACTCAAGATTTTCCGGTACCCATTTGGATATCAGGCTTTACGGCCGATATGGGCATCGATTACAACAATATCCCATCTCTGAATCTGGCTGATAGCACCATCATTATTCCTGCAGGGCAGAACACGGTTTCATTCACGATCACCCCTGTAAACGACAATATTGCCGAAGGACCTGAATACATCGAATTCACTGTCATTACTTCTACCTGTGGACTTACGAGTACGTTCAGGATCTACATCAACGATCTTGCGCCCATAACCACCGTTACCAGCAACGATACCACCATTTGCACAGGCAATGCCATTGGCTGGTGCGAAGCAACAGGAGGAGGAGGGGCTTACGTATATACTTGGGACAACGGTTTTGGTGTGGCCGACACGATTTTCCCGGCTCCAACCCAAACAACCACCTATCTAGTTACGGTTACAGACAATTGTAATTCGACTCCTGCCGTGGATGAGATAACCGTGACAGTTGATGATGGTCCAACACCTTTTGCGGGCAATGATGTGTCCGTTTGCATAGGCGGCAGTGTACTGTTGAATGCTAGTTCTGATGCTCCCGGTAGCACTTTCTCTTGGGACCCACCTACCGATCTTTCCAACCCGAGCATTTTCAATCCGCTGTGCACACCGCAAGTGGATATGGAATACACTGTGACGGTAACGCGTCCGGACGGATGTTCAAACCAAGATGCTGTGCTTGTTACCATTACGCCACCTCCAACAGGAATTTTTGATTTGCCGGCAGTTGGTTGTGCAGGCGAACCTTTGATCGTTGAATATGCTGGAAACGCCTCCATTGCGGCCCAATATCTTTGGGATTTTGATGGTGGAATCGTGACCAACGGAACTGGTGGTGGACCTTTGGCCGTTTATTGGCCATCGACCGGAACGTACAATGTGGAACTCACCGTTTCTTGGAACGGATGCATTTCACCTACAGAAACCTTACCTATCGAGATATACGGGCCACCGGCCGTGAACGCGGGAAGTGATATTTCTTTTTGTTCTGGAGGTTCCGGTCCGATCGGTTCTGCTCCTCTACCTGGAGTTAGCTACAACTGGAGCCCGATCAATGGTGTAGCCGATGCAACTTCCAGCCAGACAACCGTGAGTTTGGTCAACCCGACACATGACATACAGGTGATTGATTATGTGCTTCGCGCAACGGAGCAAGGCTGTAAGAACTACGATACCGTAGAAGTGACGGTCTTCCCTATTCCAACGGCAGAATTTGCCATACCCGATGGAATGTGTTTCACGGTCAACTCATTCGATCTGTTGGCTGCGGGTTATTTTGGCCCCAATGCCACCTTCAATTGGGATTTCGGCCCGGTTGGCTTTCCTGCTGGATCAACCGTGAAAAACCCGCAAGGGGTCATTTTCAATGCTCCCGGACCGCAGGCCGTAACCCTGACCGTAACCGATAACGGCTGCGTGAGTGAGCCATTTGTAGGCCTCATAGATGTTTACGAAATGCCTGTTGCCGATTTCAACTTCGACCTTGCGGATGGTTGTGAACCGCTGACTGTTCAGTTCGAAGACGCATCGTACAACGGTAACAGCACGCTTTATTACAATTGGAATCTTGGCAACGGCAGTTCATCTACTCAGGCCGATCCTAGCGCGACTTACGAGCAAGGCGTGTACACTATTTCGCTTAATGTGGTAACGGCCCAAGGTTGTGCCCATTCAGTAACGCGTTCAGACATTATCGAAGCTTATTGGAAGCCGAATGCGCTGTTCGGTCTCAGCAGAAGGGTTCTGTCGATTCTTGACCCCGATGTGGTGGTGACCAACCTTGCCGATAGCATAGTAAGCAGCGAATTCACCTTTCACCCATTTGGAGATGTAATTACTGCCTTCGAGACGGAATACGAATATCCCGATACGGGAGTCTACACTATTTCGCAAATTGTAACCACCGCCAATGGTTGCATGGATACTATATCGGGCACCTTGGAAGTAGATCCGTACTACACACTTTACATTCCCAATGCCTTCACACCAGATGCCAATGGCATCAATGAAGTGTGGGTTCCGCAAGGACAGAGCTTGAAGCGATTCAATATGACGATTTACAACAGGTGGGATCAGGAGTTGTTCCATTCCGCCAGTTTGGATGAAGGTTGGGATGGCACTTTCATGGGCAGTCCTGCACCTCAAGGCACATATATCTACAAGGTAGAAACGGTGGATATTCTGGGAGAGCCGCACATTTATCGTGGCGTTTTCTTCCTACTTCGTTAGAAGATATAGAACACTTCCTTCAGCTTATCAATGTAACTGTACCAGGTCCAATTGGGGCCGTCCCACAGGCCGTGGTATATGTCGCTCATTCGGATGTTTACAAAAATGGCCAGTACGGCCAGCACCACAAAGCCATATCTTACAAGGAAGTTGCGATTGATAAGCACGTTTGCGCCAACGGCAAATGGCACGGCCATAACAGGAAGTAGATCAACATAACAGCGGTGTCCGTAGGCACCACCGAACCACCAAGCCCACCAACTCCCAAAAACATAGGTGGCAAGCACAAAAAGAACCGCAGACATTTGCCATCCTTTGATCTTCTCTTTCATCATCACACCTAAACCGAACAATGCTGTGAGCATGATAGGAGAATAAATGAACCAACCATTCTGAACACCGAAGAGTACTTGTAGCACCTTTGGGCGATTCCAATTCGTGAAGCCCTCATCGCCATACGAATAGAAAAGGTAGTTGCCCATAACGGTTTTCCAATACCACAGCTGCGGAGCAAAAAGCACCGCGCAGGCCAGTAAGAACGTGAGAAGCCAGCGCCAATCTATGGCAAAGCTTCTGATCCTTTCTGGAATATCTGTAAACGAAGAAGCCCACATTATCGGAATGAGTGCTGCCATGGCGTTGGTCGGACGGATGAGTACGACAAGTGCCAATGGAACGGCTGTAAGAATCATCCACAAAAGGTCGTTTGAATTGGACTTTCTATGAGAAGCATAGGTGATCAGAGCGAATAGAAAGAATGAGTAAACATGAGACATTCCCGATTCACGGAACGTGTAGTAGAACAGGTTGGTGCCAAGAAGAATGGCAAGCGGTACTACCCACTGCAACACCTTTGAAAAGTCCAATTCGCTGAGTAGTTTAGAAAGTAGCCACAAGCCTAAAAGCATGTAGCAAATGGCTGCGATCATCACTGCCCAGATATACGGCAGCGAACGGCCATCGCGCGAAAATCCGAATATGGGCGCAACTGCGTGGGCAACCAGAAAGAAAGGGCTCTCCATTAACGCAACGCCATAGGTGTATTTAGTGAAAACCCGTTTGCCGTTGGGTGTTTCAACTTCGCGACAGCCATTGTCGCAGGGAACATCTTCAAATCCGCCATGCACAAAAACTGCGGGCAGGTAGATGTAATAACCTTCCTGATCGGACCAAAGCACCCCGTTTATCTTCTTGCCAGAATGGAAATAAGCTGTGATAAGCAAGCACGACAGGCAAGCAATAAGCCACTGTAAACGCGTTCTCAGCATACTATTTCAGCGGAACGTTATTGATGAATACGGTGCCGTCAGTTTCCTGATGAACAATGAGCTCGTTTGCCTTGCGGAGTTGAATTCTGCCTATCACCCCGCCACGCGCATGAATAGTGAACACATGCCGTTTTTCTGCTTCGGTCGTCAGGTTCTCAGTGTATAGAAGCCATCCATCAAGCAGGTTCGGACTAGACCCGATCCCGCCTCCGCTTTTCCATTCACGGTCTATGCTGTAAACACGGTTAGGCAGCAATTCTTTGTCCGGATCCACCTTGACCCAATAGCTGATGTTGTAAACTTCAGATGTGCTGAAAACAGTGTCCAATAAATGGTCGAGTGCTTCGGCCTTGAATGTAGGTTGTCCCCAAAGCATTTCGTCATTCGGCTGTAGCGATTGCGGATAGAGGTAATGATCATCCGAACTAGGTTTCAGAGTGTCGGCTGCCACTCGTATTTGCGCGTAAATCGATTTAATATCTGATACGGAAATAGCGTGTAAACTGTACTGTTCGTTCTTGAACAGTTGAGTTGCGTGATCGATCAAACGCTGTTCTTCTAAGTTGAGTGGTTCATCTGACTGCAGCAGCAGCAATTTCTTGTCAGAATTGAGGTCATCCAAAATTGGCCTTGGCAATAAAGAATCAGCTACCAGTTGCGCTGTCTTTTCCGTAACCAGCAACGAAGAGCGCGACATGGCTCCACCGATCATCGGCAAACCTGTGGAAAACGAACCTCTCATGGCATAAACAGAACTTTTGTGTCCAAGTTCCAACCCGATCTTCTCCGACCCGATTAGCGCAATCGGCATAGGCAAAATCGCCTCGAATTCGGTGAGGTCTATGCCAGCGTCTTTCCACTGAGATGCATAGCTTTCTGAGAAGGCCTCTTCCGCAATTTGGCCAGCCATCTGCGATTTATTGTACTTGATATTGACGATGGCATCCAGCATCCAAACGAAGGCACACAGGGCCACAATAACTGAGACATGAAAGCTGTAGCGTCCGCGGCTTACACTTCGGAAATGACGCCAAAGCACATAAATATGGTACGCGGTCCAAACTGCGAAAACGTAGTAAAAGACCCAAGCGATCCGACCTAACGAACGGAACTGTTTAAGCGGTGCAATGAAATCGGACAGCCAGTAGAGACCAAGGTTGTGAAACACGCCCATGGCGAACAGCAGCGTGATGATGCCCGGAATGAAAGCCTCTTTCAAAGGAGTTGGCAGAACAGGATGGGTCAATGTTTTCCACTTTCTCTCCTTGACCCGTTTTGCCAGCGCCAGTATGGACGCGAACAGGCTAAAACTGGCCACCATACCCACGTAGGCGTTGCCTTCCCAACTGGTTGGGCTGAAAATGCGAAAGAAATAATTGTGGAATAGATCTCGGAACGGGTCGGCAACTGGAATGAAGATGCTCTGAAAACTGGAAAGCAAACTGAAAATTCCTGCCGGAGTAGTGGGGCGGTCTGTGTACACATCTGCCGATCTCTGATAGATCATTAAAAGAACCAGCGGAACGATGATGGCAAAAACTTTGGGAAGAAGTTGATTCACAGCCTTCCAATTGAACTTGTTTATCAGCAATTCCCAACCGACAACGGCTCCAAGGAAAATGATAAAAATGAACAGGTAGTACGGGTGAAGAAACCCGAAAAGCAATACAATAACAGAAGAGACTAAAGAGATCAACCAAGGCCACTTGAAACGGGAGAAGCTGGCGATCAGCAGCCAACTCATAGGTACAAAAAAGGTGTAGCCAAGTGCATAATGGCCAATGAAGCGCGCCACTTGCGGACTCAGAAATGCAATGGTGAGCGAGAATGGAACTGCAAACCATGGGTTCACATAATTCCAAACCAACAGTCGATGAACGCACCAAGCGGTAATCACCAAACTTCCCAGCATCAGCAGGTTCATAATGCCAATGATCTGCGTGCCGTTGTTCACATCCGGCTCAATGAAGTATTGTAGAATCTTAGTGAGGAGCGGCTGTCCGTCTGCGAAAATGAGATTGTCTCCGTACGGATAGAGCATGCCTTTGAACCACATGCCATCGCCATGAATAACCTGATACGCCACCGAGAAGTAATTCTTCAATCCATCACCCTCGGCTCCAAAAAGGAATTCGTTCGGGTGCAGGATCATTTCCCCGAAAAACCGAAAGCAAACGGCAACGGCCAGTAGAATAACTACAACGGAGGAAAGAAAAACGTGCTTGTTGATGCGGAACACTATCTCGAAATAAGTAGCGAAATGAAGTTATGTAATTCTTTGAGCAGGATGGTTGGGCTGGGCGATGGCAGCACAATATCTGGTTTCAGTTGCACGTCCATGGCTTTGAGCCGAAGCTCCGTTTTGGATGCCTTTTGGATGAACTCAAGATCAAAAAGGTAGCGGTTGACCTTGGTCTGTAGGAAAACCTCGCGGCCTTTGGCGTTGAATCCCTTCAAGCCGCCCTGTGTGTCTTTTATCTTCAAACCGAATAGCAAACCGTTGAGCCAACGCAACGATTTCGATAATATTCTACGGAACGTTGAAAGCGAATTGTAGTAAGAATCGCCACGGCTGGCTACCACTACATCTGCCTCATCATTTGCTAGCAATTGGTAAAACTGAGCCACAGATTCTTCCACGTATGGAATGTCAATATCCGTGTAGATCTGAAGTTCGGCCTCGCTGCCTTTTACCCCCGATCGCACCGCGTGGCCTTTACCCTTATTCGGTGTGTATTCGATGAGTTTTATCTCAGGAGAAGAACCCATCAGGTTCTCCACAGCGTTTTCAGTAACACCGCTGGTTGAGCCATCATTCACCAAAATCACGTTGTTCAGAGCACCCTCAGGTAACAGAGTTTTGATGTTGGCAATTCCCGTTGCAAGAATGGTTTCCCAACCCGTTCTGGGGTTGAAACATGGAACAACAATATCAAGGCTTTTGGGTGCGTTCATCGGCTTGGCGAAAATAGGCAATCAAGGTTGTAGCTGGCTATTGCTGGCAATGTCTGACAAACTGGCAGATTCGTGGATATTTGAGTACCTTTGCGCTCCAATTTTTTAAGATGCGGAATCAAGATATTTCAGTCAAGGAGATTGACGAAACAAGACAGGGCGAGGCGTTGGAAATG
>JBJOHR010000257.1:0-16725 GCA_046047575.1 Bacteroidota bacterium | reverse complement strand
CGGCCCTGCTTTTCCGTTGCGGGGAGGAATAGCGCAGCTTAACGAATCGTTATCAGCGGAGTTTACTGTCCAAGGGGTCGAGAACGCTATCTTTTCCTTCTACTTGCAATATCCATCGTTCTTGTTTCCAGGCACCACCCAAACCGAAGCCGTAGATCGAAAAGGACCGGACGGGGTAATCATACGGTCCATTATTAGCTCTATCAATCCCATAAGTTGGTGGTTGGCTGCTCGCGAAATCTCTCAGCAACAGCCCGATTTCGTGGTGGTCCGTTTCTGGCTGCCTTTTATGGGGCCTTGTTTGGGAACCATATGCAAGTGGGTGAAGCGCAAGACCGGTTTGCCGATCATTGGCATTTTAGATAACGTCATTCCTCACGAGAAACGTATCGGTGATAGGTGGTTCACCCAGTATTTTCTCAGTCAATGTGACGGATACGTTACCATGTCATCCACCGTTCAGGAAGAATTGAAAAGCTTTGATACGGGGAAGCCAAGCAAGTTGCTTTATCATCCCATTTACGATCATTTCGGTGAAAAAGTCGATAAAAGCTTTGCCCGCAAGCATCTCAATTTGCCCGAAGACCAAAAGATCATTTTATTCTTTGGAATTATCCGAAAATATAAAGGGCTTCAGTTACTGCTTCAAGCCTTGGCCAAGATGGAGAACAGGAAAGATGTCAAACTGATCGTTGCAGGAGAATTCTATGAGGACCGGACGGTTTATACCAAGCTCATAGATAAGCTGAAACTACAGGACAACGTCATTGTCAATGCAAGGTTTGTGGACAAGCACAAAGTGAAATACTATTTCAGTGCAGCAGATATTGTCGCACAGCCCTATTTATCGGCAACACAAAGCGGGGTAACACAGATAGCCTATCATTTCGACACACCCATGTTGGTTACCAATGTGGGGGGGCTTCCTGAAATGGTTCCGCATGGTAAGGTCGGTTACGTCTGCCAGCCCGATGCAGATGATATTGCCCGTTCGCTCACAGAATTCTTTGAGCATCAGGATGCAACTGAATTCGTTTCCAACATTCAAGAGGAGAAGAAGCGATTTCAATGGGATCATTTCGCGAAAGAGATACGCGTTCTGGCCAGTTCTTTAAGATAACTTCATGTACCCGAATCCCAGTACAGGCGCGACTTTTAGCCTGATTCTAAGGAGTTGAAATGACTATATTTGCCGCCTCTTAAAAAAGTCCGTTATCAAAGCAGTCACGTTGAAAGAAATTGCCATGGTTGATCTTCAGACGCAGTATCAGCGTTTGAAACCGGAACTGGATCAAGCTGTGCTTGATGTAATGGCATCAGCAAGATTCATTGGTGGACCTGAAGTAGATGGATTCCAACGGGAATTGGAGTCGTATCTGGGAGTAAAGCACGTAATTCCTTGCGCCAACGGTACAGATGCTCTTCAAATAGCAATGATGGCCTTGGGTCTTAAGCCCGGAGATGAAGTGATCGTTCCGACATTCACCTATGTGGCAACTGCCGAGGTATTAGCACTTCTGGGCCTTACGCCTGTTATGGTAGACGTTGACAAAGACACGTTTTGTATCGATCTCGATCAGGTTGAAGCAGCCATCGGCCCAAACACCAAAGCAATAGTACCAGTGCATCTTTATGGTCAATGTGCTGATATGGAAGGCTTGATGAAGTTGGTTGCCGGAACGGGCATTCATATTATTGAAGACAATGCACAGGCCATTGGATCTGACTATCGATACTCCAATGGAAGAAGTGTGAAATCGGGCACTATCGCAACATTCGGCTGTACTTCGTTCTTTCCGTCCAAGAACCTTGGCTGTTATGGCGATGGAGGAGCTCTCTGCACCAACGATGATGAATTGGCACGGATGGCACGAATGATCGCTTCTCACGGACAGAGCAGACAATACGTGCACGATGTGGTCGGTTGCAACTCACGATTGGACGCCATGCAAGCGGCCATACTAAGGGTCAAACTGCGGCATTTGGATGATTTTATTGCCAGACGAACCGCTGTGGCAGATAGGTACGATGCGGCTTTCGCAGCGGTCAGTTCCATCAAGACCCCGGTTAGGAATCAACGTTCCAAGCACGTTTTTCACCAGTACACATTGGTGCTGAATGATGTTGACAGGAATGCCATGAAGGAGTTCTTGGCAGGCAATGACATTCCGTCCATGATCTATTATCCAATTCCGTTGCACCGACAAAAGGCGTTCGCCAACAGTGATTCAAATAGACAGTTCGTAGTGACGGAAAATCTTTGTGAATCAGTGATATCACTCCCGATCCATACGGAAATGGAATTGGATCAACAGAATTATATCGTAGAAAAAGTACTTGAATTCATAATAAATAAGCGAAAATGAAAATTGCAGTTGTAGGCACTGGATATGTAGGATTGGTTACAGGAACATGCCTTGCGGAAACAGGTAATCACGTTATCTGTGTAGATATTGACGAGCAGAAGGTGAATAAGATGAGAAACGGTGAAGTGCCGATCTACGAGCCGCACTTGGATGTTCTATTCGAAAGAAATATCAAACAAGGTCGATTGAGCTTTACCACCGACCTGAAAGAGGCTATTGAACCAGCGCAGGTGGTTTTTTTGGCTCTGCCCACTCCTCCAGGTGAAGATGGTTCTGCCGATCTGAGCTACGTATTGGGTGTTGCCAAAAACCTTGGCAAGATCATGAAGGATTACAAAGTACTGGTTGACAAGAGCACGGTTCCTGTGGGAACCGCAGAAAAAGTAGCAGCAGCTGTTGCTGAGAATGCAACCGTTGATTTTGACGTGGTATCGAACCCTGAATTTTTGAGGGAAGGTTTTGCCGTGGATGATTTTCTAAAGCCAGATAGGGTTGTGGTTGGAACATCTTCGGAGCGTGCCAAGAAGATCATGGAAGAGCTATATAAGCCATACGTACGTCAAGGTAATCCTATCATTTTCATGGACGAAAGATCGGCCGAGCTTACTAAGTATGCTGCCAACGCTTTCTTGGCCACCAAGATCACTTTCATGAACGAGGTTGCCAATCTCTGCGAGCTGCTGGATGCCGATGTTGATAAGGTTAGGATAGGAATTGGTACCGACACTCGTATCGGCAAACGATTCCTTTTTCCTGGAATCGGATATGGAGGGTCGTGCTTTCCGAAAGATGTACAAGCACTGGCGAAGTCAGCGGCAGAGGTCAATTACGATTTCTCTCTGCTAACTTCTGTTATGAGGGTAAATGAGGAACAAAAGACCATCATAGTACCCAAGATCAAAGATTTTTACGGTGGCGACCTGAAGGGCAAACATTTTGCGCTTTGGGGATTGGCTTTCAAACCAGATACTGACGACATACGCGAAGCTCCTGCCTTATACGTGATCGACAAACTGCTGGAAGCCGGATCAACGGTTACAGCCTTCGATCCTGAAGCAATGGAAAACGTCAAGAAGCTGTTGGGCAGTAAGATTTCGTTTGCTGACGACCAATACGAAGCACTTGTAAACGCGGATTCGCTGATCATTGCAACAGAATGGTCCGTGTTCAGATCGCCCGATTTCAGCAAGGTATCAGCCAATCTTAAAGAGAAAGTGGTGTTTGACGGCCGTAACTTGTACGATCTCGATCAAATGAAAGAATTGGGTTACTACTACAATTCCATTGGAAGAAAAACGATAATCCCGCAAGGATGAAAAGAGTACTGATAACGGGTGCAGCTGGTTTTCTTGGGTCGCATTTGTGCGAACGGTTTCTGAAAGAAGGCTGCCACGTCATTGCCATGGACAACCTGATCACGGGAGATCTGCGCAATATTGAACACCTGTTCAAATTGAAGGAATTTGAATTCTATCATCATGATGTAAGCAAGTTCATTCATGTGCCGGGCGAGTTGGATTACATCCTGCATTTCGCTTCCCCTGCCAGTCCCATCGATTACTTGAAGATCCCTATTCAGACACTGAAGGTCGGCTCGTTGGGTACTCATAACTGTCTCGGTTTGGCCAAGGCCAAAGGAGCCAGAATGCTCATTGCTTCCACATCAGAGGTATATGGAGACCCAATGGTTCATCCGCAAACAGAAGATTATTGGGGAAATGTGAATCCGATCGGACCGCGTGGAGTTTATGACGAGGCCAAGCGCTTTCAAGAAGCCATCACCATGGCCTATCACCGTTATCATGGCGTTGAAACGCGAATCGTAAGAATATTCAATACCTATGGACCTAGAATGAGGCTGAACGATGGTCGCGTCCTGCCAGCATTCATTGGTCAGGCATTGCGTGGCGAAGACCTGACGGTTTTCGGTGATGGCAGCCAAACCAGAAGTTTCTGTTATGTTGACGACCTTATTGAGGGAATCTATAGACTCCTCCTTTCCGATTATGCCGAACCCGTTAACATTGGCAACCCTGATGAGATAACCATTTCCGATTTTGCAGAGGAGATCATTAAGCTTACCGGAACCGAACAGAAGGTGATTTACAAACCGTTGCCCGTGGATGATCCCATGCAGCGTCAGCCAAATATTGACCGGGCAAGGGCCATATTGAATTGGGAACCGAAGGTCAATAGAGCAGAAGGACTAAAGATCACCTACAACTATTTCAAGAGTCTGCCACAGGAAGAACTCTATAAGAAGGAACACAACACCTTCGAAGGATACATCAGAAAGTAATGGCATACTTTGCCCACGAAACAGCTGTGATTGACGAAGGTTGCGTTATTGGTGACGGAACGAAGATCTGGCATTTCTCTCACCTGATGACCGGGTGTGAGCTCGGCAACAACTGTAACTTGGGGCAGAATGTAGTGGTTTCGCCAAATGTCATACTCGGAAACAACGTCAAGGTGCAGAATAACGTTTCCATTTACACGGGAGTCATCTGCGAAGATGATGTGTTTTTGGGACCATCCATGGTGTTCACCAACGTTACCAACCCGCGAAGTGCGGTTAACAGAAGAGGGTCTTACGAGGTCACTCGAGTAGGTAAAGGTGCCAGCATAGGTGCTAATGCAACCATTGTCTGTGGTCACAACATTGGCGAATACGCCTTCATAGGTGCCGGAGCAGTGGTCACTAAGAATGTAGCACCTTATGCATTGCTGGTTGGCAATCCGGCAAGGCAGATAGGATGGATGAGCGAGTTCGGCCATAGATTGGAATTCGATGGAGCCGGAATTGCACTATGCCCTGAATCAAAAGAAAAGTACGCACTGGAAAATGGCGCGGTCAAGAAAGTGTCATGATCATAAGCGAAAGGAAAATAAGGTTCGGTGTAGTGGGTTGCGGCCACATTGGTAAACGGCACGCTGAGATGATTTCACGGAACGAAGAGTCAGAACTGGTCGCTTTGGTGGACATACAAGAACGCGCTTCGCTAGGGTTGGAAGGATTTGAAGCACCTTTCTTCAAGACAGTTGAAGAAATGCTGGCTACCGTTCCAGATATCGATGTGGTGAATGTCTGCACGCCAAATGGTTATCATGCAGAGCATAGTTTGGCCGCTCTTAAAGCTGGGAAACATGTGGTTTGCGAGAAGCCGATGGCATTGACAAAAGCTGGTTGTGAAGAGATCATTTTCAAGGCGCTTCAAATGTCAAAGCAGGTATTCTGCGTAATGCAGAACCGCTATTCGCCACCATCCGTTTGGATCAAACAGATAATGGACGAGAACAAGCTCGGAAAGATCTACATGGTGCAGGTTAATTGCTACTGGAACCGAGACGACCGTTATTACAGAAAGGGGAATTGGAAAGGCGATGCCAAATTGGATGGAGGAACGCTATTTACTCAGTTCTCCCATTTCGTTGATATCATGTATTGGTTGTTCGGTGACATTAAGGATATCCGTGGGAATTTCAGGGATTTCAATCACCAGGAACTCACAGATTTTGAGGATTCTGGCATGGTGCATTTCAATTTTGTGAATGGCGGAATGGGCTGCATCAATTATTCAACCTCCGTGTGGAGTAAGAATCTTGAAAGTAGCTTGACCGTGATAGGAGAAAAAGGTAGCGTTAAGATCGGAGGCCAATACATGAATGAGGTAGAGTATTGCCACATTGATGGATATGACTTGCCAGAGTTGGAACCTTCTAACCCCGCGAATGATTATGGTGCATATAAGGGCTCTGCGGCCAACCATCATTACATTATCGAAAATGTGGTTGATAATCTGAGAGGCAGAACTCCAATAACCACGAATGCCTTGGAAGGACTGAAAGTGGTGGAAATAATAGAGAGAATTTACGCGCAGCGCGATGCTGCCTTACTAAACAAAGCAAAATAGTTGACAATGAATATTTATGACCGACTGATAAAGAAAGAAGCTAAACTGGCTGTCATTGGCCTTGGGTATGTCGGATTACCAATAGCGTTGGAGTTCGCTAGAAGAATCAAAGTAGTTGGCTTTGATATTAACGATGAGCGAGTTCAAATGATGAAAAATCGAATTGACCCCAGCGAGGAGCTTGAAGCCTCAGATTTTGACGGGTGCGATATCCTCTTCACCTCAAAACAGGAGGATCTGAGAGACGTAGACTTCTACATTGTTGCGGTTCCTACACCGATCGACCAACATAATCTGCCAGATCTTCGACCGGTGATCGGAGCTTCCAAAACGGTTGGAAACGTACTATCCAAAGGGAATTATGTGGTGTATGAATCAACCGTGTATCCAGGTTGTACCGAAGAGGATTGCATTCCGGTGCTGGAAGAATGTTCAGGCCTGAAGTTCAATGTGGATTTCAAGGTCGGGTACTCGCCAGAAAGGATCAATCCGGGAGACAAGGAGCATACGCTCCGTAAGATCATCAAAGTTGTTTCTGGTAGCGATGAGGAATCGCTTGACATTGTGGCCAAGACCTATGAGCTGGTGGTTGATGCCGGTGTTCACCGTGCGCCATCCATAAAGGTTGCCGAAGCAGCCAAGATCATTGAAAATACCCAGCGAGACGTGAACATTGCTCTCATGAATGAGCTTTCAATGATCTTCAACAAGGTGGGCATTAACACCTTTGATGTGTTAGAAGCTGCTGGAACCAAATGGAATTTCCTCAAGTTTTTCCCAGGACTGGTCGGTGGGCACTGCATTGGCGTAGATCCATACTACCTGACGCACAAAGCACGCGAACTGGGTTACCACTCCAAGGTCATAACTTCTGGTCGTTCTATCAACGATTCGGTTGGTGCTTACGTGGCTACGGAAACAGTGAAGAAGATCGTGGCCAACGGAGGCGACATCAGTAAATCTAAAGTTCTTGTGATGGGGGCAACGTTCAAGGAGAATGTGGCTGATATAAGGAACTCCAAGGTTGTTGATGTTATCCGAGAGTTGGAGTCATTCGGAGTGAAAGTAGAGGTTGTCGATCCTCATGCTTCATCTGATCAATTGAAGCATGAATATGGATTTGAACTTGCAAAGAAGGTTGGAACAGGTTACGATGCCATAATTGTGGCCGTCAATCACACGGAATATCTGAACAAGCCGGAAAGTTTCTTCCTTGAAATCTGCAAACCGAAAGCAGTTGTAGTAGATGTGAAGGGCGTTTATAAGGGTAAGATCAAGTCGCTTCAGTATTGGAGCCTATAATCTAGACATGGTATTGGTAACTGGCGGCACCGGCTATATTGGTTCTCACACAGTAGTGGAGCTGATGCAGCATGGAATGGGCGTTACTATCATCGATGACCTTTCCAATTCTGATCCAAGTGTTCTGGACGCCATTGAGTCTTTGGTTGGCAAAAGACCAGGTTTCCATGAGGTCGACATGGCCAATGAAAAAGCACTTGCAGAACTGATGTCGAAGATCGGACCATCGATTCGGTCTGTTATTCATTTTGCGGCAAAAAAGGCTGTTGGCGAGTCCGTGCAGAAGCCGTTATTGTATTACAGGAATAATCTATTCAGTCTCATTAATCTGTTGATTGAAATGGAGAAGTATCAGATATCAGATCTGGTTTTCTCATCCAGTTGTACGGTCTATGGTCAGCCAGAAAAGATGCCTGTTACAGAATCAACGCCAAGACAGAAACCTGAATCGCCTTACGGCAATACCAAATCGGTTTCTGAGGACATTATTCAAGATTCGAGCTCAGCTGGAAACCTGAAAGCTATTGCCCTGCGGTATTTCAATCCGATAGGTGCGCATCCTTCAGCCAAATTGGGAGAGCTGCCCGTTGGGGTGCCAAACAATCTGGTGCCATACGTAACACAGACAGCGGCTGGGTTGAGGGAAAAGCTAACGGTTCACGGTAACGACTATCCTACGCCTGACGGAACATGCATTAGGGATTACATTCATGTGGTCGATCTGGCGAAAGCACATTTACAAGCACTGAGAAGACTCGAAAAGTCGTCTGCATCATCATCATACGAAGTGTTTAACATTGGAACTGGGAAAGGTTCCAGTGTGTTGGAAGTGATCGATGCGTTTACGAAAGCCACTCAGATCAATGTTCCTTATGTGATCGGCAAAAGGCGTGAAGGCGATGTGACTGAAGTATATGCAGACTGCTCATTGGCCAATAATGAACTTGGCTGGAAAGCCGAACTTACGTTGGAAGATGCACTGCGCACTTCCTGGAATTGGGAAAAGAACATAAGAAGCAAACAAGAATGAAAACAATCATCATAACCGGAGGCGCTGGCTTCATAGGTTCGCACGTGGTAAGACGTTTCGTCAACAATTATCCGAAGGCCAGAATCGTAAACTTGGACGCGCTCACCTATGCAGGCAATTTGGAAAACCTCAAGGATGTGGAACACGCCAGTAACTACGAGTTTGTACATGCAGACATTACAGATGCTGCCAAATTGAAGGAGGTTTTTGCAAAGTATCAGCCAGACGGTGTTGTGCACCTGGCCGCAGAATCTCATGTGGACCGTTCCATTTCCGGACCCATGGCCTTTGTTCAGACCAACATCATTGGTACGGTGAACCTGTTGAATGCGGCCCGTGAATTGTGGAATGGAAACTGGGAAGGAAAGCGTTTCTACCACATTTCAACAGACGAAGTGTATGGCTCTTTAGGAGAGGAAGGATTCTTTTACGAGACCACTGCCTACGATCCGCGTAGCCCATATTCAGCCTCAAAAGCAAGTTCAGACCATTTGGTCAGGGCTTATTTTCACACGTATGGGTTACCCGTGGTCATTTCCAACTGTTCTAATAATTATGGCCCGAATCATTTCCCAGAAAAACTGATTCCGTTGGCCATTCATCGAATTCAGAATAATTTGGAGATTCCCATTTACGGAAAAGGTGAGAATGTGCGCGATTGGCTTTATGTTGAAGATCACGCTTCGGCCATTGATGTCGTGTTTCACAAAGGTGGACTTGGCGAGACCTATAACATAGGTGGAAACAACGAGTGGACCAACATTGACCTCATCCGATTGCTTTGCCGAATAATGGACGAGAAGTTGGGAAGAGAAAAAGGCACATCGGAGAAGTTGATAACCTTTGTTAAGGACCGGGCAGGTCACGACCTACGATATGCCATCGACTCCACCAAACTGAAGACAGAACTTGGTTGGGAACCCAGCCTCACTTTTGAAGAAGGCTTGCCCAAAACCATTGATTGGTACCTCAACAATCAGGCTTGGTTGAACAATGTAACTTCTGGTGATTACCAGAAATATTTCAAACAACAATACCAAGAACGATAATGTACGAAACCCCGTTCCATACTACAGACATCAGTCGGTCTACGTTTCTTATTACAGGAGGAGCCGGTTTCGTAGGTTCTAACATTGTAACATACTTGATGAAGTATGGAGCAGGCAAAGTAATAGTGCTGGATAATCTGTGTGAAGGAAAGATCGAGAATATCGAACCGTTTCTGAAAGCATCTAATTTCGAGTTCATTAATGGTTCCATCGCTGATTCGGAAACCTGTCGGAAAGCCTGTGTCGGGGTTGATTACATTTCGCATCAAGCGGCTTTAGGCTCTGTCCCACGGTCCCTTGAAACTCCGTTGCTGACCAACGAAGCCAACGTAACGGGTTTCCTGAACATGCTGACAGCCGCCAAGGACGCCAAAGTGAAGCGTTTTGTTTACGCAAGCTCATCGTCTGTTTATGGAGACAGTCTGAAGCTTCCGAAGGTAGAGGAGCACATTGGTGATCCGCTTTCACCTTATGCCGCGTCCAAATTCGTTAATGAAGTTTATGCAGGAGTGTATGCCCTGAATTATGGAATCGAAGTGGTTGGGCTTAGGTACTTCAACATTTTCGGACCCAACCAGAAACCAGACGGACCTTATGCAGCAGTTATTCCATTGTTCATGGATGCGCTGTTGAAGGGAAAGTCTCCGTACATCAATGGCGATGGCGAACAATCGCGCGATTTCACCTTTGTTGAAAATGCGGTGCAGGCAAATATCAGAGCCATGTTTTCCGAAGTTCCAGGTGCCACAGGCCGTGTATACAACATAGCTTTTGGTGAGCAAACCACCATTAACCAGCTCTATTTCGCACTGAAGGAAATAGTCGGTTCTGAAATCGACCCTACTTACAGGGAGACACGAAAAGGAGACGTTCGCGATTCCTTGGCCGATATTTCAAAGGCCAAAGCATACTTGGATTACAATCCGCAGGTAAGCATCAAAGACGGTTTGGACATTACCATAAAATGGTTTGCCAAACACTACGGTCCGAAGATCACTGAATAAAGAAGAGTTCGTTGGCCCGTTGGGCAATGCATCTCCCATGATATTCCGACCGGTCTATGGTCAGTCGCACATTGGTTCCAGCATAGAGTCTGCTCAGGGCAGCTTCTGTGGCCATTTCATCAAAAGAAGCATATATCCTTTCATCGATGTTCAGAACATTCATGTAAGTATCGTCTCTGAATTCAATGGCGCCATATCTGTTGGTGAACACCTGCGCGGCCGCGTAAGCCATGGTGGCTCTCATGGAAGGGAATTCCGGTGTGGCCGGACTGTTCATTTCAGATTCCCAATTTGAATCGATGGTTTGTTGGATCAGGGTAACAGGTCGCGGACGGAAATACGTGTACTTCAATTTGTATGTGGAGATATACGTATCGGCCATGGCAATGCAGAGGTGCGCAAAGGCAGTAACCGTTTCCTCTCCGTTCAGGATATTCTGGTCAATGAGGTCGGCCAGAATGGAGATATAATGTCCGGGAACGGTGAAGCTTCCGTTTGCATCGTTCCAGAATCGGGCAATTTCAGCTTGTGCCGGATTGATGTTGTTGCCCAATTCATACACTTCTGTCATTGCATCTGAATACACTTGCGTTGAAGCCTCATCCGGAATTCCAGGATGGCAGAGCGTAATAAGTTCGGCCGGTGTGAATGTAAAGGCTCTCAGATCTCCCCAACATGCGTTTTGGGCTGCAGAAAAGTTGGGCGGAGTAGGCTGCCAGTCATAAGCGCCAGTGGGAACGGTTGTGGAACACGAACTCAACTCAGAATATCCGTCCTCATTACTCCAATCAATTATTGCTTGACCTAGACTTGAACCAAAATCTCTTGAACGGTCTACAACTGCCTCTGCAACACCTATCTGAAGATAATCGCGCTCGTGGTCGGTATAGGTGGAAGACAAAACCAACTGAATATTAGTAGGCGCATTGGCATACATCCGATCCAATACTTTGTACATGGCGGCTTCAGCAATCACACCATAATTATAGGTCAACGCTGGATCTGGTTGAGGAATGGATTCGAGGCCTTCCAATTGCCCTACCAGACTTCTCATGCTCTCCGAACTGAATGCATAACCTTCGTAGTAGGCAATGCTAGCATAGGCCAGTATACGAGATGCTTCTTCGCCCTGGGTATTGGTTGCGCGGATAACAGCGCCAAGTTGCTCCATCCATTCACTCAATTGAGTTGGAGAAGTGGTGTTCTCAATCCCAACAACTCTGTCCGGACGATCTTCCTCACACCCAGTAGGTACGAGCAACATAACAATGGCGGCTGTCAGAAGTCCTATTCGTATTCTTAGCATGGTCTGAATTTTTCGAGATTGAAAGTAGTGATTATCCTACCGAAGAGATTTCCACCTGGCGGTTTACTTTCTTTATGAGGCCGGAGAGCACCTTGCCCGGACCGACTTCGGTAAACGATGTGGCACCATCGTGCAGCATTTGGTTAACGGTCTGTGTCCATTTCACGGGAGCGGTCAATTGCGCTATAAGGTTGCGCTTGATGATGTCCGGATTGGAAACGACTTGGGCCGTGACATTCTGATAAATGGGGCAGATGGGCTTGCTTACCGATGTGGCATGAATGGCCTCTTCGAGTTCTAGTTTGGCAGGTTCCATGAGCGGAGAATGGAAAGCCCCGCCAACATTCAGTTTTATGGCTCTCAATGCACCGACCTCCGTCAGTTTTTTGCAGGCAATATCCACTCCATTTTCTGTTCCCGATATCACTATCTGTCCAGGGCAGTTGTAGTTGGCTGGGACTACAACCTCGTCCAGAATAGCGGAACATATTGCGGCCACTGTTTCATCTTCCAGACCCAGTATTGCGGCCATGGCCGAAGGATTCTGTTCGCAGGCCTTTTGCATGGCCAAAGCCCTTTTTGACACCAGTTTCAATCCATCTTCAAAGGTCAAGGCCTTATTGGCAACAAGTGCAGAGAATTCTCCGAGAGAATGTCCTGCAACCATATCGGGTTGAAAACCAGGCAGCGTCAGCGCGCGGATAACCGAATGCAGGAAGATGGCAGGTTGTGTGACCTTGGTCTGTTTCAGGTCGTCTTCCGTTCCGTCAAACATCAATTTCGTGATTTCGAATCCTAAGATCTTGTCTGCTTTGTCAAAGTAATGCTTGGCTTCTGTTGAACTCAGGTAAAGTTCTTTACCCATACCGACAAACTGCGACCCTTGACCCGGAAATACGTATGCTTTCATGATTTTTTTGTGATTCAGTTTCCGTAGTATTCCACGTAGTTGTTCTCGGTCTCCACCAACTTGATGTAGTGTAGTTCGGCACCTTCGGCCTTGATCAATGGCGCAAGAATATTCCAGAATTCCATTGCTAGAATTTCGGTCGATGGGTACTTGCCCTTCATGAAATCCACATCAAGATTCAGGTTCTTGTGGTCCACTTTTTCAATCACCTCATCTTTAATGATCCGGCTCAGATCTTTCAGGTTCATTACAAAACCTGTATCCGGGTCAACCTCGCCCTTCACCGTAACTATCAGGTCGAAATTATGACCATGCCAGTTGGCATTCGCACATTTCCCGAACACTTCATCGTTCTTCTCAACGCTCCAATTCTCGTTATAGAGCTTGTGTGCCGCGTTAAATCGTTCTCTTCTGGTTATGAAAATCATCTTGCCTTAAAACGTGCGCAAATATAGAATGATCTAAGGCAGATCTGTGCCGAATCCTAACTTTGGAGCATGCTCGGATCAGGCCGGAGAATTCTATTGGTTGCAGCCACTGAAATGGAGATGCCAAGTGCTGTTTTGGGCAACGCTGACAAGCTTGTAACGGGTGTTGGAATGGTTGCAACCACGCATCATCTCACCAAAGAATTAGCAAAGCGCGAGTATGATCTGGTAATGAATATTGGAATAGCCGGTGCGTTTTCTGACGCTGAAATTGGATGCGTAGTTCAAGTTGTTTCTGAACGATTGGCTGAGTTGGGTGTTGAAGACAACGGAGCGTTCATCCCTTTGAATGAATTGAAGCTGGTCGATTCGAATGAGGTTAGATTTTTCACGGATAGGAGAATTGACGGTCTAAAAGAGGTAAATGGTATCACCGTTAATCGGGTGCATGGAAGCGCGGATTCCATTGAGAAAGTGAGAAAGCAGTTCAATCCTGATGTTGAATCAATGGAAGGTGCGGCAGTAGCCTTTGTGTGTCAGCAATTCGGTGTTCCGTGGGTTCAGATAAGAGCTGTTTCCAACAAAGTTGAACCTAGAAATAGAGACGCTTGGAATATTCCACTTGCTATCAAAAACCTGCATCAATTCATCTCTCAATATCTGAATGATGAAGCATAAACTGACCTTAGGATTTTCGCCTTGTCCGAACGACACGTTCATTTTCGATGCCATGGTCAACGGACGAATTGACCTTGGCGACATTGAATTGGAAGTTGTGCTTGCCGATGTGGAAGAACTCAATCGCATGGCGCTGGTAGGAAAACTGGATGTGACCAAGATCAGCTATAATGCGTTTTCGCATGTGCATTACAGGTATCAACTGCTGAATTCGGGGAGTGCTTTGGGTAACAGTTGTGGGCCGTTGCTCATTTCCAAGCGATTGCTTTCGGATGAGGAACTGAAAACCGCAACCGTGGCCATTCCGGGCAAGAATACCACGGCCAATTTTCTGATGTCGTTTGCATATCCTACCGCGCAGAACAAACAAGAATTCTTATTCTCCGAGATTGAGAACGCTGTGCTGAGCAATGGGGTTGAAGCTGGCGTCATCATCCACGAGAACCGCTTTACGTACCAAGAGAAAGGGCTGATCAAGATTGCCGATCTGGGCGAAGTGTGGGAAAAGAGAACGGGTTTCCCTATTCCGTTGGGCGGAATTGCTATTCACCGCAGGTTAAAGCCAACGCTGAGAAAGCAGTTTGATGATCTGCTGCGCAAGAGTGTCCAATTTGCCTTTGATAATCCCGATGCATCCAAAGATTACGTAAAGTGCCATGCGCAGGAAATGGACGAGGATGTGATGCGCTCGCACATTAACCTGTATGTCAACAGTTTTACGCTAGACCTTGGAGAAAAGGGCAAAGCTGCCATCTCAAAAATGTACGAGGTAGGGAAACAGTTCGGAATGCCTCGGGTTGAGGATTCTGTTTTTGTCCAGAAGTAAGCGTGTGAATTACAACGTGAAGTTGAACACTTCACCATCTACTTCAATCGTAGCTTGCTTATCGCATTCGCCAGAGCCGTAATCAACCGTTCCTGCGTTGAAATTCACAGGATAAACCACCATCATACCGTCTGTAACGTATTCGCAATTGCTAGGTAGAACCAGCGAATTCGTTACTTCCAAGGTAAAAGGATGTGTGTTGGAATCATTACCGACCGCAGTTCCACGCAGTGTGAAAACATCATCTTCCAATCCAGCAAGGCCGAGCGTGCCGCCAATCGTGTCGGTGGTAAAGTTGGTGGTGTCTCCTTCAACCCAAGTTCGGCTCAGGTCAGCCTCCCAGATGATCTGTTGCGTGTTCCAAGCAATGATCACATCGCGGATCACTTCGCTGTAGGTCGGGTTTCCATCACCATCAGCGCCTGTGTTAGTGATCTCGTTTGTTCCGGAAACTGAATACTGACCGTTGGTAAATCCGTCAAACGAAATGCTGATGGTTGTGTTCTCATCTCTGAAATTGCCATCGAAAACCGCAATGATCTTCCCACTTCTCGAAACGCCATCTGTTCCAATGCAACCTGTTCCGTAATCGATGGTCAATGTTTTTGGAAATCCGGTGCCAAGCGGCATCAGACTTACATCAGCACAAAGCGTTCCGTGCTGGTTCCAACTTCCGTTGGTCATTTCGTCCAAGGCAACTTCATAGCTCACTGCGCTGTTGATCTGTTCGAAAACATCATTGAAGGTGATGAGCGCTACCGAACTGTTACTGGCTGCTTGAATGTTCTGATGAACCAATTTCTTGCATCCAGAGATTGACAGACCAAGAACCAAAAGAGATAAAACGGAAATGTGAACTTTCTTATTCATGATGAGGCTTTGAAATCGTTGTAAAGTAATGGAATTAACGCTTGTGGTAGGTCTTGATAGTAAATGAAAATGCGTGTTTTTCATCTGCCGAATGCGGAATGCTTTCCACCTCCTGCCAACTGGCATCCAGTTCAGGGAAGTGTCTATCGCCTTCAAACTGATGATGAACGCGTGTCAGATAAATGCATTCAGCAAGTGGTAGTGCCAAGCGATAGATCTGCTCGCCTCCAACAATGAAAGGACCCTTGTCAACTTCATAGGCTTTCTCCAAGGCTTTGTCCAATGAACTTACCACCACACAGCCTTCCACTTCGAAATCCGGGTCTCTTGTTATGATGATGTTGGTTCTATTTGGAAGCGGCCTACCTACCGATTCGTAGGTTTTTCTTCCCATGATGATGGCATGACCCTTGGTTTTCTCCTTGAAGAATTTGAGGTCGTCTGGCAAGTGCCAAATCAGGTCGTTGTCTTTGCCGATCACATTGTTCTCATCGGCCGCTACGATCATGCTGATCATACTGCGATCGGAGCTTTGATACCTGGATGCGGATCGTAGTTCAGCAATTCAAAATCTTCGTACTTGAAGTCGAAGATGTTTTTAATGTCTGGGTTGATCCTCATGGTTGGCAATAGTCGGAAATCACGGCTCAGTTGAAGTTCAACCTGATCGAAATGATTGGAGTAAATGTGTGCATCTCCAAAGGTGTGTACGAAATCGCCCGGTTCAAGATCGCAGACCTGTGCCAGCATCATGGTAAGCAGCGCGTACGAGGCAATGTTGAACGGAACGCCAAGAAAAATATCTGCACTTCGTTGATATAGCTGGCACGACAACCTGCCATCCGCCACATAGAATTGGAACATGGTGTGGCAAGGAGGTAAGGCCATGTTATCCACTTCGGCCACATTCCAAGCACTTACTATGTGCCTTCTGGAATCTGGGCTTTTCTTCAGCCCATCAACCAATTTTTGAATTTGATCGATGGTCTTTCCCGTTGCTGTTGGCCAACTCCGCCACTGAACTCCGTAAACTGGTCCCAGT
>JBJOHR010000256.1:0-45414 GCA_046047575.1 Bacteroidota bacterium | reverse complement strand
ATATTTGGTCTTGTAGTCGTCTTCCAAGAAAATGGCGGAGTTCTCTTTCATGGCCACTTCCAAATTCTCCTGATTTCTGTGAAGTCCGAGAACGTAGGATTCCACTCCGCTGCTAGTTGGCTTGGAAAATGCATTGCAATGGATGCTGATAAAGAGATCGGCTTTGGACTTGTTGGCAATATCCGCCCTTTCGTTCAGACCAATGAAAACATCAGTGCTCCTTGTGTAGATAACGTTGATCTCTGGAAACTGGGTCTTGATATAACCTCCAACCCGTAGTGCTACGTCAAGCGAAATGTCCTTCTCCTTGGTCTTGTAGCGTCCGGTACCCAAATTGCCAGGGTCTTTTCCGCCATGACCAGCATCTATGACAATGGTCTTTATTCTGAATGGTTCGTCAGCATTTTGGGCCGACCCAAAAAAATGAATCAGAGTAAAGGCAAGAAAAACAAGAATTGACCGTTTACCGATCGGTTGCGCCTGCATCATTATCCAACCCGTGTCCCCGATGAAATGGTTAGCTTTGATCGCCTAAAATTAAGGCCTTTTCCCCGAATAATAGGAGGTACCGTTGATTAGTGTGGCGAACGTGATAAAATCAAGCTTTTTGTGCCTTTTATTGGTGGCAATGGCCAGCACGGTTTCCGCACAGAAACTGCTGCCAACTGGGGCAAATGATTCTACGCAGCAAGTTCAAAAGTTAAGCGGAACCAAACTTTTTTCAAGACCCGATTCTATAGCTCCGTTTGTTGCAGACACCACTTTGAACCTTTTACGCGAGCGGGCTTCCACAAAGGATTCCACGGACTCTGACTCCATTCAGGCTGTGGTGGCACCTAAAAAGGGAACTGAGCTGGAAGAAGAGATCAAGTATCACGCAAGAGATTCCATCCGTTTCGGAGTGGAAGAAAAGAAGGTATATCTATATGGTGAAGCCCAGATCAATTACCAGGATATTGAACTCAAAGCTGCCTACATAGAAATTGACCAGGCCACTAAAGAAGTTTATGCGGAAGGCATTACGGACTCCACCGGAAATAAGATCGGCAAACCACAGTTCAAAAGTGGCGACCAGAATTTTACTGCCAATAGGATGCGTTACAATTTCGAAACGGAAAAAGGGCAGATCTTGGAAGTGATCACCCAAGAAGGTGAGGGAAATCTACGAGGCGAAAAAGTAAAAAAGACGGAAGAGAACTTCTATTACATAGAACATGGCGGCTACACCACCTGCGATGCAGATGAACCGCACTTCCTGATCAAAGCCAAAAAACTGAAGGTGATCCCGAACGATAAGATCGTAAGCGGGCCGGCTTTTCTCATGTTCGAAGGCGTATACACTCCACTGGTAGTGCCCTTTGCTTGGTTCCCTAACAAATCTGGCAGATCATCAGGCATCCTATTTCCAGAATATGGCGAATCACCAACACAGGGTTTCTTCTTCAGAAACTTCGGTTATTACTTCAATCTGGGCGATAAGGCCGATCTGGCTTTGACCGGTGACATTTACACCAAAGGCAGTTATGGCGTTCGGGCGGTTTCCAATTACAACAAACGATACAAGTTCAACGGGCGGGTAGAATTCAGTCACAACAGTTTGCGCAACAGCCGAAAGGAATTCCCTGATTATCGGGTGCAGAACAACTACTTTTTCAAGTGGCGACACCAACAAGACCCTAAGGCGCGGCCAAGCACTTCGTTCTCAACAGACGTTAATGTTGGTACGGCCACCAATTTCCAAAATGGACTTACGACCAGCACACAGGATTACCTGACCAACACATTCACTTCAAGCATTGCGTTTTCCAAGCGATGGATCGGAAAACCTTTCTCGCTGAACGTGAATCTGAGTCACAGTCAGAACACGCAGACCAAGATCGTGAACGTAACCTTACCTCAGATTTCATTCAACGTTCAGCGTATTTACCCGTTTAAGAGAAAGAACCAAATTGGCAAGCAGCGATGGTATGAAAAGATCGGAGTCAGCTATTCCTTGCGGACTGAAAACCGCGTAACTACGGTCGATTCTACCTTTTTTACACGTGCCACTTTGGACCAGATGAGAAACGGGGTAATACAGACCATTCCCATTTCCACTTCGTTCAAAGCATTCAAATACTTCACCGTTTCGCCTTCTGTAACATACAACGAACGTTGGTTTTTTCAACGATTGGACCGCGGGTGGGACAACGAAAGCCAAACAGCATATTCTGACACCACCTACGGTTTTTTCAGTAACCGAGATGTGAACGCCAGCGTGAATATGAACACCACCTTGTATGGATTAGTTCAATTCAAAAAAGGTTGGATTCGTGGCATCAGACACGTTTTCAATCCACAGGTCGGTTTCACCTACCGGCCAAAAATGGCAAGCGATGAGGTAGGTTTCTTTGGAGACAATGGTTCCAGGATCACCTATAGTCACGATGCACTCAGCATATATGGAAGACCACCGACAGATAATACTGGCTCCATCACTTACGGATTCGGTAATCAGTTGGAAATGAAGGTGCGATCCAAGAAGGACACGATTACTGGATTCAGGAAGATCAAGATCTTGGAACAGTTCAACGTTGGCGGCAGCTACAATCTGTTTGCCGACTCGCTGAATCTGTCGGATATCCGCATTAGCGGCCGAACTAGGATATTGGAACGGCTAGGCGTTAACTTCAACATGAACCTTTCTCCTTACGCTCAGGACACCAACGGAAGAACCATCAACAAATGGTTGGTGAATGAAACCGGACAACTCACGCGATTGACTACAGCTTCGGTAGCGCTCACCCTCAATCTTAACGGGAAATCAAGGACTGATTATGAGTCCAATAAAGGTACGCCCGAAGAATTGGCTCAGATCAATGCGGCCAAAGCGGCCTACATAGATTTCAATGTGCCATGGCGATTGGATATCAGTTACAACCTGACCATCAACAACTTGGCCAGCGCAGCCAACCGCATTGTTCAGACCTTACAGTTTCAAGGAGACCTTTCGCTAACACCAAAGTGGAAGATCGGCTTCAGTTCTGGTTACGACTTTGTGAATAACGACCTGAGCTATACTTCGCTTAGCATTTATCGCGACCTACATTGCTGGGAATTCAGCATGACATGGGTACCATTTGGAAGACAGCAGATGTGGAGTTTCGACCTGAAAGTGAAATCCAGCATTTTGCAGGACCTGAAACTTTCAAGGCGAAAGGATTATTACGATTTTTAACCTGATGGAGGTCCTTTTCACACTAATTGCATGGTTCCTAGCTGTTCTGTCTTGGCTTCCCTTGGGCTCATTCGTCCTGTTTAAGTTCGGAAATCCAGTAAAGGATCGACCCATACATCGGCTGATCGTGGCACTTTTGCTAGGTGCAGCACTGAGTTCGGCAGTGTTAGCAACTTGTACATTCTTCGTGAATATAGATTTGACCTGCACCCTTACACTGACAGGGTTTTGGTTGATCCTGTTCGGAAAAAAGGGATGGCCGATTGCTCGCGAAGCAGTCAGTTCCATCTTAAACTGGCGTCCACTGTTTTCTGTAGGAGCAGTGGCATTCTTGGCAATTGCCTTGTTGGTATCTGTTCAGCCGTCTTTAAACAACGATTCGGGGCTGTATTACGTTCAATTTGTGAAATGGGTCAATCAATACCCAGTTGTTCCAGGCCTAGCAAACCTGCATGACCGTTTCGGATTCAACTCTCATTGGCACCTCCTTTCTGCAGCTTACAATCTCTACCCTTTGGTGGAGTTTTCAGGTAACGATCTCAATGCGCTCCTGTTCTTTATCATCTGTCTGGGCTCATTGGAATCAGCTTACCAGCTTCGAGACCGAGTTTCGGTATACGATCTTAGCTGGGCCATTTTTCCTCTACCTGTTTTCTTGCTCATCAGGTTTCTGACAAGCAACGCGCCCGACTTGCCGTCCACGCTTATTCCCCTCACATATTTCTCGCTACTTCTCCATGATCGTAAAAATGCTTCCCTACCGATAATCGTGACGCTTATTCTCTTTTCTGCCACGATCAAGGTACTTTCGGTATTACATGTCCTGGCAATTCTTCCTCTCCTATACTGGACTGTTCAGAAAAGAGACTGGAATTCCTTCATATCAGCGTCCATTGTAGGCGGCATGGTTGTTCTTCCGTGGTTAGGTCGAAACCTGATTCAGACAGGTTACCTCGTTTTTCCGATGGAATCGATCGATCTATTCTCGTTCGATTGGAAAGTTCCGAAGGAATTGGCTGCCAATGCGCGTAAAATGGTAGATACCCACGCTCGATCGGGAACCTACGATCTTGCCGATTATGGCAAACCGATCATCGAATGGATACGCTTCTGGCTTGGTATTCAATCGAAAAGTGTGCTTGCCCTCCTGATCTTCGTTTTTTCCGGTAGCTTTCTGTTGGTTTTAGCCGATGTGTTGAAAATAGATAGAGAAAGAAGTTCGGAAAACACCGTTCTCAACCTGTTTTTAGCCTTGACGGTATTAGGGAGTTTCGCCTTCTGGTGGAGTTCTGGGCCAAATCCGCGATTCATTTACGGAGTGGTTTTCTACTTTTTCGCGTATTCGTTAGCAGTTTTGGCCATGCATTTCGATCTTAGTAAATGGTTCAGATTCGCACCTCTTTTTGCCATCATTCCCATCATGGCGCTTACCAAAACGGTGTTGAACGAACAGGCCCCTAAAAAACCGACAATGTTTTCAGAATTCGAAGTGAACGGCACTTCCATCTACTACCCGTCAGAATCCGACAAGTGTTGGGAACATGAGCTGCCTTGCACCAACTTGGTCAGAACAGACCTTGAACTTCGTGGCACTGAACTCAGTCATGGTTTTAGGAATTCCAGTTCAAGGCAATAAGGCCAGAACCTCCGATAGCTTTGGTTTTTCCAACCACTTTATCTCAGTATCCTTCTTAAACCACGTCATTTGCCTTTTAGCAAACCTTCTGGTGTTGATCTTGATCTTGTCTGTAGCTTCTTGCAAGGTCAATTTTCCTTCAAGGTGGGCAAAAAGTTCCTTGTAGCCAACTGTATTGAGCGCGTTTAAATGCCGGTTGGCAAACACTGCTTTTGCCTCATCCAACCAGCCATTCTCCAACATTGTTTCAACGCGTTGATTTATGCGCTCATAGAGTTCCTCCCGTGGTAACTCCATCCCGATCTTAACCACGTTGAAAGACCGTTTCACTTTTGCTCTTCCGTGAAAAGACGAGAACGCTTTTCCTGTTGAAAGACAAACCTCCAATGCACGGATAACCCGTTGCGGATTTTGTGCATCCATCTTGGAATAATGTATTGGATCCAACTGCCGAAGTTGCTCCTGAAGGGGCGCGAACCCTTCTTCCTCAAGTCTCTGTGTCAGGTGTTGGCGCAATTCTTCGTCTGCTTCAGGCAGATCGTCAAGACCATGGCACAAGGCCTTTATGTATAGCCCTGTTCCCCCACAGCAAACCACCTTGTCATTTTCCCGGAACAGTACTTCCAGTCGATCCAAGGCATCGCGCTCGAACATACCAGCGTTGTAATCATCCGAGATTGAACGAGTGGCAATAAAATGATGTTTGACCCTTGAAAGCTGTTCTTGACTCGGTTGAGCCGTACCGATGGGAATTTCGCGGTAAAGTTGCCTGCTATCTGCGGAAACTATCTCAGTATTCAACCTTACTGCAAGTTCAATCGCAAAATCCGTTTTACCTACAGCAGTTGGGCCGCAAACCACAATAAGGGTTTTGTCCGCCTTGACGGGCATTACATGAGATCGTCCATATTGAAGTCTTCAAAGCCTTCCTCATTCTCCTCATCAGAATCATCTTCGTCCTCTTCTTCCTCATCATCATCTTCATCACTCAAGGCTCCCAGCTTGCTGAAATCGATTGAAGGTGCTTTGAATTCGGCCTTTTTACTGGCCGCTTCTGCTTCTTTCTGAATCCTTTCAATTTCTTCCTCTGAAGGTCCGTCACCTTCGAACATGTCCAATTCTGAGTCGTCTGCAGGTTCATCTTCGGGTTCAGAAGCGATCGGCTCCGGAGGCGGCTGGGTGTAGTAAGGTGGGTCACCCTCACTTTTGGCAGTCCGAGGGTAAGTGACTCCAGATTCCTCCTGAAGTATCTTTTGAAGTTCCAAGGCCAATTCTACCGGTTTATGACTTACCGTTGCACACAGGAACCGCTGCCGAGGTACGCTAATGTGACCTGCTATCTTCTGATGGTCGCCCTGCAGATCAGCATCGAGCATGACAACCGTATCTCCTGCATACCACTGCTGATCGGAGCTGTAGTATTCAACAGCTTGATTCTGCTGAAAATTGAAACTTCTGACAATCTCTTTGTGAAGATCCGCGAAGCGCTGTTTTCCAAGCACATCTATATCTCGGTAAACTTCGTGATCGTCTTCAATAAAAACTCGAAATCGGTATACGGCCATGGGTCAATTCAGACTGCAAAAATAGTGTTAGGTGTCGGGTTGGAGGCGCTTTACGAGTGGCAAACCTAATTCGTTTCCTTTCTTTTCCAAAAAATCAATGGCATCTGCTCTGCTGTTGGCAATATGGCCATCCATGATTGCATCTTTTATCGCATCTTTTATGATGCCCACTTCTCTACAGGGAGTTATTCCGAACGCTTGCATGATCTCTTCTCCGCTAATGGGCGGTTGCCAATTCCGTACTCGGTCCTTATCCTCCACTTCCTTCATTTTCTGCCGTACGATCTCGAAGTTCTGCATGTAACGCTTCACGCGATCATCATTCTTGCTGGTGATGTCGGCCTCGCAGAGTGTCATCAGATCATCAAGGTCATCTCCAGCTTCAAAAACCAGTCTCCTTACGGCTGAGTCGGTCACTTCTTCCTGAACCAAAGCTATGGGCCGTAAATGAAGGAATACGAGTTTCTGAACGTATTTCATCTTCTCATTGAGCGGAAGTTTGAGTTCACGGAAAACCTCAGGAACTTCTCTCGCTCCACGGTCTTCGTGGCCATGAAAGGTCCAACCCACTTTCTGATTGTATCGCTTTGTAATGGGTTTCTCAATATCGTGCATAATGGCTGCCCAGCGCAACCAGAGATTATCTGTGTGCTGCGAAATGTTGTCCAACACCTGAAGAGTATGATAAAAGTTATCCTTATGCGCCCTTCCATTAATGACATCAACCCCGAAAAGTTCTGTCATTTTAGGGAAGACAAGATGAAGAAGGCCAGTGCTGAAAAGCAATTTGAATCCTTTTGAAGGAACTTTTGCCAGAATGATCTTGTTCATCTCCTCAGTTGTCCGTTCTTGGGAAACGATACGGATCCGTTCGCGATTATGGTAAATGGCCTGAAACGACTCTTCCTCGATCTGAAAATCCAACTGAGTGGCGAACCGGATGGCGCGCATCATGCGCAGTGGATCATCGCTGTATGTTTTCGCTGGTTCAAGTGGTGTTCTGAGTATACCGTTCTTCAGATCTTCTACCCCATTGAAGGGGTCGACCAATTCACCCCAAGTTCCTTCATTAAGGCTTATGGCCATGGCGTTGATGGTGAAGTCGCGCCTGTCTTGATCATCCTTTATGCTTCCGTCTTCAACCGCTGGTTTTCTGGAATCTTCGCTGTACGATTCCTTACGAGCACCCACAAATTCCACTTCCAGATCGCGGTGGTTTATCATGGCGGTCCCGAATCGTCTGAACACACTTATTTTGGAACCTCCTAATCTTTTTGCAACGGCCTCTGCTAGCTCAATTCCTTTTCCGGTCGATACAATGTCAATGTCTTTTGTCTCTCGGCCCAAAAGGCAATCGCGAACGTAACCACCAATTACATAGGCCTCAACATCAAGTTCCTTTGCAGAATCGGAAATGAGCTTAAAAATTGGATGCTTTATGTACTGGTGCGTTTGCATGTGGGCGCGAATTTACCAATCCACCCCTACAGGACAGAAAACATTTCATTCACTGAAACGGAATGGGCGCAATTGAAATGCCCTTTCGGACAAGCGGCCCTCCCGTGCATTCCGCATGGACGACATTCTAATTTATCTTTTGATTGAATAATGTGTGCATTTTCTGACAATGGCGAAAAACCGAATTCCGGAACGGTTGAACAGAAGATCTCGGTAATGGGTGCATTGACTGCTGATGCCACGTGAACAGGGGCAGAATCGTTTGCAAAATTCATCAATGCATCCTTCATCAATGCCGCAGTCTGAAGGAGTTTTAACCTTCCCGTCAGGTCAACCATATCTCGCCTAGAACCAGAGATGATCTGCTTAGCAATCGAAGCATCCGATTTTGCCCCAATGAGATACACTTGTTTGTCAGTTGGAATCAGATTTACCAGTTCTATCCATTTATCAACGGGTAATTGCTTGGTAAACCAGACCGAACCTGGAGCAATGGTTACAAATGGTTCTCGTTTGAACTCATTCACAGATTCAAGATCATAAAGTGATGGATATAATCTGGGCATTGTTCTTACAGCGTTGCAACCAACAAGATCGAGCACGCGGTCAACCTCATGTACCTCTTCAAATTCCTTTCCGAAACGATGCTCAACAGATTTGGTGAAGAGAAATGATACGGGGTTGGCCTTGTATCCCACCTTTTCTTTAGCACCCGAAAAGGCCGTTAGAATTCCGCTGGCAGCATAGCGCTGAATGTTGTAAACAGCATCGTAATTTCTGCTTCGAACCTCTCGAAGTAACTTAAACAGAGCAGTGTACTTCGATTCCTGTTTACTCCAAATGAGTACTTCATTCAGAAACGGATGACCAACAAACAACGCCTGATTTCCATCGCGTACCAAGTAATCGATCTTGGCATTGGGATGATCTTGGTGAAGCCTTTCGAGAAGCGCTGTTCCCAGAATAGCATCACCGATAAAGGCGGTCTGAATGACGAGGATTCGGTTCAATTGGTTATTGAGTTATTCGGTTATTGAGTTATTGGGGTCCGCTATCGATTCAAGCTGAATAACGAATAACCCGATAACCAGTAACTCCATCATACAGCTACGTTAAACTCGCGCAACGCGTCATTCAACGAGGTTTTCTGGTCGGTGCTGGCCTTCCGCTGACCGATGATCAACGCGCAAGGCACATTATACGTCCCCGCAGGGAATTCTTTTGGATAGGTTCCCGGAATAACCACCGAACGTGGTGGAACGTAGCCTTTCATCTCCTTCGGTTCTGAACCCGTTACATCAATAATTCGAGTGCTCATGGTCAACACCACATTGGCTCCAAGAACGGCTTCTTTTCCTACTCTTACTCCCTCCACTACAATACTTCTTGAACCAAGGAATGCATCGTCTTCAATAATCACGGGTGCGGCCTGAATCGGCTCCAACACACCACCTATTCCTACTCCACCGCTCAAGTGCACGTTCTTTCCTATCTGCGCGCAAGACCCGACCGTAGCCCACGTATCCACCATTGTTCCAGAGGCCACGTAAGCACCAATGTTAACGTAAGAAGGCATCATGATCACTCCACTTTCCAAGTACGAACCATATCTTGCTATGGCATGTGGCACAACTCTGACCCCAGCCGCTTTGTGACCTTTCTTAAGCGCGATCTTATCGTGAAATTCGAATGGACCGACTTCAATCGTTTCCATTTGCTGAATGGGGAAGTACAGGATGACAGCCTTCTTCACCCATTCGTTCACCTTCCAGCCATTTTCTTTGGGATCAGCTACGCGCAGCGTTCCGTTGTCCAATAGCGATATAACCTCTCTTATGGCCGTTATGCTTTTTTCGGAACGGAGTAACTCGCGGTTATCCCAGGTCTGTTCTACAATACGCTGTAATTCGTCTACCTGCATGCCGCAAAGATAATCCTTAACTTTGGCGCGCCTCAAAAACGGCATAAATGGGTAGGATCATTGCTATCGATTACGGAACAAAACGCGTAGGTATTGCTACCACCGACCCGCTTCAGATCATTGCTTCAGCACTAGACACGGTTCACCCGAATGATCTTGTACCGTTCCTAAAAAACTACATGCTAACGGAAACCGTTGATAAAATCGTGGTCGGAGAACCTAAGCGCCTTAATAATGAACCTGCGCAAGCAGCTGAAAAAGCCGATCAGATGACAGAAAGTCTGAAAAAAGAGTTCCCAAACGTTCAATTTGACCGAATGGATGAACGGTTCACCTCGAAAATTGCCTTTGGAGCAATGATTGAAGGTGGCCTGCGTAAGAAACAACGGGCCGATAAGGCAATGATAGATAAAATGAGTGCTACGATCATTTTGCAGTCATACATGGAGCAACAGGACAATCTGAACCTATGAGCAAGACCAAGATATTACCTATCGTGGCCTATGGTGACCCCGTCTTAAAAAAAGTGGCCGAAGACATAGACCCCGACTACCCTGAATTAGGCCAGTTGGTAGATAACATGTTCGAAACCATGTACAACGCTTCAGGTGTTGGTTTGGCCGCACCGCAGATAGGACTCAGTATCAGACTTTTTATCGTGGATGCGACTCCTTTTTGTGAAGAACATCCTGAGTTGGACGGATTCGTTAAGGTTTTCATCAACCCGATCATTCTGGAAGAGGAAGGCAAGAAATGGGATTTCAACGAAGGCTGTCTGAGTATTCCGGGAATCCGGGAGGATGTTTCGCGTAAACCGAAGATCCTCATAGAGTATTACGATGAAAATTGGGAACTGAAAGAAGAAACATATGAAGGAATTGTGGCCCGCATCATCCAGCACGAATACGATCACATTGAAGGAACGCTGTTTACCGATAGGCTGCCTGCATTGAAACGAAGAATGCTGAAAGGCAAATTGAATGATATCAGCAATGGAATTGTGGATGCTGAATACAAAATGAGATTCCCGAAATGAAAGTTACTTATCTGATCATCCCCTCACTTGCAATCCTTGCAGCGTGCAGTACACCCAGCAAACAACTTTCAGACTCGGACAGAACGCTTCTGAAAATTGACAGCTTAGAATCTGTACTGTTTTCTGACCCTGAGGCAAAAGCCGACCCAAGAGCAGGCATGCAACTTATTAAGGAATATGCAAAGTATTACCAGAACATGGATACCAAAGACAGTTTGGCTGTTGATATGCTGTTCAAGGCAGGAGAAGTGAGCATGGGGATCGGTCAAGGTAATTTGGCCGTGAAATATTTCAAGACCATCAGCAAAGACCATGTATCGTTCCATAAAGCGCCAGAAGCGCTATTTCTGAGCGGATTTTGCGAAGAAAACCTGAATCGAGACACCGCAGAGGCCCGATTCTTCTACGAGCAATTCATAAAGGAATACCCGTATCATAAGTTGGCCGAAGACGCGAAATTCTCTGTACAGAACATGCGCCTTACGGATGAACAACTGATTGAGATGTTTGAAGAGAAACTGAAAGAGCAGAAATAAGAAAGGCCGCATAATACGACCTTTCTAATTAGCCAGCTTAACGATTACTTACCAACGAGACCGACAAGTTTTTCAAAATCGATAAGTTCCAAGAATGCCTTTGCTTGACCTTCTTCCAAGCCCTGAGCAGTAACCTGAACGAATGCACCTCCAACAATAGCATGGGCCTCCTCCGTTTTGACCTGATCAACGCCAGGCATACCCATTCCTTCATTTGACCTTAACTTTACCAAAGCCCTGTAACCTTTCACCCGAATGGCTTCAGTGCCAGCGTTGGCCATACCTTGATCAGCCATGGAATGAGCATTCATGACCTCGCTTGCCATCATCATGTTCGTTGTGATCAGCACTCTGATCTCCGCTGGCTGAATGGCCATCATAGTCGTTGCATCCATGCCTCGGTCGCTTTCATTGCTGGCTTCTTCGACCGGTTTTCTGTAGGTCTTACTAAAACTCAGGCCCTGCCCTTCCATACCATAGTTCATTGCATCATTGCTCATGGCAAACTCTCCAAACTTTGCGGGCAGAACATCTGAAATCTGAGCGTTCATCAGGTCGTTTACCTTCTTTTTTGCTTTGGTCAGATCATCCAGCGCTGCGATATAGTCCTTCTTTTCAATGTTTGCTGTGGCTGATTTAAGCTCTTCCTGTTGTGCATAGGTCATTGTAGCCATTCCAACAACACATATTACGGTCAGCACAGTTTTCTTCATGATCGTGTCTGGTTAAAGTTTGATTCAAAAATAGTGTTTCAATTACGTTCAATCCTAGAATCGGTACAATTGTACTTTTGCCGAAGATTTCAATCACATGGAAAAAGTTGTTCTTGATAAAGCCAAAGCTTGGACCTCCGAAGTATTTGATGCAGACACGCGCAACGCTGTCCAGAACTTGATAGACACCAACGAAACCGAACTTAGCGAAAGCTTTTACAAAGATCTCGAGTTCGGAACAGGCGGCCTGCGCGGACTGATGGGCGTGGGCACCAACCGCATGAATGTGTACACGGTTGGCATGGCTACACAAGGCTTGGCCAATTACCTCAAGAAGTCTTTTCAAGGCGAAATAAGCGTGGCCATTGCGCACGATTCGCGCAACAACTCTTCGCTGTTTGCCCGTAAAACGGCCGAGGTCTTTGCCGCCAACGGCATCAAAGCGTATCTGTTCAGTGAACTACGCCCCACACCCGAGCTTTCGTTTGCGGTGCGCCATTTTGGTTGCAAAGCAGGTGTGGTCATCACTGCATCACACAACCCGAAAGAATACAACGGCTACAAGGCCTATTGGGAAGATGGTGGCCAGTTGGTTGCTCCGCACGATAAGAACGTGATTGCCGAAGTGCAGAAAATTGTCGGTCCACAGGATGTGCACTGGAATGCAGATGCTTCGCTAATCGAAATGGTGAAGGATGAAATTGACCGTGCGTACATCGATGGATTGAAATCGCTGTGTCTTTCGCCTGAGGCGGTGAAAGCACAGTCGGACCTGAATATCGTTTACACCGCGCTGCACGGAACGGGCGGCACCATGGTTCCGCGCACCTTGAAGGAACTTGGTTTTACGAACGTGCATACCGTGGAAGCTCAGGACACACCTGACGGTAACTTCCCAACGGTCCATTCTCCGAACCCTGAAGAGGCCGCTGCCCTGAAAATGGCATTGGAAAAGGCTGAGGCCATCGGTGCGGACCTCGTGATGGGAACCGACCCCGATGCCGACCGCGTGGGTATTGCGGTTCGCAACGCCAAAGGCGAGTTGGAACTGCTGAATGGCAACATGACCGGTTCGCTGTTGGTGTATTACCTCATTCAGCGATGGAGCCAACTGGGCAAACTGAACGGCAAGCAGTTCACAGCCAAGACCATTGTGACCACAGCTCTCATCAAGAAGATATCGGAAACGAAAGGTGTTACGTGCTACGATGTGCTGACGGGCTTCAAATACATCGCGGAGCTAATCTTGGAGAAGGAAGGAAAAGAGCAGTTCATTGGCGGTGGCGAAGAAAGCTACGGTTACCTGGCGGGCGACCTGGTGCGCGATAAGGATGCGGTGCTCAGCTGCGTGCTCATTGCCGAAATGTGTGCGTGGGCCAAGAACAATGGCAAGAGCCTTTCGGAAGTATTGACCGACATCCACTTAGAGTTCGGTTTCTACTTGGAGGACCTCATCAGCATTACGAAAAAAGGCCGCTCAGGTGCAGAGGAAATAGCGCAGATGATGGAGAATCTCCGCAACCATCCGCCCAAACAATTGGCGGGTTCGGATGTACTGACGCTGCGCGATTACAAACTCGGTAAAGTGACCAACCTGGCCGATGGCAGCAAGACCGATACAGGCCTTCCAACCTCCAACGTATTGCAGTTTGAAACGGCTGATGGAACCGTGGTAACCGCACGGCCATCGGGCACCGAACCCAAGATCAAGTTCTATTTCTCTGTGAATGCAGTATTGAAGGACAAGGCCGATCATGATGTGGTGCGTGCTTCGCTGAAAGCAAAAATCACCATGATTCAATCTGACCTTGGTTTGAAATAACGGTACAAAACTTCGTCATTGCGAAGGAGGAACGACTGAAGCAATCTCACATTATGGTTCAATAGAGCAAACAGATTGCTTCGTTCCTCGCAATGACGCCAGTAGCTGACCATTCTTAATTATGCATTCCTAATTCCTAATTGAATCATGTGCCTTTGTTTGTTTGCCATCGATCAGCATGATGAATACCCGTTCATCCTGCTGGCCAATCGAGATGAATTCCGCAAAAGACCTTCCGCTCAAGCAACGTTTTGGCAAGACCATCCCGAGGTGTTGGCTGGCCGCGATCTGGAAGGAATGGGCACTTGGCTCGGCATCAACCAACGGGGCGAAATTGCCTTTCTCACCAATTATCGACATCCTGACTTCTTCAATCGCAAAGGCCCTACCAGAGGCAAACTCGTTTCCGATTTTCTGACCACGAAGACGGATGCTGCAAACTATCTAAGTAGTATTGAGAACCCAGAATCTTACAACGGCTTCAATCTAGTGGTAGGAACACCCTCTAAGCTGTTCTACTTCTCCAATGTTAAGGGAACACCCGAACCTATTGGCAGGGGTATTCATGGGTTGAGCAACGCATTCCTCAACACCTCGTGGCCTAAGGTGGATGACGGTAAATCTCGTTTAGAAGCGGCCATTCGTGACAATAGACTTCAGTCAGAGCACCTCTTCGCCATTCTGAAAGACGACCATCTGGCCGCAGACCACCAACTACCCGATACAGGCGTGGGCCACCAATTGGAGAAAGTACTCTCAGCCAAATTCATCAACACCCCCAACTACGGAACGGTGTGTTCTACGGTGGTTATGGTTGACCGTAATGGCATCTGGCATTTTGCAGAGAGAATCTTTGACTCTGAAGGCAAGTTACAGTTTGAGATAAATGAACGAGTAAAGAAGGGCTCTTGATCGCAGAAGTTCCTGAACTGATTCTGGGAAGTTGAACAGTGACGAATCGCGGGAAGAACGTAGATATGGAGGTCACTATGACTTTTTTACTGGATCAGCAGAGATGCATACAACAATAGGAGTTCTGTAGATAACATCATTCGTTTTTCCAAAGCCAGCCTATCTCGCCTCCCCTGTAAATTTTTCTACTTTTGCCACGCTCAAAATCGAAGCAGCGCTGATAAATGGCAGAAGATAAGAACCAAGGACTCGATTTCGATTCATCTAACCTGCTGCTGTTTGCCGTCCGGTGGAGAAAGCCACTGATCATCGTTACACTGGCAGCTGCTATACTTTCGGCCATATTCTCTGCACCTGTATTCATCACCCCCAAGTTTGAGAGTACGGTCATCATGTTCCCTACCTCTACAGCTTCAATTTCCAAGTCTCTATTGGCCAAGAACAACGTGGCCAAAGAAGACCTTTTGAGCTTTGGGGAGGAAGAACAGGCTGAGCAGCTTCTTCAAATTCTTAATTCAGACGAGATCCGATCCAAGATAGTGGAGCGCTACAATCTGATTGAACATTATGAGATCGACACGACCGATCAATACAAACAGACGAAGCTCTTCAAGGAATATGACAGCAATATAACCTACAAGAGAACTGAGTTTCAATCTGTAAGAATAGACGTACTTGATACTGACCCTCAGTTGGCAGCAGATATCGCCAATGACATAGCTGCCTTGGTCGACTCTGTGAAAAACCGTATGCAAAAAGAGCGTGCTTTCAAAGCAATGGCCATTGCAGAGGCTGAGTACCAGGAAATGAAAAACTATGTGAAGGAGTTGGAGGACTCGCTGAACACCATGCGCGAAATGGGTGTGAATGATTACGAATCCATGTCAGAACGCTTCAACGAGTATTACGCAAAAGCTATTCTAGAAGGAAATACGAGAGCTGCCGAGAAGCTTGCTGAGCAATTGCGGATACTTTCAAAATATGGTGGTGCGTACGTTTCCATCAGAGATATGCTTGAGCACGAAAAGGAACAGCTCAGCCATTTGCGCGCCAAGTATCAGGAAGCCAAGGTAGATGCAGAACAGACACTGCCCCACAAGTTTATTGTAAACAGCGCCTTTGCAGCCGAAAAGAAGAGCTATCCGATACGTTGGCTGATCGTTATTGTGTCAACCATCTCAACCTTTATCATCGCCTTGCTGACGATCATAGTTTATGAAAACGTTACCAGAGCCAAAGCCGATCAGTATGAACAGTGAATACAATAATTCGGAGATCTTTGGGCTTCTTATAAGGTGGTGGAAGCAACTGTTGGTGGTGGCAGTGGTAGCGACCTTGCTTTCGGCTTTGTTCTCCAGTCCATTTGTCATCACACCTAAGTACAAGTCCTTTGCCGTGCTGTACCCGGCCAATATCATTCCAATGGGTACGGAAACTCCTACAGAGCAAATGTTACAGGTACTTGAATCTGACATTATAAGAGATTCGATTGTAGAACTTTATCACCTCTTTGAAACCTACAATATTGACCCTGCTGGAGCTTCGGCACAAACTGCTCTTATCCGAGAATATCAAGACAACATTACTTTCCGCAAAACAGAGTATGAATCGGTGATCATTGAGGTGATGGATGCTGACCCCGTGCAAGCTCGGGATATTGTGAATTCCATCATTTACTTTTTCAACCGTAAAGAACGTTCCCTGCAAAAAGAGAAGTCTATGGAATTGGTCAAAATTCTGGATGAGCAGGTAACAAAAAAGAAAGCGGAAATGGACAGCATGGAGGCTGTGTTGACCAACCTTCGTCAGAATTATGGAATTCTGGACTATTCTCTACAGACAGAATACGCCACAGAACGGTATCTGGAAGTTATTTCAACCCCTGGAAAGCAGGCTGGTGCGAAAGAAATAGAACCATTGTTGAATGCCCTGAAGGAAAAAGGTGGCGAGTTCATGTCATTGAACGAACATCTTTGGAGGATACGCGGTGGCTATAATAATCTCAAAGAACAATTGGAAGCAGCGGTTAGAGATGTTGAGAAGAACCTGACCTATTGCAATGTCATTACCAATCCAGTTGTTGCAGATAAAAAGGCATACCCTATCAGATGGCTCATTGTTCTAGTTTCTGTAATGGGTACACTGCTTATGACGTTCCTTTTTCTAAGTCTATTGGAAAACATGCGCGGTTCGGCAACCAAACCTTGATCCGCTTTGCTTGATGCGCTGAAATCATCTGCTGTGAATGCTAAGCTGATCTATGTGGTTGGCGGGCTTTTCGCACTGTTCAACGCTCTTCTAATTGCCTTCGAGTTTTACTATGCTCCATTGCTTCCTGTCATGGTAGCTGTTATACTGTTGGCCTTTTTTGCACTGGATAAGCTGGTACTACTGGTGGTGTTCTTAACGCCTCTCAGTGTAAACCTTACCGACATTGGACTTGGTGTTGGGTTGACCCTTCCTACGGATCCGCTCTTGTTCGGGGTCATGCTTATGTTCATTCTAAAGCTCATTGCTGAGCGCAAATTTGACAAGCGCATAGCCGATCACCCGATCACCCTTGCCATCATCATCAATCTCGTTTGGATAGGAATCACTACAGCTACCAGCGAAATGCCCGTGATCTCATTGAAGTACTTCGTGTCCCGACTTTGGTACGTAATCACCTTCTACTTCGTAATGACCCAGATCTTCCGTGATTTTAATAACATCCGTTGGTTCTTGGCCATGTATATGATCGCTTTCATAGGGATCATTGGCTACACCATCGTACATCATGCCATGTACGGTTTTCTTGAACAACCGGCACACTGGGTAATGTCGCCTTTCTTCAACGACCATACCTCATACGGGGCCGCATTAGCCATGTTCTACCCGCTGCTCATTGCACTGACCTTTGATAGCTCCTATAGTCGAAGTTGGAAAGTGGTCTTCTTTACAGTACTCATGCTGTTCACGGTTGCGTTGGTGCTTTCTTACACACGTGCAGCATGGGTCAGTTTGGTTGGAGCATTGGGAGTTTACCTCGTAATGCGTTTCCGTGTTAAATTCGTCACCATCGTGGCTGTTGCAGCGGTGTTCCTGATAGCATTGGCCTTGAGTTGGGAAACCATCGTCATGAAACTGGAGCAGAACAGACAGGATTCTTCTGCCGAGCTGACCGAGCACGTGCAATCCATCACTAACATTTCTACGGATGCGTCTAACCTGGAGCGGTTGAACCGGTGGAGTTCGGCTTGGAGAATGTTCAAAGAACGACCATTCGTTGGCTGGGGACCGGGAACTTACATGTTCCAATACGCTCCTTTTCAGCTTTCGGCCAACAAAACGATCATCAGTACCAATGCAGGTGATAAAGGCAATGCGCATAGCGAATACATAGGTCCGCTTGCCGAATCGGGCGTATTCGGTATGGTTTCGTTCCTTATCGTCATCATCGTTGTTATCTATACATCCGTCATTCTATATCCTAGAATGAAGAATAAGGAACAGAGACTGTATATGATCTCCTTGTTCTTAGGTTTGGTCACGTATCTGATCCACGGCATTTTGAACAACTTCTTAGATACTGACAAGGCTTCTGCACCATTCTGGGGTTTCATTGCAGCGATCGTTGCCATACAGGCCTATCACATGAAAGAGGAGGACGAGGAAGACCGTAAGAAGAAACTACTTGAACCGAGTGGTAAGTAGTGCAATGTCGTCTACGTAGGGCATCTGTCCTTTGTGCGTCCGTAAATGCTTTACAATGTTCTCGTTAACCTCCCTGACCGGGTTTGCCTGATTGTCAAGTAGGATCAACTCCAGCTTGCTTTCACCGAATTCGCGTTCGCGTGCATTTTCCAATTCCACCACGCCATCTGTGTAGCAGGTTATAATGGAACCGGGCTCGATGATAACGATACCCTCCCTGATCGTTGGGAGTTCATCCAGCATACCGAGTCCTGGACAACCGGTTGAAAGCGCGCTGGTGGTATCGTTAGAAACCAAAATGGGCGGATTCTGGCCCGCATTTACATATTGCAGTACACGTGTCATGAAATTGTACTTGGCAATGAAGATGGTGATGAATTTCTCGCCCATGGCCGAGTTCATCACCTTGGTATTCAGTTCCTGAACCAGATCGGTCAGAGACGTTTCGTGCTTGAAAAGTGCCCTTAGATTTGCCTGAAAGTTGGACATCAACAAGGCTGCAGAAACTCCTTTACCCGAAACATCGGCCATGCAGAAAGCAATCTCATTGTCGCTCAACTGAATGAAATCGTAGTAATCACCTCCTACATCCTGATGTGGTTTATGATAGGCGGCCATTTCCACATGATCGTTATGGGGCAGTTTGCTCGGAAAAAGCATATTCTGCATTTCAGACGCCAGTTCCATTTCACGCTTCATCCCTGCCCTTCTCAGATTCTCTTTGAAAAGCCGCTTATTCTCAATGGAAACAGTTATGATATTGGCCAGTGTCTGAATGAATGGAATATGCCTTGTCTTCGTATTCTCGATCAGATCCTCATTGATATCTCCGGCCAGAAGATATGCCAACGGTATGCTCTTGTGCATGATGGGGATGATCACGTCAAATTGGTCGAAATATTTATCCCCGGTCTTTGAGCTCTCCTTTACCTCCAATATCTGCAGCAGATCAGTTTCAATGTCGGGCAATTTCAAGTTCGGTACCAACCCATGCGCAATGGAGGTTTCCCACTCCTCATCTTTTGTAAAGAACAACAGCCTACCGATATTCAACTGGTTCCTGAGAACAAACTCAAATATCTTGAGCAATTGTTCTCGCGAGAAGTTATTGTTGATCGCATTCGTGATCTCCAGCAACGAATTAAGCTTAAGATTCTTAAGCTTTAAAGCAGAATTGGCAATCTTGAGAGTTTCAAGAATGATCTGCTCGTTTTTATTCTTACTGATGCTGGTCAAGTTCTTGTCATAAAACCGTATGAAAGTACGAAGGTCACGTAGTGTAACGAAATGATTTAGACCAATAAGAATAACAATGTGACGAGAACGGGAAATGAAATGCTCGTTCTATAAATAGCCTATCCTTTCAGTTCCTTAATGATAGCCGGAAGCTGCTTTATCAGGGCCAATTCTTTCATTTTTTCGCGTGCTTCGCGCACTGGGCTTCCAAAATAAGTGATCCCTCCTTGCAGCGACTTGGCCAAACCTGACTGACCCAGCACCACTGCCCCTTTTCCGATGGTCAGATCTTTCTGCACCCCAACCTGTCCCCAGAGGATAACATCATCTTCTACCGTCACCACACCGGCAATACCGACCTGAGACGCAAAGAGACAATTCTTGCCCACAACGGTATCGTGACCGATCTGCACCATATTGTCGATCTTGGTTCCCTGACCAATGATCGTCTCGGCCGTAACGCCACGGTCTATGGTGCAACCTGCGCCTATTTCAACATCATCTTCAATGACCACCGTTCCGCACGAGTGCAGCTTTTTGAACCCCTGTGGCGAGCGTTGGTAGTAAAACGCATCGGCACCGATGATTGTACCCGAATGAATGATCACATTGTTCCCAAGTGTGCATCCATCATAGATCGTCACATTCGGATGAATCACGCAATTCTCACCGATTCGAACATTCTTTCCTACAAAGACCCCGGGCATCAGCACGGTTCCTTCGCCAATCTCAGCGCTGGAGCTTATCCATTCATGTGTATGATATGCTCCTCTTATCTCTTTTGACAGGGTCGTAAAGACTTCAAATGGCTTCGGAACCAGGAGAAGGACCTTACCAGAAGGGGCTTCGAATCGTTCATTTACCAAGATGGCGGTGGCTTCGGAAGCCAAGGCTTTCTTAATGTACTTTGAACTGTCACAGAAAGTGAGATCACCTTTCTGTACCCGATGTATCTCGTTGATACCACTGACAACTATGGAGCTGTCACCAATACATACGGCTTGGAGTTTTGCAGCTAGATCGGCTGCAGTTATAGCCTCAGAAAAATTCAATCTTATTCTTTAACACGCTCCATGTACTCGCCTGTTCTCGTGTCAATTCGAATCTTATCTCCTTCATTGACAAAGAGTGGCACTTTAATGACCGCACCCGTTTCCAAGGTAGCAGGTTTCATGGTGTTGGTTGCCGTATCTCCTTTAATGCCTGGCTCTGAATAGGTAACGAGCAATTCAACGAAGGTCGGTGCTTCGGCCAAAATAGGCTGGTCGCTTTCGAAACCGACCTTAACGATCATACTTTCCTTCAAGAATCGGGCGTTGTCTCCGAAAAGTTTTTTCGGGATATGGACCTGTTCGTAGGTTTCCTGATTCATGCACACGAAATGTTCGCCCTCTTCATATATGTATTGTAGTTCGGTGTAAACCAAACGGGCCATATCGACACTTTCTCCAGAACGGAATCTGTTCTCGTAGCTTCTACCCGATTGAATGGATTTCATTTTGACCTGATAGAACGCTCCACCTTTGCCGGGCATGGTGTGCTGTTTTTCCTGTACGATGCACAGTTCTCCGTTATAACGGATGACCGAACCTACTTTGATGTCTGAAGTTGATGCCATGAATTCTTATTTATGCCGCGCAAAATTAAACATGTTACCAAGCGGTGCAATCATTACACGATCGCCTGGTCTGATTCAGAAACCACCCGTTGCGGTACAGCTTGCGCCCGCGGCTTCACGGTCGGCAATGGCATCCTGATATTGCTCCGTGCTATCGAATTCCGTTTCGCAGATGGTCTCGGAACTTCCGTTCAATTCGCACTCCTCGCACTGACTGCAACCGCCTAAGGCAATAGAACTGCCCAATATCACCATCAGTAACTTACTTTTCATTGCAAACACCTCCCGCTGCTTCATACGCTGATATCTCGTTCTGGTAATCGCTAGATTCCTGATAGTCATCTTCGCATATCTCTCTATCTGCTGATACTCCGCTGCAGATCATACAGCCATTGTTGCAAGAAGCAAACACAAGCGAAACAGCTACCAGCAGTACAGGCAATTTGGTAAAACGTGACTCTCTCATATCGGATACAAAACTATTAACTGAAGCGTACTTGTGATATTGTATCAAATCAGTTGGTGCCGTATTTTTTAGCATAGGCACGAGCAAGAGGTATAAGTTCGTTCAGCTTGGCGCTTCGTTTATCAGGATCGGGGTGTGTGCTCAGAAACTCAGGCGGACGTTGACCTCCTAGCTTGGACATGCGGTTCCAGAACGGAACAGCTTTACCGGGATCATACCCGGCCATGGCCGTAAAGATCAAGCCCATTTCATCGGCCTCACTCTCATGCAATCGCGAAAAAGGCAGAATGGCACCCACCGTGGCGCCAATGCCATACGCTTGCTGAAACAAGGAACGTGTCTGCGCGGGCTGGTTGGTCATGGCCGTGGCCAGATCCAAGGCCATTCCACCGCCTTGTACCAACAGTCCTTGGCTCATGCGTTCGTTTCCATGCCGTGCAATGGCGTGTGCTACTTCGTGGCCCATGACCACCGCAATGCCATCTTCGTCCTCACAAACGGGTAGAATTCCTGTGTAGAAGACCACCTTACCGCCCGGCATGCACCACGCGTTCACCTCGTTGCTTTGTGCCACATTGAAACTCCATTTGAACCCGGCAACTCGATCAGAAGCACCCTTGGCCTGCAGGTATCTTGTGGCAGCTGCAGCAATCTTCTCTCCCACTCGTTTAACCTGTTGAGCGCGTGGGTCGTTGGCGGCCACCATCTGATTTGCCCCTATAAAGTCGTTGTAGCTTGTAGCTGCCATGCCCATCATTTGGCTTTCGGGCAACAGATTCATCTGTTTTCTACCCGTAATGGGAACGGTGGTACAAGCTGTCGCAATTACCAAAACCAAGCTTAGGGCTGTTAACTTTTTCATGAGGTCTATTTGTCGCATCCAAAGTTAGACAACCGACACCATTGAATTTGACTAACTTAATGCCACTTAAACCATCAAAATTCAAACATCATGATGCACAGTGCCAATTGGATTGCCGTAGTTCTTTCTGCAGTATCAACCCTCGTTATCGGATTCATCTGGTATAACCCGAAAGTGTTCGGAAAGGCATGGATGGAATCGGTACAGATGACCGAAGAGGATGCCAAGAATGGGAACATGCCTCTCATTTTCGGGGTATCGTTCGTGCTGGCCATGGTGGTGGCCTACAAACTTTCAGGTGGCGCCTATAAGCATCCGGAGGAGTTCAGACACACCTTGCATGGTGCGTTCCATGGTATGCTCGACTCCTTGTACTACGCCCTCCCCGTTCTGATCACCAACGCCTTGTACGAACAGAGAAGTTGGAAAGGGATCCTGATCAACTCCGGGTATTGGGTGCTTTGCTTTGCTTCCATAGGCGCCATCCTCTACTCGTTTTCGGGCGCGGGACTTTAAGCTACCCATTGCACGGTCATAGTTTCTGCTGAAACCAATGCAGCGTTACCGACCGCCCAGTATAATATTAGCCTACGGTCTGCTTAATGGTGCCACCATTAGGCTAATGCACAATTGGTGACCACGAACGGCCCGATATTGTCATAAGCCCCTTTGATAAAGGGTTTGGTCTCCCTGAGAATGATCAGACTATTGGATAATTCAGTAGTTTCATTCCAGACGATCGATCACCAAATTCTGAAGCCATGACACGATTCAGCTACCGACCATTCCTCACGCTTTTCATCTTCTTTTTCACCCTTTTTCAGGCCAATTCGCTTCTGGCTCAATTTCAGGAGGAAGAACCGAATGACGACTTTCCGAGTGCCAATCAGTTGAATGTGGGAGCTTTCCCCCAGATAACAGGGGTTGTTGGCAGTGGCGGAGATCATTTGGATCATTTCCTTGTCCATGTGCCGGTCAGTTGCGATTTCAAGGTGCGCTACAGCGCCTCTCCGAATATCAGCATGCAGATGAAACTCTTGAATGCTTCGCAGGGACAGTTGGCGACCATGCCGAGTTACAATGCATCCGGTTCTGATTCGCTCACCTTCAATTGCATGGCCGCAGGCGACTACTACATCCAGATCGGTGACCTGCCCTTTAACACCACGCCTAATCCGTACACCATCGAAATGGAAATGAACGACCCCTTGACCGTTGACTATCTGGATGGGGAATTCAACGATACCCGTGATTCGGCCAAATGGATCAACTTGGTCTCCATCGGTCCGAACCAATATGGCTTCTCGGCAAAAGGAAACATGCGATACAGGAACAACCCCAGCACGGTCGATCAAGAGGATTGGTTCAAATTCGTTGTGCCCCAGCATGGTGAGCTCAGCGCATTGGTGATTGCAAACGAGGCGCTTCAACTGAGCATCATTCCCGAACACGCCAATCAGGCCTACACGATCTTCACGGGGGAAATTGCAGGTTGTATTGCCCCCGACACATTCTATCTGCGACTGACAACGGGATCTTTCGGAGACTGTTTCTGGTACGATACGCAGGTGATTCTGACAACTGCCACCTCGGTGCCAACTGAACAGGAACCGAACGATGTGCTTGCAGATGCGCAAGCCATTGGTGGCAATCATACCGACAGGATCGGCTATTACACATGGGGCGATAACGGCACGGCCACGCAGGACGAACTTGATTTCTTTCAACTCATCACCACGCAGGCGGGCAACGTCATCATCGAGATCGATCCCGATTCCACCATTACGAACTATTACCCGGACCTCTATTCTTCCGGAACGGGATCGAACGTACTCCTGCCTCTGACACGAACAGGCAACAGTTCGCAGGGAGAATCGGTGCAACTTTCACTTTTCTGCGCGCAGCCGGACACCTTCTACCTGAAAATGCATGCGATGTCGGGATGCGGCTCGTACCACATCAGCTACTATTCGGAGGTCATTGATGTGGGAACAGGTGCCACCGAGATCGAGCCGAACAACACGGTGACCGAAGCGCAGGAAATAAGCACATCGCACATGGTGGTGTCGAATGTCGACCATCGTAATTACTCGCACCATCCGATCCTGGTTGAGGATGATTTCGATTTTTTCACCTTCACTCCCGAAACAGAAGGAACACTGCGGATCGTTGGAACCACTCAGACCGGCATCGCTCCATCCATCGACCTGCTGCTGATGGATTCTGCTTACAACGAGATCGTGGAAGAAACCGTGACCGACACCATCCTGCTACCTTGTTCGGCCCGTGTGCCATACTTCCTGCAAGTAGATGGTGCGTGTGCCCAATATCGTTTGGAATGGGAGGTTCTGAGTGATTACCTCACCGATCAGGAGCCCAATGATGTCATCTCCCAAGCGCTTTCTTTTCCTATCGCTACGTCCGTTACCTCTAGGGAAGGAAGATTGGGAGCTTATCAGCAGGCGAGTGGCCTGAACGATGTGGCCGATTATTACAAGGTGATGATGAGCGGACCCGGCAATGTCATGCTTTGGCTGACGGGTGAAGATGGAAACGGCACCCTCGATGTATGGAGCCAAGATGGCATTCTGCATAGTTCCTACTTTGCCGTGAACGGAGACTCGGTGGTGGCCGACCTCGGCTGTTTGGCCCAGGACACGTTCTACATAAGTGTGAGCGGAGTGAACTGTAACGGTTACCGCGTAAGTGCCCAAGTGGTGACCAATGCGGGAATTGCCGATCAAGAACCCAACAACAGCATTGCCCAGGCCATGACGATCTCCCAAACGTCAACCTTGAATGGAACCCTTGGGGCTCAGCACATTGGCACCATTCAACTTTCCGATGTGCGCGACTACTACCGCCTGGTCATGCCCGACCACGGACAGCTGAGCGCTTCGGTGGTCATGTCAACGCCTTCAACGAACAGCACCCTCCTTGTGCAATTGCTGTATTCAGATGGTGTTACCGTACATCAGAGTGACACCCTTTGGAATGGCTCTGCGCAGATCGAACTCACCTGCATGCAGCCCGATACGCTCTATCTGAAAGTGGAGCAGATGCTGATCGGTATTGAATGCCACGTCTACAATTTATTTGTGGAAATGACGGCAGATCCAGGCACCAGCGATGCAGAACCCAACAATTCCGATCAACAGGCCGTTGAGCTATCATCAGGGCAATCGGCACAGGGTCTATTGGGTTATTTCCGCTACGGCACTGCGTCCAATGATGGGATCGATGTGTACCGATTTGATGCTCAGGCTGGCGATGTCGCCCTCTCGTTCAACCATTTCGAAGTGCTCCAAAACGCATGGATTACGGTTTCCAGTGCTTCGCAACCGAGCATGTTGATCGTGCTTGCTGAGGATATTCCAAGCTTCGGTCTGTATTTGGATACGCTGGATGTGATGCAGAACGAAGCCATATACGTGAGCATTCAGGATGCAGATGAATGCGGGGCTTACGAGTTGCAACTTACGCAACTGAATTATCTAGGCATAGGCGATCGATCTTCCGAGAACGGAGATCTGATCATCTATCCGAACCCAGCGAAAGCGTACCTGGGCATCCACATTGCTGGAAATCTGTCGGATGGAACGATCACCATTTTCGATATGCTGGGTCGTAGTAAATACGAAGGTCAATGGGGTGCTGAAAAACCTATGGAGATCAATATTGAGCATTTCGAAAGCGGTATTTATTCTGTGGTCTTTCAGAATGGCGAAAACCAAATGATCGGAAAAGTGGTAGTGGCGAACTGACTTGGCTCATAGGTAAAAAAAAGCCAAAGCCCCGCCACGCGAATCGCGTGGCGGGGCTTTCTCGTTCAATCAGAACCAACTTACACAGTTTCCTCCTCCTTCGACTTGTTCCTAAAAACAACCTCCCTATCGAAGCAGTCGAGCACAATGGCCCCGTCCTTGTTCACTTTTCCGGCAAGGATCTGCTTGGAGAGCTCGTTCAACACTTCGCGCTGGATGACACGCTTCAACGGACGGGCACCGAACTGTGGGTCGTAGCCCAGTTGCGAGAGCCATTCCACGCATTCGTCCGTGTAGCTGAAGTCGATGCCGTTCTTGGCCAATTGCTTGGCAAGCAGGTTCAGTTGCAATCTTGTAATGGATGTAACGTCCTCCCTTGTAAGCGGTGTGAACATGATGATGTCATCAATCCGGTTCAGGAACTCTGGTCGCAGTGACTTCTTCAAGAGTTCGAACAGTTCGCTCTTCGTTGATGCCAGTATTTCGTCCTTGTTCATTTCGTTGATGTCGGCCATCTTCTCCTGAATGAGGTGCGAACCGAGGTTCGAGGTCATGATGATGATGGTGTTCTTGAAGTTCACCACGCGGCCTTTGTTGTCGGTCAAGCGGCCATCATCCAACACTTGCAGCAAGATGTTGAACACATCCGGATGTGCTTTCTCAATCTCATCCAACAGCACAATCGAGTACGGCTTTCTTCGAACGGCTTCGGTCAACTGACCGCCTTCATCGTACCCCACGTATCCGGGAGGCGCACCTACCAATCGGCTCACCGAGTGGCGTTCCTGGTACTCGCTCATGTCGATGCGCGTCATGGCCTGCTCGTTATTGAAAAGGAAGTCGGCCAGTGCCTTGGCAAGTTCCGTTTTACCCACACCCGTGGTCCCGAGAAAGATGAACGAACCGATGGGTCGTTTCTCATCCTGCAAGCCTGCCCTACTTCTACGCACCGCATCCGAAATGGCCGCAATGGCCTCATCCTGCCCAACCACACGTTGGTGCAATTCATCCTCCAATCGAAGCAGTTTTTCGCGGTCGCTTTCCAGCATCTTGTTCACGGGGATTCCAGTCCATCGCGAAACCACACCCGCGATATCTTCCGAATCCACCTCCTCTTTGATGAGCGGTGAGTTCGATTGCAGTTCTTGCAGTTCCTTCTTGCTTTCCTCCAGAACAGCCTCCGCTTCCTTGATCTTTCCGTAGCGCAACTCCGCCACGCGACCGAAGTCACCGGCACGTTCCGCCTGCTCGGCTTCCAGCTTGTAGTTCTCGATATCTTCCTTCGCCTGCTGAATGCCCTCGACAATATCCTTCTCGTTCTGCCACTTGGCTTTCAGCTGATCGCGCTCCTCGCTCAGTTCTGCCAATTGAGCACCCAACTTGTCGAGTTTGGCCGTATCGTTCTCGCGCTTGATAGCCTCCCGCTCGATCTCCAACTGACGGATCTTACGCTCGATCTCATCCAATTCCTGTGGCGAAGAGTTGATCTCCAAACGCAATTTTGAAGCCGCCTCATCGATCAGGTCAATGGCCTTGTCTGGCAGGAAACGGTCGTTGATGTAGCGTTGCGAAAGCCCTACCGCACTGATGATCGCCTCGTCCTTGATACGCACCTTATGGTGTGTCTCGTACTTCTCTTTCAGTCCGCGCAGGATGGAAACCGCATCCTCGGTGCTTGGCTCATCCACCATCACCTTCTGGAAACGTCTCTCCAACGCCTTGTCCTTCTCGAAGTACTTTTGGTACTCGTTGAGGGTTGTGGCACCGATGGCTTTCAACTCACCACGCGCCAACGCTGGTTTCAGGATATTGGCCGCATCCATGGCGCCCTCGCCTCCACCTGCTCCTACAAGCGTGTGTATCTCATCAATGAAAAGGATGATCTCGCCATCGGCAGAGATGACCTCTTTGACCACCGATTTCAAGCGTTCCTCAAACTCGCCCTTGTACTTGGCACCTGCCACCAACGCGCCCATATCCAATGAATAGAGTTGCTTGGTTTTCAGGTTTTCTGGAACATCTCCGTTGATGATGCGATGCGCAATTCCTTCCGCAATGGCGGTCTTACCCACACCGGGTTCACCGATCAGGATCGGGTTGTTCTTAGTCCTTCGCGAAAGGATCTGAAGCACCCTCCGTATCTGCTCATCGCGCCCAATTACGGGGTCGAGTTTGCCCTTCTTCGCTAATTCATTCAGATGAAGTGCATACTTGCCCAAGGCGTTGTAGGTGTCCTCGGCCGTTTGGCTGGTCACCTTCCCTCCTTTTCTGAGTTCCGTAATGGCGGCTTTCAGTTCCTTTTCGCTTACACCGCTGTCTTTCATCAACTGCGCGATGGTATCACCACCGTTGAGCAAGGCAAGCAAGATGTGTTCGATGGAAACATACTCATCCCCAAACTCCTTCAAGAAGTTATTGGCCTTGTTCAGCACTTGGTTGGCGTTGTTGCTCAGGTAAGGTTGCCCGCCCGAGATTTTCGGATAGCTCTTTACCTGACTGTCAACCGCAGCTTCGAACGCCTGAACGTTCACACCCAACTTTTTCAGAAGGAAGGGCGTCACGTTCTCATCCACGTTGAGAATACCCTTGAGGATGTGTCCCGTTTCGATGGCCTGTTGGCCGTTGTTCATCGCTTCTTGCGTAGCAGCTTGCAACGCTTCCTGCGACTTTATAGTGAAATTATTGAAGTTCATTATTTACTGGTTTTATACGCTTGGCATTGGTCAAACACCTGTCCATTGCTGAAAACCAATCATTTAGCGGAAATTCTGGCAGGTCGCTTTGGTTTTCGATGCCGTATTGTCCGAAGTAATGAAGTGAAGTGGAAAAGTTGACGTATCGATTTGATGATTTGATGATGAGGTGATTTGATAATGAGGTGATCTGATGATTAGACATTTACCCTATTAAGTCGCAAATTCGCCAACAGAAGTTCGGTCATTAGCCCATCATCAAATTATCAAATTAGCTAATCAGAAAATGAAAGAAAAGATCCTCGCCCTACTCGGTTTCCCTCCTCCAACTCCATTAAAGAAAACCTACGGTCCGTGGAAAGATGGTACTTCAATTGTTGAAAACGCACTTGTGGTTGATGGAAGAAATGTAAGTAATGCTGCCGCATTGAAATCCATTTTTGATGAACTGCAAACAGGGGGCAAAAACATCAAGGCAAACGGAAAAGTCCTAATCTATTCAATTCAGCCCGAATTATTGGAAGATGTACATCACTCCACCTATCAGCGCGCATTAGAAGGCATCAGCCGTTCGCTGGCCAAAGAATTGGGAGGACGAGGAACAACGGTCAATCTCGTTAAGCTACCGGCAAATGTGGATCTGAAGAATTACACAACTGTTCAAGAATTTTTCACTTCAGGACGATCAGCATTTATTACCGGCCAAGCAGTCGCAACGAACGAAGCAAGCAGATCCGGCAGAGAACTTTCTGAAAAGATATGTGTGGTAACGGGCGGTGCCGGTGGAATCGGTTCTGCCACGGTAAAGCGATTGGCAGCTGAAGGCGCAACAGTGATCATTGCAGACATGCCGCAAATGGAAGAACGGGCAACGTCTCTATTGTCTGATAAGGTTTCTTTCCTTGGAACCGACCTCACAAAACCCGAAGCTCGAAAGCAATTGTTGGACGACATCAAAGCCAAGCAAGGCCGAATCGATGTGCTGATCAACAATGCAGGAATTACCCGCGACAAGACCATGAAGAACATGCCTGAGCATTACTGGGATCAGGTGATCGCCATTAATCTTACTGCGGTTATTGCGCTAACGGAAGAAGCCCTAGCCGAAGGATTGATTCCAGAAGGTGGTCGCATCATTAGCACCTCTTCCATATCGGGAATCGCAGGCAATTTCGGACAGACCAACTACACGGCCACCAAAGCTGCACTGATTGGCTATTCTGCTTCAAAAGCAAAGGAATTGAAAGCCAAAGGCATTACTATCAATGCTATTGCTCCGGGCTATATTGAAACGGAAATGGTGAAGACCATGCCACTGATGACCCGCATCTTTGCAGAGCGATTGACAAGCCTGGCACAGGCTGGCAAGCCAGAAGATATTGCCGAAGCCATGGCTTTCTTGGCGCATCCGGGTGCAGAATGCATCAACGGACAGGTATTAAGAGTTTGTGGAGGAAGTTTTTTGGGAGCTTAAAGCTCCCCGCGTTCTATTTTAAGCACGATCTCCTCTATGAGTTTGTCTTTTCCCTCCGCATCATATTCTGACTTGAGGTCGTAATCGAACATTTTGGCGATGCCTTGAAAGAACCATGCCGTGAAACTTCCACGGAATTCTTTGATGATATCGTATGAGATGTTGCCTGTTTCGCGGTCTAGGAGTTTGATCAGAATTCTGCCCTGCGTAAAGGAGAGTTTCATCAACTCTCCTTCGTAATCGCGTTTGATCTCCTTCTCCAATTCTTTCATCCGTTTCTTGCGTTCGCGCGGAGTCATATCCTTGACCTCTTCTTCCACTTCGCGCATGCGCTTTCCGGCCAATTTGGCGTAGGGCAGAACCTTCTTTACATGAAACACCAGTTTGCGGTATTGCTTTTCGTCTTTCCTGGTCTTGAAAACACGTTTTGCAGTAGCTCTGGCAGGTTGTAAGGATATGACGGGAATAGTGTCACCGTTCACGATAATGGCCGGATAGAGCTTGCCATCAATCAGCGCGTAGGCTGTACTATCTGGTGCTGGTTGGCTTCTCGAACCGGCAGCTTGACCTCCCTTTGTCACATCAAGCTTTTGGGCCAGTGACACAAGTGGCAACAGGAGGATGAGTATAATGATGGTGGGTCGCATCAATTCTACTGTGGTCAATTTTCGCGCCAACCCACTTTTATGAATTGGCGATTACGAGCGATTGCGTTTCCAATTGGAAACTTCAGCGACCACAGTTTCTGATACCGTGTACTTGGAACCGGATCCGGAAACAAAGGCAGCAACCAGTGCAGCCAATTCCGCTTCTTCCGCAGAAGAATGATCCAGCATGCTGGGCGTGTAATACCGTTGTATGAATCCTGTATCGAAATTCCCAGAAGCAAATGCCTCGTGTTGCATCACAAACTTGCAGAAAGGCAAGGTGGTCTTAACTCCGGTTATCTCATACTCATCAATAGCGCGCACCATTTTGGCACGGGCCTCATCCCTGTTCTCGGCATGGACACAGAGTTTGGCGATCATCGGGTCGTAGTAAATGGGAATATCCATGCCTTCCTCAAAACCATCGTCCACGCGCACACCCGCTCCTTGCGGTCTTACGTAGCGTTCCAACTTACCGATATCTGGCAGGAAATTGTTCTGTGGGTCTTCTGCGTAAACTCGCGTTTCAATGGCATGACCATGGATCTTCAGGTCTTCTTGTGTGAAAGACATTTTCTCGCCACGTGCAATGCGAATCTGTTCCTTTACGATGTCTATGCCTGTAATGAGTTCCGTAACGGGATGTTCCACTTGCAGACGGGTATTCATCTCCAAGAAGTAGAAATTGAGGTTTTCGTCCACGAGGAATTCTACCGTTCCGGCCCCCACATAACCGCATGCACGGGCCACATCTTTGGCACATTCGCCCATTCTGTGACGCATTTCGGCCGAAACCACGGAAGAGGGTGCCTCTTCAACCACTTTCTGGTGCCGCCTTTGGATAGAACATTCTCTTTCGAACAGATGTACCACATTTCCATGCGTATCGGCTAAAACCTGAATCTCAATATGGCGTGGCGAACTGACAAATCGCTCAATGAAAACGGCACCATTACCGAATGAAGATGTTGCTTCGCTGATGGCCAAGTTCATTTCTTCTTCCAGCATCGATTCTTCATATACAATGCGCATTCCCTTGCCACCACCACCGGCCGAAGCTTTGATCATCACAGGAAAACCGATCCGTTTTGCTGTGTCGATGGCCTCTTGCAGGTCTTCCACGGCTCCGTCCGTGCCGGGAACAAGCGGAATGTTGTAGCTCTTAACGGCAGCCTTGGCCGAAAGCTTGTCGCCCATGATCTCCATGGAATGAGCAGAAGGTCCTATCAAGATGATACCTGCCTCTTCCAATGCGTTGGCAAAACCAGCATTCTCAGAAAGGAAACCGTAACCGGGATGAACACCATCCACTTTCAGCTGCTTACAGATCTCAATGATCCTGTCTCCAAGTAAATAACTCTGATTAGAGGGTGGAGGACCAACGCAAACGGCCTCATCGGCATAACGCACGTGCAGCGCATTTCTATCCGCCTCGGAATAAATTGCCACTGTTTTAATACCCATTTCGCGGGCCGACCGCATGATACGCAACGCAATTTCACCTCTATTGGCAACCAGAATCTTATCCATCCACTCCTTTTTGAAGGACGGCTAAATTAAGCATTGCGAAAAACGAATCTGTCGCGGATGTACTATCCGAGGTCGTGCATGGCGAGCAGCGGAACTTTGGTGTGCAGCGCCAATCTTCTGGTCACACTTTTATGAAATATGGCATCAAAGAAATTATTCTTTCTAGGAACTACTGCAAGAAGGTCGATGTTGTGCGTATTGAGATAATCTTCTATAGCTCGGATCTTGTCGTTGCTGTTCTCAAAATGAAATGTGTGCTCCAGATTTTCAAGGACATGATCCAATTTAAGCCCTGCCACGGCTTCGTCCACGCTTGTCATTTTACCTTCATCCAAGACGTTCATCAAGTGGATGTGTGCGCTGAATTTCGAAGCAATGGAAATGAGCGGTTCAATGACATCCGCGTTGCTCAGTCCTTTATTATCCGTTGCGAATAATATCTGTGTTGGAACAACATTGACATCGGCACTTTCAGGAACTGCCAGTACTGGACACATGGCCGCCTGGATAACATCTGCCGTGTTACTGCCAATTATGGCAGCTGCCAGCCCAGATGCCCCTTTGGTTCCCATCACGACCATATCAATATGTTCCGTGTCAGCCAATTGTTCCACATTGAAGGATAAAGACCCCATTTCTACCTTGGCGCTGAAAACATAGCCGTCTTTTCCATATTCAGCGTTCAGTTTGCTGGCATCTTCATCCAAGATCCGTTGCAACTCTTCTGTTCCCACTATGTCCACAGAAACAGGCATATCAGCTGCGTAAGTCGGTATATCGAATGCCTGAAAAAGGATGAATTCCACTTTTTCACCCTTGAAGAGATTCAACGCATAGCGCAATGCATGTTCAGCATTGGAACTTCGATCGGTCGGTAGTAAAATTCGCTTCATTGTTCAGTATCAATGGAATGCAAACAACGGGATGCCTGTGTGCATCATCATGCTTTTTGTATTGCTGGTTCCGAACAGCCTAGAAAAAAGGTCGTTCTTCCTATTGACCATGGCCAGCATGTCTGCGTTTTGATTTCTGAGAAATGCCTCAATTCCTATGTTGACATCTTCCGATTCAATGAAATGAATACTATGCCGTACGCCTTCAAAAGAACCAGCGGAAGCACGATTCTGGCCTGGCGCGTTGCCAACATGACCCAGTTCTCCTTTCGGTACAATGTTCAATATCATCACCTCGGCATCGAAACGCTGACTCAGTTCCACCAGTGCAGACGGTAGTTTTCCTTCCATCAGAACTTGATCGTCTGCTGCAAAAACTATCTTGGAAGGAACCCTTAACGCTGCGTTGGCAGGAATTGCCATGACCGGGCAGCTCACATCCGTCAATACATTCGAGGCTACGCTTCCAACAAGAACTTCTTTCAAACCGCTCGCACCCTTGGTTCCCATAATGACCATATCAAAATCTCCAGATGCGGTAAGTTTCTTCAGCGCAACAGCAGGAGAACCTGAAACAGCCTTCACTTCAATGTTTGCTTCCAACTGTGGAGCGCTTGCCACCAAGGCCTGTTTGGCTTCGTTCAGCAACTGCAAGGAATCCTTTTCCAAAATATCAGCAATGGAAATGAGCATGGTTGCACCCGAATGTGGCACTTCATATCCATTCACCAGCAAGTAGTTGGCATCTTCACCAAAAAGCTCAACTGCATAGCGCATGGCCTTATCGGCATTCTCAGAAAAATCGGTCGGAATCAGAATCTGGAGCATATAATTTCCTTCAAGTTAAAGTCCGAAGTAACATATTGGCAGTACCGACAGAGTTGAGTGCCATCACCGATAAAACTGATATTTATCAAAACCCGAACTCCGTACTCTGAAATTCCAACTATGTTGTGTTTCAAATAAATGTCAGCTAATGGCTTTATGTAGGGTACATGCTCTCATTATATTCGCAAAAACAATAAGAACGCATTTGGCGTTGCTTAGATTGTTAAAAACCAAACTGAATGAAGAGTCTTATTATCGGATCGATCATTTCGATCAGCCTATTTTCATTGCCATTGCTGTCATATTCGCAAATCGGCAAGTGCACAACGCATAGCCAGACAGATGCGGAATTGGCAGCACATCCTGAATTACAGGATTTACGCGACCAACTGGAACGTGAATACGAAGAATATCTGTTGACCCCTGAGAACGAACGCGCAGGAGGGATAAAAGTGATACCGACCGTTATCCATGTCATTCACGATTATGGATCGGAAAACCTTTCCAAGGAGACCATTCTTAGCGCAATGGAAGCGGTGAATCTTGAATTACGGGCTCTCAACAATGGCATCAATTCCGTTGTGGCCCCTTTCAACTCCATTATTGGCGACCCACAATTTGAACTGCGCTTAGCCAAGATAGATGCAAATGGGAATTGTACGGATGGAATAACCAGAACCGTTTCGCAAGAAACCTACAGCGGTGGTGAGGGTGTGAAAGACCTTGTAAACTGGAATGGTGGTAGCCGCAGATACCTGCAGGTTTGGCTTGTAAATACTGTTGGAAGCGGTGCGGGCGGGTATACCTTTCTTCCTGGCACCAATGGTGCTGAATCGAATGGTATCATTATCCGAGCTGCTCAATTCCAAGGTAGTCTCGCTCATGAGTTCGGCCATTGGATGAATTTGAACCACACTTGGGGACCGACAAACGAACCGGAAGAATCAAGCAACTGCAACTTTGATGATAATGTTTCTGATACTCCGAACACCATTGGAACTTCAGGCTCGTGCAATACTGCTCAACAATCATGCGGCAGCTTGGACAATGTTCAAAATCACATGGATTACTCTTCTTGCGCCAGAATGTTCACGGCAGGCCAGGCAAGTAGAATGCAATCGGCTGCCAACTCCACTGTGGGCGGCAGAAACGGATATTGGGCACAGTCCAACCTCAATGCAACGGGAACGAATGATGGATTCTCCAACTCATGCACGCCTAACGTAGAGTTCAGTCTGAATGAAACAATGGGTTGCGAAGGGTTACAAGTTGATTTTGAGGATGAATCGTGGGGGGCTGACGAAGACCCGAGTTGGAATTGGGCCTGGACCTTTGAAGGAGGCACTCCGCCAACCAGCTCCGATCCTAACCCAACAGTTACTTACAACACGGCAGGTGTGTATGATGTAAGCCTGACCATTACCACTGCTTCCGGTTCAGACTCCTATTCGCTCCAGAACATCATTACGGTAAATCAATTGGGTGGAGGAATCAATGGCCAATATCAGGAGGGAATGGAAACAAGCACTTTCCCAAATAACGCTGACCCCATGTTTCAGTGGGAGATCGAATCGCCTGGTGGCCTTACATGGCAGCGCAATACTACGGCTTCCTTTACCGGTTCAGCTTCGGCTCGGATCAACCTAAGAAGCATTACAGCGGGTAATGTTAACAGCTTGATCAGCCCTCCGATCGACATGAGTGATGTAGAAACTGAAAATGCCTTCATGACCTTCCGTTTGGCCCATGCCAACAGAAATTCAACCACTCATGACGAACAGTTGCGCATATATGTAAGCCGTAATTGTGGTGAGAATTGGACGTTGCGCTACACAGAAAATGGCGATGACCTGAACACGGCAGGTGCCAATGTGACCGGCACTTTTGTTCCGAATGCGAACCAATGGCGAGAAGATCAGGTTTCTTTGGCTACCATGGCAGGCGAAGAACATGTGCTTATCAAGTTTGAGGCGACCAGCGACCAGCAGAGCTACCTCTACATTGACGACATCAACATCAATCCTAACCACGGTGTTGGTGTTGATGAGATTGAAACAATCAGCACTGCAACCATCTATCCTAACCCGATCGATGGTACAAGCCAATTGGAATTGAACGTGACGGAAGCCGATGAATTCACATTTGTATTGTACAACGTGCTTGGAAAACAGCTATCCACTGTTAGTCGAAACCTTAACGCTGGGGTGGCGAAGATCTCCCTCAATGAATTCAACGCTGAACTGATATCCGGTTTCTATCTGATTCAGATCAGCAATGAACTTGGTCAGCGTAGTTTGCGATTCGTCAAAAACTGAGCTTCGGGAAGAAGAAATAAGAACCGAACTATTTGAAAAGCCCCGCTTGGCATGGCCAAGCGGGGCTTTTCGATTCAATTGGAATTCAAGAATCAGAAGGTATACTGATATGCCAATCTGATGCTTACACCCGGCTTGAAGCTGGTAAAGATCTGATCCTCTGCCTCGAACGAACGATAAACCAAGGTTCTATCGTCATCCAACAGGTTCTGCAATCGTAGCGAAATGCGTGAGTTGCGCTTGGCGCCAACGTTGACATACGCATTGAAATTCAAGCTGTGGAAAGCAAGCGTGTAAACATCAGGCACACGCCCAGAACCAATAATGCTCAACTGATCTCCCTGCACGTTATATGCCAGCGAAATGTTACCACGGTCATCTCCGAATTCGTACGAAATGCTTGCGTTGACCGCATAAGGCGATTGACCGGACATGGTTCTGAACTTGTTGATCGTTTCACCATCGCGGGCATTATCTTCTCTAAGCTGGAACTCCGTTCCTCCCTGATTATCAACCAGAACGCTGGTCATATCTACCATTGAATGAACGATGGAAGCGTTGGCGGCAAAGAAGAAACCTTGCAGAAACTTGGATGAAGTGTGCTGCTTGAGTCCTTTTCGTATTTCAAATTCACCACCGAAAACGTGGGCAATGCCAGAATTCCTTGGCTTCAGGTTATCGGGAGCCGTTTCGAATGAAACCAATTCAATATGACCATCAAAACGCTTATAGAATCCAGAAAGAGACAACATGTCCTTTCCGCCAATGAAGAACTCGTAACGCAGGTCGGCATTGTCGATGTTCGTGATCTCCAGATCGAGATTACCAGAAAAAGTACGCTTGGTGATAGGGTCGTAGATCTCGGCCTCCGACTTCTCTTTGAACGAAGGACGTGCCAATGTTCGGCTATAACCAGCACGCAGATTCATCTTATCGGTTGCCTTATAAACGATGTTCAAGGCCGGAAGAATGCTGAAATCATTAAGCGTTTCTGTGTTGAGGTAACGTACGGTGTTGTTCTGGTTCACACCATCATAGAACATTAAGGTGTGCTCCACTCTTACCCCGTAGATGAGATTCAATTTTTTCAACACTTGCTGTTCTGCCATAACGTATACCGCAGCAATGTTCTGCGATGCCTCGTATTGGTTTGCAGGTTGAAAGTTGCCGATGGTGTAGGTCCCATCGCGATAATTGGGATCCGATGGGTCAGCAGACCAGATGTTGTCGGATTGCAGGTACCAATCTGGATCTATGCTCACGTTGTTCAGGTCGTTGGGTCTATGCTTGAACGAGTAAACGGAGAAGGTCCGCGTTTTGTACGTTTCGGCCACACCTACTTTAAGCGAAATGTTCTCGTGCAGTTTTATCTTGGCGTTGAACTTGAACGATTCGTTGAATTCTACCAAGTTCCTCCAGAAACGATCAATACCGGAGCCGTTTCCTGTTGAAAGCGTGGTGTCTCCATCTGTGATAGAAATACGGGTCTCGCGGAAATCGGGGTCGTAAACACGTGAAAATGAGAATGAATTGCCCCAATCCAATTCGGCAATATCAACCCTGTGCGAACCCGTAAGTTGGAAATTGGCCAAGGTGCGTTGGGTGTAGGTAAGAATATCCTCTACCAAGGTCGATTGGTTCTGTTCCACGTCCTGATTGATTCGTTTAGTGGCGGTAGATTCGCTGCTCTGATTATATAGCAAAGTAGCGGTGAAACTGCTTTTCTTCAGCTTCATACTTCCGGTTAACAGTGCGTTCCACAGTATATTCTCTTTGCCCACGTCTCCTTTACGGACGCGTTGTCTATCCAATTCCAACCCGCTGGTACTCTGATCTTTGAGGTAATCGTTCGATTGAAAGTCTTGGAAGAAGTTGCGTTCGTTGGCATAGCGCAGAACAAAATTGTAACCGAAAGTGGTTCCATTCTCCTTGTTGACCTGATTGCCGTGATTGAAATTGAACGAAGAATTCATGAAAGCAAACTTCTTCTTGGTAGCCAATTGTGCGTTGAAGCTTCTGGTTATGGTTTCCAGCTCGGAATCCTGTAAAGCTTCGTCAGGAACCTTGGCCTCTCCGTCAATCGGTAGCTTGCGCGAACCATCGTCAAAGCCCAGCCAATCCAACTTTCCACCATCGTATAGAACAAAATCTTTGTTGAAATGCTGACCTGGAATGTAGGTGAAGCTCAGACCAAGCTGCGTTGTCTTCTGTTCCGGGAATTTCTTGGTCACCACATTCACCAGTCCTCCGGTGAAATCGCCATCCAGATCGGGTGAAAAGGTCTTGGAAACACTCACATTCTCCAATACTGCTGTAGGGAAAATATCGATCTGAACCGCATTAACGTCCGGATCAAGACCGGGCAATGTCATACCGTTGAGAACGGATTTGGTGTATCGGTCGCCCAAACCACGCACGTACACGTATTTGCCATCCTGCACGGTAACTCCTGTAACACGTCTTATGGCACCGGAAAGGTCAGAGTCGCCCACTTTTCTGAATGATTGAGCAGAAAGACCATCAGTGACCACCGTGGCATTCTTCATTTCCATCAGCACTCCAGCCTCAGAACTCTTTCGGACAGTGGCCACTACTTCTACCATGGCCACTTGTTGGGTGGCCATTTCAAGTACCGCGTCTATCTTGGTGGTCTCACCTGCTTTTACCTCAACGTCTTTAAAAATCTGGTCTGCAAAGGATATGTAGGAAACTTTGACCTCGTACACACCTGGTTCTACTGTTATGGAAAAGTTACCGTCAAAATCTGTGACGGAACCAACGCCTGCCAACGCGGGTATGGTAATATTGGCGCCAATGAGCGGACCACCGAACTGTCCGTCACCGATATTTCCTCTGATAAAGCCTTTGTCTTGGGCAAAAACCGCTGTTGTAAGCATAACGGCCAACAGCGTAAAACAGAATTGTTTCATTGATTGAATTGATCTTAGAAATCGAGTGCAAGGATAAAACTAGAACGCCCTGCGATGGTTGGTCGCAAGGCGTTCTTAACAATTATATAAGGTTGATCCTTACAGTTCTCCTCTTGATCCGGCAGCGCCCCAAGCGAATTTGGTAGCGTAGTCGTAAGTGCTTCCCGCTCCGTTAGGAATAGCGCTGATTGCAGCGTCAACATCGGTAGTTGGAACCGTACATGTTACAGGAGGTGTTGCTCCGTCTGTAGACTCGGTGTAAACACCAACTCCAAATCTTGAAACACCCATGAAGGTCAGTTTTGGAGTAGCATCTGTCAAGTGAGTGAAGGCATCTGTCTTAGGATCCACACAAGCATTCTCGTAGCTTGCCCTGATCTTCACATTCTTACCACCCAAAGCAGAGTAATCGAATGTTACATTGTGAACTTCGCCTTGAGCCTTTGATTTGAAATCGGCAGCAGAACCTGAGCCAGCAGCATCAACATACTTGCAGATACCGTTCATAAGGTGGAACATACCAGTTGTGTTGGTTGTACCTTCTGGTCCGTCAATTTCCAAGCCTTCGTCTGTTCCGATACCGTCACCATGAACAACTGCGAAACCAGAGATGGTTCCAGAATAGTTCTGGTCAAGATCGATACCATCATCTCCTTGGAAGAATACCAATGCATCGCTGATATCTACTGTTCCACCGAAACACTCGATTCCATCATCCAAAGTAGCGTAGATCTCGATGTTGCTGATAGAAGTTCCAGTTCCAACACCACCTAGTGTCAGTGCATTCAACTCGTTTCCTTCACCAATGGTGATTCCGCCATGACGGATCGAAACGTAGTTCAACGAACCTGAGTTGTCAGCAGCATTTGAACCACCGTATTCTCCATAACCCAAGTTGGCTGGAATTCCTTCAATGTTTCCTTCTGTGTCACCGTTCTCTGTTGAAACTGGCGCATTTCCAAGGATCACAACTCCACCCCACTTTTCGTTATCGGTCTTAGTAAGGTTGGTTCCTACCTTCTGTCCCAACTCAATATTGTCCAACTCAGAAGTGAATATGATCGGAGCCGCAGCTGTTCCGTTGGCAATGATCCTTCCTCCTTTGGCAACAACCAAGGCAGAAGCATTCGTTTCAGTTCCTTGCTTTCCTTTAATGATGGCACCGGCCTCAATGGTAAGTGTTACACCATCTGGCACCACTACTCTTCCTTGTAGGAAATAGATTCTGTTGGCATCCCAAGTTTCATCAGCTGAAAGTGTTCCTGTCTTAGTGGCATCATCAAAAACACATGATCCATTGTCCTTGTCAGCATCAGCATCGTAGTTGCTAGCTGTAGGGTCAGTACATCCTTCCTTTTCATTACACGATGGAAGAACCGCAACACTGGCAGCAAGGCCAAGAATTGCAACGAAATTGAAGTAGCTTCTTTTCATTTTTAGTTAGTTGTTTGTTTTCAGTTTTAACTGCTACAAACAAACACCTGTTTCTTTAGCTGCACCTTAACGGTATGTTACCATATCCTGAACAATAGACCACTGGAATGTGATCTGCGCATACCATCGGTAACGAACGCTTAATGATCGGGTAACAGAGGCTCGGACTGAATTTGGAACCTTTTCGGCCATGAATAAGCAGCAGAGGAAGGTTCTGATCGTAGATGATGAACCGGACATTATAGAATTGGTGACCTACATCCTGGAAAAGGAAGGTATTCAGGTGGTGAGTGCTCGAAATGGTTTGGAAGGTATTGAGGTTGCCGAAGCTGAAGATCCCGATCTTGTCATTCTAGATGTAATGATGCCAGACATGGACGGAATTGAGGTATGCAATAAGCTCCGGTCCATGCCCAAATTCGGTTCAACCTTGATCAGTTTCCTTACGGCCCGCAGTGAAGATTATTCGCAGATAGCTGGGTTTGAGGCCGGTGCAGACGACTACATTACCAAGCCCATTCGGCCCAAAACCTTGGTGGCGCGTATTAACGCTATATTAAAACGAAAACGGACGCGACCCGGAAATGCGGTCGATCACAGCTTTGGCGATCTGAGCATTGACCTTGATAAACGTTTGGTAACGGTAGGCTCCAAGGCCATTGATCTGCCAAAAAAGGAATTCGATCTGCTGGTCCTTCTCTGTTCCGATCCTGAAAAGGTCTTTTCTCGCGAGGAGATCTTTACCGAATTATGGAACAAGGACGTGCTGGTTGGCGACAGGACCATTGATGTGCACATTCGCAAGTTGCGCAAGAAACTGGGCAACGACAGGATCATTACGCTAAAAGGGGTCGGCTATCGATTCAAGGCCTGACCAGGCTCTCAAGCGTTCTTCTCCAACACCTCAACCAGCTGATGCGCAGGCACCACGCCACTCTGCCTCCAAAGCATCTTTCCGTTCTTGAATACCATTAAGGTCGGTACTCCCTGAATGCGGTATTGGGCAGCCACTTTCGGGTTCTTATCCACATCTATTTTCAGGATCTTGGCCCTACCTCCTACTTTCTTTGAAACATCCTGCAGGATCGGCCCCATCATTTTGCAAGGGCCACACCAGGTTGCATGAAAATCAATAAGCACGGGCTTATCTGAATTGATCAATTCACTGAAACTTGCCATCTCAACTATTCTTAAATCGTATACTCCAAAGTCCTCTCAGTTCGTCCACCACGTAGGCTTTCGCCTTATCATTCGGGTACAGACTATCAATGGTGCTCACCAATTCAGGCTGCATGTTTTTCGCATCGCCATGACAGGTAAGGCAGACGCCACCGGTAAAAATGGGCGCATAGTAGTGTTTACGCCCTTCTGCATCGATTGCGATCTTCGGTGATAGCGGCTGACCCGCTTCCAAGGTCTGTCTGAAATCGGCCAGAACTTCCAATTCCTTGTCATCTGCTGCATTCTTCGGGTTGCGGTTCCGGTCGGAAACTCGCTTAACATCTGTGTTGTATTTCAAGGAATAGACATCGGTCAGTTCCATGGACTTGGTATTACAAAACCCAACGGCATGCACGGGCCCGCCTTCCTGTATGGCCTTCATCAGATTGGCCTTGAGTGTGGCCTGAACGGTATCCACTATCTCGTTGCCCAATTTGATGTAGGTGACCTCGTCTTTTCCGGCCACATACTGCACGTTCTTCTTTACAGGTGCCGGCTGTTTTTCCGAACAGGATTGAAATCCTATCAACACGGCCAAAAGAAGAATGGGAACAAGCACTTGCAGCTTCATTCTCACGGGTTTACAGTTGGTTTCTTTGCTCCTTTCCAAGCGTCCATACCACCATTCAGGTTGTATATCTCCTTGAATCCGAGTTCTTGCATCTTGGCCATGGCCTGTCCGCTTCGGCCACCCACTTTGCAGTAAACTGCCACAGGTTTTTCCTTATTCAATTTGGCCAGCTGAGCCTCAAAATCCTTCTCGTAGATATTGGCCATGGTGGCACCTTCAATAATGCCTTCATTCCATTCGGCCGGGGTGCGCACATCCAATATCTGGGCATCAGGCAAATGCTTGCTGAACTCTTCCACGTTCACATTCTGAGCAATCGTGCCATTGGCCGATCTGTTCTGTCCGTTACTGCAAGAAACCATGACCATGGCCATGAATAGCACTGTTGTAATATGTGTTATGTATTTCATTGTTGTTTGATTTTACAGTGTAGATGGACAGACGTAAGCGGTTACGGGAGCATCGGTCTTAAGGATCTCATCCATACCTCCGGCCACGTCTATTATGTTGTTTATTCCGTTTGCTTTTAAGATGGAACTGGCTATCATGGAGCGGTAACCGCCTTTGCAATGCACAAAGTATTCCTTGTTCCTGTCGAGTCCGTTCAGGTTTCCATGGATGAAATCGAGCGGGAAAGTCTGTGCATCTTTGACATGTTCGGCCTCAAATTCGCCCGGTTTGCGCACATCCAGAATGGTCCGTTCTCCAGTTCGGGAGGCAAATTCCTTGGCACTGATGGATTCGATGGTTGAGACCGGCTCGCCAGTGTTTTTCCATGTTTCGAATCCGCCATCAAGAAAACCCACTACATTGTCGTAACCCACGCGCGAGCATCGCAAAATAACCTCTTCCTCCGTTCCGGCTTCCGACACAAGCACTATTGGACGCTGAATATCTTCCACCAAGGTTCCCAGCCAAACCGCAAAACTGCCACGGATGCCGATATTCAACGAACCCGGAATGAAGCCTTTGTTGAAGGTCTGCGGCTGACGCGTGTCCAGAATGAGCGCACCGTTTTGAACCTGCTGCTTGAATTCTACCAATGAAAGTGGAGTGTTGCCTTTTTCCATCACCTGGTCAACCGAACCGTAACCCGACTTGTTGATCATGGCATTCTTGGGGAAATACTGTGGCGGTGGCAGAATTCCTTCGGTAACTTCTTTGATGAACTCTTCTTTGGTCATGTTCTGAAGCGCGTAGTTCACCTGCTTCTGGTGCCCGAGCGAATCAAAGGTTTCTTTGCTCATGTTCTTACCGCAGGCCGAACCCGCTCCATGTGCCGGGTAAACGATGACATGGTCTGGCAGGGGCATGATCCTATTTCGAAGCGAATCGTATAGCAGGCCGGCCAGATCTTCCTGTGTCAGGTCTGATTTTACGGCCAGATCAGGTCGGCCCACGTCACCTATGAAGAGCGTATCGCCAGAGAAGATGGCGTGTTCCTTTCCGTTCTCATCCAACAAAAGGTAGGTAGATGATTCTGGCGTATGACCCGGAGTGTGCAACACACGGATGGTCAGTTTGCCCACCTTGAACTCTTCGCCATCGGTGGCAATGTGGGCATCGTAACCCGTTATGGCTGTTGGACCATACACAATGGTGGCTCCAGATTTCCTGGCCAGATCCACATGACCTGATACGAAATCGGCATGAAAGTGCGTTTCGAAAATATACTTGATGGTAGCGCCATTCTTCTGGGCCATTCTAAGGTAGGGCTCCGTCTCGCGAAGAGGGTCAACAATGGCCACCTCACCTTCTGATTCGATGTAGTAGGCAGCCTCGGCCAAACATCCTGTGTATAGTTGCTCTATCTTCATTTCATCTCATTTATGAACTCAAAATAAGAGTTCTTTTCCGAGAATGTACAGCCCCATCACCAACACGAACCAACCGAAAGCGGGTTTCAGCTTCTCGCCAGGAATGCGATTGGACAGCTTGGACCCGATGAAGATCCCAACTACGGCCACGCCCGCGAAGGCCAGCAGAAAACCCCAATCGATGCTGTAATTCTGCACATCGCCTACAAAGCCGATGAGCGATTTGACCGCAATAATGAGCAGCGATGTGCCCACTGCCAGTTTCATGGAAAGACCCGAAAAGATGACCAATGCCGGAATGATGAGAAAACCTCCACCCGCGCCCACTATTCCGGTAAGCGTGCCCACTGCAAGGCCTTCCAACAGAATGATGGGATAATTATACCTGACAACCCCACCAGTGCTTGAATCGTTCTTGCTTGGTCTGATCATGCTGTAGGAGGCGGCTATCATCAGAATGGCGAACAACACCATGATGGCAATGTTCTTCGTCAGCAGGAAATCGCCCATTGTCATGATCTCGTCAGGAATGGCAGGTACCAGCACTTTTCTGGAGAAGTAAACGGCCGCAATGGACGGTGCCCCGAAAATGGCCGCGGTCTTCAG
>JBJOHR010000255.1:0-22410 GCA_046047575.1 Bacteroidota bacterium | reverse complement strand
GCATAACCTTCTTCGCCCACCATTTCCTGCAACGGATTTTGCAGCGCATTGCGGATCTCGGCAACTTCCTTCTCCGAAAAACTCCTTGCCGCGAATTGAATGTATAGAAAGATGGCGCCTACCAGCAGAAGAATGATGGAAAGCGGTATGAGGAGGAATCTTTTGAGGAATCTCATTACTCGGAAAACGGAAGTTCGGGTTGAAGCAATTGGAAACTCATGCGGTGCCATTCAGTCGGGCCGTGCTGGCGGATGGCCAAACGGTGCTCTTTGGTCGGATAGCCTTTGTTCCGGTCCCAACCGAAATGCGGGTATTGTTCATGCAGCTTTCGCATGATCTCATCCCGGTGCGTTTTTGCCAAAATGGAAGCCGCAGCAATGTTCTGGTACTTGCCATCGCCTTTCACAATGCACTCGTGCTTCAACTTTTTATAGGGAATGAACCGATTGCCATCCACAATGATGAACTGCGCTTTGGGTTTGAGTTGGTCCAACGCGCGGTGCATGGCCACAAAACTTCCCTTAAGTATGTTGATGCGATCGATCTCCTCGTTGGAAACAATTCCCACAGCCCAGGCCAGTGCTTTTGCTTCAATTTCGGGACGGAGCAATTCTCTGGTTTTCTCGTTGATCTGTTTGCTGTCGTTCAAACCTGCGATCGGTTTTTCAGGATCGAGGATGACGGCAGCGGCAACCACGGGTCCGGCCAAACAACCGCGACCGGCTTCATCGCAGCCAGCTTCAAGGAGTTCTGTTTGAAAGGAGTGAATGAGCATGATTTAACCGCAAAGGCGCAAAGTTTTCGCGAAGATCACAAAGAACTGATTTTAATCTCAGCGCTCTTTGCGCCTTCTCGGCGTCTTTGCGGTTAGGCCAAATGCTTCCTGAGCACCTCCACAAACGTCCAAACATCTTCGAACGAATTGTAGAGCGGAACAGGCGCTAAACGTATCACGTTCGGTTCGCGGTAATCGGTGACCACTCCATTGTCCAATAGAGCTTGATGCAATTTCTTTGCTTCCTTGTCTACATATAGTGAAAGCTGACAACCGCGCTGTTCGGGATTTCTTGGTGTAATGATGCGAACGTCTTTCGAGTTCAATTCATCAATCAGAAACTCCAAATAACCTGTGAGTTTCAGGCTCTTTTCGCGCAGCTTTTGCATGCCCACTTCTGCATGAATATCAAGCGCAGACTTGTGAACTGCCATCCCGAAAACAGGAACGTTGCTCAACTGCCAACCTCTGGCGCCTTCGGCAGGATGGAAACCGGGTTCCATTCGGAAACGCGTGTCAGGATCATTACCCCACCAACCTGCAAAACGTGGCAATTCAGGATTGTTGCAATGGCGCTCATGAACGAACATACCAGACACATTTCCCGGGCCGGAATTCAAGTATTTGTAGCTGCACCAGCAGGCGAAATCCACATTCCAGTCATGCAATTGCAACGGAATGTTTCCAGCGGCATGCGCCAGATCAAACCCGACCTGCGTCCCGACTTTGTGTCCTGCTTCGGTTATCGTTTTCATATCGAAAACCTGCCCTGTGTAGTAGTTCACCCCACCGAACATGACCAACGCCAATTCATCGCCCGTTTCTTCAATGGCTTTCAGAATGTCTTCCTCACGGATGAGGTCCTCACCTTGTCGAGGAGCAATCTCAATGATGGCGTCTTCGGGTTCATACCCATGAAACCGGACCTGACTTTCCAGTGCGTACTGGTCGCTTGGGAATGCCTTCGCCTCGCAGATGATCTTGTAACGTTTTCCTCTTGGGCGATAGAATGAAACCATCAATAAATGCAGGTTGACGGTCAGGCCGTTCATCACGGTTACTTCCTTCGGCTGAGCCCCAACCAACTGGCTCAGTTTTTCGGGAAAAATATCCTGATAGCTGAACCAAGGCGTTTTGGCGTGGAAGTGTCCTTCCACTGCAAATTCCGCCCAATCATCCAACTCCTGATTGACGAAATCCTTGGCGGTTTTCGGTTCCAAGCCCAAAGAGTTGCCACAGAAATACGTGGCCGTTTTTCCGTTCAATTTCGGGAGATGAAAACGGTTACGGTATTCCCGAAGCGGGTCTTCCGCATCGAGTTTTTGGGCGAAGGTTTTTGAATTTTCGAACTGCATGGGGCCAAAGGTAATTCGGGAAATGAAGGATGGGAAACGTCATATCGCATAAGCCTGTCTTTGTTCCGACAATGACCGTTCCAGTGCAATACCGTCCGTAAAAGGCAAAATAATTCGGTTACATTCGCCACGTTCAAACTAAACCAAAACCGAATATGACCCAAACAGCCCTCGATTTCATCGTTCCAAAAACGGATGCCACGCGTTCGCGCTACAAGAAAGGAAACAAGCCATCTTTTGGCCATTTCGTTCAAGATTTTCTGAACGGAGATGTGGATATAAACGGTGATTTTGAAGAATTCATGAAGGTGCGTAACGATTATTTCGATTATCGTTTGACGGCTCACCACATCAATTTCTTCGTTTCACGTTTCATTCCCGAAGTGTTGATCCATTCCAAAAGTCAGGACGAACGCATTGTGCGCGAACACTACGACCGTGGGAACGATTTCTTCGCCTGTTTCCTTGGCGAGCGGATGGTTTACACCAGCGGCTTCTTCTACGATACCAAGACCGAATCGCTCGAACTGGCGCAGGACCGCAAGATGCAGATGGTGTGCAACAAATTGTTCATGAAGCAAGGCGATCGCCACCTCGACATCGGTTGTGGATGGGGAACGCTTGTGGCCTATGCCGCCAAGAACTACGGAACCACCGGAACGGGTGTGACACTTGCTCAGGACGGTGTGGATTGGGGAACGCAGCAGATCAAGGATTTCGGTGTGAGCGACAAGGCCCAGATCCTCCGCAAAGATTACCGCGATATTCCTTCGGGACAGAAATGGGACAAAATCACGTGCCTTGAAATGGGCGAACACGTGGGTATCCGGAAGTTCGGTGGATTCATCAAGATGATCTACGACAAGTTGGAGGATGACGGCATGTTCTACATTCAGCAGGCGGGCCTGAGGGCCAATCCGGGTCTTTTCAAGAAAGGCGAACACTGGCAGGATCTGATCTGGGGTCTGTTCATGAGCGAGAATATCTTTCCGGGTGCCGATGCTTCTACTCCGCTGGCATTCCTGGTGGAATCGTTGCAGAACGCCAATTTCGAAGTGGCGCACGTTGAGAATATCGGAATTCACTATTCGCACACCATTCACCATTGGTATTACAACTGGATGCGAAATGAGGAATATGTGAAGGAAAAGTATGGTGAGCGCTGGTTCCGACTTTGGCAGTTGTTCCTACGATGGAGCGTGGATGTGGCCGCACAAGGCAACTCAACCTGCTGGAGCATCACGGCACACAAGAATCTGGATAGAACGGACAGGAACCGATACATCACCGACCGACAAAGCGGGTTGCGTGCCGATCTTTCGAACCCTATACGTCACGATAGAACTTACACTGGCTTGTGGGCCGATCTTTACGGCATCAAGGAGAAAAAACTCGTTTAAGAGTCGGGTTTGAACTTGTCGAAGACCTTTTTGGAGTGGTGAACTTCAGAAAGGTCTTTTTTTATGCTTCAGCGGTGCTGAGTTCAGGGCTTGGTTTTGTTTCCTGCTGACGCGAAATACGTTCCAACCGCATTGATCTTGACCGGTATTTCGGCCAGATGGCGGCAATCACATAAGTGCGGATCACATAGCCCCAAAAGCTCTTTTCAATCAGTTCGGGATTGATCTTATCCACCACTTGAGCATGGTATTTTGGCGTTTCGCTCCAGTGCATTCCTGCTTTCAGATGGTGAACGGTATGATAGCCGTTGTTGAACAGAAATAAGTTGACGCCCATAAAATTCCGTGAGTGATTGAAATCCGATTCTTCATCGGCATGAACGTGTTGCACATAATTGAAGATCTGCACGATATAGCCCGAAACCTGCTGCGGAATGATCACAAAAACGATGGCCTTCTGCCAATCGATAGCGAACCAGAACGCCCACCATGCCACCAGCACAAAGCACTGAGTGAGGTATTGCCAATAGCGTTTGTTGTCCTTTTGCTTCAGCTCTTTCATGAACGGAATGATGCCTTCGGTGATCTGATAATAGCTGCTCATTCCTGGGTAGCTAACAAAGGTGAAAAGGTTGTTCAGTTCGGTTTTCCGATAGGTGGCCGTACTGTCACCTAGCTTGTTGGTGTACCGATGGTGATTGCTGTTGTGGGTCGGTATCCATGTGAAGATCGGGATGCCGTAGAACACCGTAAGCCACCAATCGGTGAGCAGATTGAGCGTTTTGTTGTGCCAAACAGGAAGGTGATTGTGGTTGTGTGTGATGACCGAAACGGCCACAGCAAAATGCAGGTAAACGATGTAAAGAAGTAGGTTCCAAACGCCAAAATCGGCAAAGCCAGCATTCCATTGATAGGCGAAAATGAGCGTGGTCACCACCATGTAAAGAAGTGTGCGGATATCGGCCTTGTGTCTTAGCATGTGGTTTGGATTGAGGCGCGAATATAGGTAGGAAGGACAGTTGAAGGTGGCCGTTCTGCCACGCTGAATGCTTGGATTGGTCTTTCAATGCACTTTTCGTCTTCCATATTCATAGGCCGATCTTTGAATCTTACTTTTGCCGCCCCAATTAAAGATCCATGAGTATAGAAAGATCGGAACAACATTTTGAGAAAGCAAAAACACTTTTCCCTGGGGGGGTCAATAGTCCTGTGAGGGCATTTGGAAGCGTGGGCGGAACACCTCGCTTTATCACCAAAGGAAAGGGCAGCCGCGTTTGGGATGCGGATGGAAACGAATACATCGACTTCTGCGCCTCGTGGGGTCCGTTGATCCTCGGTCATGCCAATGAGAAGGTCGAGAATGCGATCATCGCTGCCGTGAAAGAAGGCACTTCATTCGGTGCGCCCACAGTGCAGGAAAATGAGCTGGCCGAACTCATTCTGAGTAATCACAGATACGTGGAGAAGATCCGTTTTGTGAGTTCGGGAACGGAAGCCGTGATGAGCGCTATTCGTTTGGCACGTGGTTACACCGGAAGAAACAAGATCATCAAGTTCGAAGGCTGCTACCACGGCCATGTGGATTCGCTTTTGGTGAAAGCTGGGTCGGGTCTTGTGACTTTCGGAAATTCCAGTTCGGCCGGAGTGCCTCAGAGTTTTGTGAACGAAACCGTTGTCGTTGCGCTCAATGACATCGAAGCGGTGAAGGACGCGTTCGAGCAGTTCAAGAACGACATTGCGGCCGTCATCATAGAACCGATCCCGGCCAATAACGGATTGTTGCTTCAGGACGGCAAATTCCTCAGGGCATTGCGCGAGGTGTGTTCAGACGAAGGTGCCTTGCTCATTTTTGATGAGGTGATCAGCGGTTTCCGGGTTGGGTTTGAAGGTGCTGCTGGGTTGTACGACATAAAACCCGACATTATCACTTTAGGAAAGATCATCGGAGGAGGAATGCCAGTTGGGGCGTTCGCCTCAAGCGAAAAGATCATGAATTCCATTGCCCCGCTCGGGCCTGTATATCAGGCAGGAACGCTGAGTGGAAACCCAGTTGCCATGGCTGCTGGCAAAGCGGCTTTGGAGCAATTGCTCGAACCTGATTTCTATCCATCCATGGAAAAGAAGACCAAAAAACTGGTTTCGGCTGTTTTGGAACATGTAGAGGAGAAAGATTTCAAGGTGAAAATGTTCTCCGTAGGCTCCATTTACTGGATTGCTTTCAGCGACCGACCGAGCATTCGCAGCTCAGCAGAGATCGACCCGGAAAGCATGAACATTTACCGCAAGTTCTATCACGCACTGTTAGATAATGGTTTCTACATCGGTCCATCTGGGTATGAGGTAGGGTTTGTGAGCGCGGCACATTCGGATGACGAAATTGCTGAAGCGGCAAGGATCATCAACCTAGCGCTGGATAAGGCTCTTCAATGATGTTGGATTTGCCTTAAGGTCTGGCTACCGATGTCGTAATTGTTTGAACACAGACTGACCGAGACAATATTGTTGTTATTGGCGTCATAGCTACGACAACTTGACGCTGGTAAAACCGTTCATTTGCAGTCAATTCTCAAATAAGATGAACAGCCTAAAAAACCTTCTCACTTTAGCCTTGGTGTGTGGATTCAATGTTGTGGCTCAGTCGCAGACCACCCTTAATACCACGCAACTTGGTCATTTAAGCTATTCGCTGAACTTGAGCGAAGTCCGCGGAGCTTTGCATAACGGTCGCGAGTATGCGTTAGTGGGGGTGAACAATGGTTTTTCCATTGTTGATGTGCAAGACCCAACCAACCCGACAGAGGTTTACTTTGAGCAAGGTGCATCATCCATCTGGCGCGATCCATTCTATCACAACGGTCATGCCTATTGTGTTACCGAAGGTGGTGGTGGTCTTCTCATAGTGGATATGAGCCCGCTTCCAGGAAGCACAAACCTTCCGACAACACTCTACACAGGCACCAACATACCTTGGAGTTCAGCTCACAACATGTTCATCGATACGGAAAATGATAAGGCCTACATTTTCGGATCTAACAACATCGATGGGGTGATCATTCTTGACATTTCTACTCCGATGGCACCCGTAGAGCTTGGTGTTTGGAACACCCATTACATCCACGATGGCTTTGTGAGGGGCGACACGCTTTGGGCCGCATGTTTGGAGGCAGGGACATTCCTCATAGATGTGTCAACACCTTCCAATCCCGTGGTATTGGCCAATTGGATCACGCCCAGTGTGTTTGCTCACAATGTATGGCCATCGGACGACAACGCATTCTGCTACACTACAGATGAGGTTGAAAGCGGCTTCATAGCGGGCTATGATATGAGCAACCTTCAGAATGTGGTGGAGACCGATAAAGTGCAACATCCGCTTTCTGAGAATGTGATACCGCACAATGCTCATTTCATGAACGATTATGTAATTACCTCGCATTATCGGGATGGTTTGACCATTCATGATGTTTCTGACCCTTCCAATATTGTCCTAACGGGGTATTTCGATTCCAGTCCGCTATCTGGTGGTGGGTTCAACGGGTCTTGGGGAGCATGGCCTTATCTTCCTTCGGGAAATATTCTGATAGCGGACATCGAAGAAGGTCTCTTTGTGGTGGGACCACAATATACTCGTGCGGCACGCCTAGAAGGAACCGTAACCGAATTCGGAACGGGAACACCACTGAACGATGTTCAAATAGTGGTGCTAGGAGCAAACCTGAATGAGTTGACAGACATTTTTGGCACCTACGCTACGGGTACAGCCACTGCTGGTACGTATCAGGTATCGTTTCAGAAGGGAGGTTATCTCAGCCAGACCATCTCCAATGTGGAGTTGATCAATGGTCAGGTAGAGTTGCTCGATGTCCAGTTGGTACCCGAGATTTCGTTTACCTTATCTGGTCTGGTGACGGAGGAAGGAACCAATTCGCCAATTGAGGGCGCCACGGTAAGGTTCGTGAACAACTTCTTTGATATTGATTTTACTTCCGATATGGACGGAAACTATCTCGACAACGCATTCTTTGCGGGCGAGTACGAGGTTACGGTAGCAGCGTGGGGATACGTGACCAAATGCATGACCGTTTCGGTCACTGAAAATGATTCCAATATCGATTTTGAATTGGAAAAAGGATACTACGATGACTTTGCGCTCGATATGGGTTGGACCGTTTCGGGAGATGCCGGTGCAGGATTGTGGGAAAGGGGCGAGCCGATACAAACAACCTTCGATGCCAGCATTTCCAACCCAGGGGAAGATGCCGAAGATGACTGTGGTCTGGAAGCTTACATAACTGGTAACAGTGGAGGCACTGCAGGAAACGATGATGTGGATGATGAAGTGACCATTCTTACATCTCCGATCATGGATCTCACAGGCAATAGTTCTCCCGTATTCAGTTTTTATTACTGGTTCTTCAATGCCGGTGGGAGCGGAAGTCCAAATGACAGTTATGTGATCAAAGTGTCCAATGGAAGTACGACTGCAACACTAGGGTCTTTGTCGCCAACCAATGGAGATTGGACCAATGCTAGTTTTTTCCTAGATGGGCAGATTGCTATTACGGATCAGATGAGAATGATCATCGAAGTTCAGGACGCTGACCCTGGACACCTGGTTGAAGGTGGATTTGATCTTTTCAAGGTTCTAGAGGGAATGGGAATGAATGAGAACAGTCAAGGGCAAGCGGTATCCCTCTATCCAAACCCTAATTCAGGTAGTTTCGAAGTGTCAATACCACTTGACTGCAAAAAATGCAACATGAATATTTACAATTTGCAAGGAGCGCTTGTTGAAAACAATTTGCAACTCAGAGCAGGCGTAAATCAGATTGATTTATCGCAAGCGAAAGGAGTTTACATGTGCGAAGTGATCATAGATGGCTCTAAGCATATCAAGCGGTTGCTTGTTCATTGAGTATTGCCGACCTTCGCTAAATAAAACCAGACTCGTTTTCTTATTTTGAGAACGATTCTCAGATCATGAAACAATGGAGAGCGAAATAATGAATATCAAGATTGAGCGGGTAGCGCATTCGCGAATCCAAGAAGTCGATTTCAATAATATCCCGTTCGGTAGGGAGTTTGCCGACCATATGTTCGTTGCCGATTTTAAGGATGGGAAATGGGGCGAGTTCAGGATCATACCATATGCTGGAATGTCGTTTTATCCCGCCATGCTCGGCTTACACTATGGCCAGACCATCTTTGAAGGAATGAAGGCGTATAGGAACACAAGCGGTGAAATAATGATGTTCCGGCCAACAGACAATTTTATGCGACTTAACCGTTCGGCTGAGAGAATGTGCATGCCTACAATTCCAGTAGACCTGATGATGGAGGCGTTGAAGGAGCTGATCAGAATTGATGAGCAGTGGGTTCCGAAGGATCAGGAATCAGCTCTATACATCAGACCGTTCATGTTCGCTACAGATGAATTTCTTGGCGTAAAACCTTCAGAGAAATACCGCTGTGTCATGTTCACCGGACCCGTTGGACCCTATTATACCACTCCTCTCAAGGTAATGGTGGAAGACCATTATACACGGGCCGCCAAAGGAGGTACAGGTTCTGCCAAGGCCGGAGGCAATTATGGAGGAGCGCTTTATCCTACCAGATTGGCACAGCAGAAAGGTTATCATCAGATACTTTGGACCGACTCCTTTGAACATAAGTTCATTGAAGAGAGTGGAACCATGAATGTGATGTTTCAGATAGGAGACTCATTGATCACCCCACCAACCGGTGACACCATCCTTCAGGGAATTACTCGTGACAGTGTGCTCAAGTTGGCGGTAGACCTTGGGATAGAAGTGGAGGAAAGGCGTATTAGCGTAGACGAGATTAAAGTGGCATACCAACGTGGCCAACTTAAAGATGCATTCGGTGTAGGTACGGCCGCAACAATAGCACCTATCGAGTTGATCGGTTATCAAGGTGAGGATATGGTGCTTCCGCCCATAGCTGAAAGGCAATATTCCAAGCGTATTGCTGAAGCGTTGAAAGAAATCCGATATGGCAGGGTCGCAGACCGATTCGGGTGGATGGTGAGCATGAACTGATGCGTAGCATCCCCGTCATATTCATGTTTGCGGTTACGCTAAGCGCTTGCACCAAATGCGTAGAGTGCGAGATACGTCTGAAGCAATCTCAAGACATTATCGGTACGTTGGATGAATTCTGTGGAACGGATAAAAAGGTTGAGGAGGAAGAAACCCGCTTACGTGCCGAGTACAACTGTATTGAATGTTATGTGAACACCGGCATCGGCACGGCCAATTCTGGTGTTTTGTGCGGTGATATGGCGTTTACCGATAGTGTGGAAACATCTTGGGAAACAGGAGCGCAGGAATCAGGTTACTTCGCCACATGCATCACGTATCGCGACACGGCAAATGTTACCTGCGTACTGAAACAGTGATGTTAGTAGATGGACACGTAGCTGGAACCGATCCAAACTGCGTCTTCGCCACTTGTATATAACGACACTTTATAACTGCCCCTATCTCTCAGGTTGAGAGGGAAATGAGCCTGTGTTGCGTTCTTGGCCAACGGAACTGTTAGTTCCTTTACCAATTCAGAATAATCGGACGTGCCCGAAGCCTTGAACCAAACTTCCACAGCAACGGTCTCCGTACCAAATCCTTCATTGTTTGAGAACTGAGCCTGCAGATCAACCCCTCCAGGAACACCTTTGAACTTTTCGTTTTGCCCCATCAACATCCCGCTTTGCACTGAGCGGCCGAAGGCCATGTAAAAGCTCTCAAACACCAGTGTTTCCTTTTCCTCTTCCGTAAGCTCTTCTTTGATAACCGATTCCACGAACACGGGCTCTGGTGCGTTCTCAAGAATTTCCTCTTTCGTCAGCGCAGCTTTCTTCGTGTCTACCTTTTCCGTTTTCGGTTCCTCCTTCAACTCTGCTGCAGGTTCAGGCTTTTTTTCAGCTACCGGAGCAGGCTGTTTGACCTCCGCTGTCTCCTTTACTATCGGTTTGGGTTGTTCGACCACCTTTTTGGGTCCTTCAATATGGATAGTTGTAGACGCCAGCTTTGTGTGTTCACGGTCGAACGTAGTGATCGTGTAATTGCCGGGAACAGTAAAATCGTACTTGAACGCGGCCCAACTACGGCCCTGTCCAACCACGATCTTCTCCTCATCAGGTTCAAGGCCCGTCTCCTTGTCTCCTTCAATTAGGAAAAACATGGCATTTCCATTAATCGTGGTCTTTCCATTGGTGTACATCAACACCAGTTTAAGCGGAAAGGAATTGGTCTGCCATTCGCTCGATGCATTCCGTAGGCTTCCTACGTTGTTAAAGTAATCTCCGACTTTAACTTCTTGAGCTATGGCGTTCAGGCTGAAAAACGTAAGTAGGACCAAGAGAGCTCTCATGCTTACTTCACCTACCAATTTTCTCGCCATTCTATTCAATGTTTTGAATGTGCCCAAGACTGGACTCGAACCAGCACAACCTAACGGTCACTAGCCCCTCAAGCTAGCGTGTCTACCAATTTCACCACCTGGGCAAGGTTGCGCAAAAATAGCCGTTTTTTCCGGTCGCAACCTAACCAACGCGCTACCAGAACAATTTGTGCCCTTAGGCAATTGATATATTTGTACGCTGCTCGATCGGTTCGATGCGAAGAATGAATCATCAGAATTAAACTATGGTAACGGAAGAGTTTTTGCAGGTATCGACACGCGCACAACTTGTGATCGATAAGGAGGATAGATACGGTGCTCACAACTACCATCCACTACCGGTAGTGCTGGAAAAGGGCGAAGGAGTGTTTGTTTGGGATACGGACGGAAAGCGTTACTACGATTTCCTTTCTGCCTATTCTGCTGTCAATCAAGGACATTGTCATCCAAAGATCCTTCAAGCTCTAACAACCCAAGCTCAAAAGCTGACGCTTACCAGCCGAGCCTTTTACAATGATGTTTTGGGTGAGTTTGAGGAATACGCAACCAAGTTTTTTGGTTTTGACAAACTGCTACCTATGAACACCGGTGCTGAAGGTGTTGAAACAGCCATAAAGCTTTGCAGGAAGTGGGCCTACGAAAGGAAAGGATTGGAGCCGGAAACTGCCAAGATCATTGTGTGCGATGGCAACTTCCATGGTCGTACGACCACTATCGTCTCATTTTCAAACGATCCAGACGCGAGGAACAATTTTGGACCATATACACCTGGTTTCATTACCATTCCTTACAACAACATTGACGCACTTCGGAATGCACTTAAAGACCCTGATGTTGCTGGATTCTTGGTGGAACCGATACAGGGAGAAGCTGGTGTTTTTGTGCCTGATACGGGCTATCTACAGGCCGCCAGAGACCTTTGCACAGACAGCAATGTGCTGTTGATTGCAGATGAAGTTCAGACCGGAATAGCGCGTACCGGTAAATTGCTTGCCGTAGACCATGAAGAAGTTCGACCCGACATTCTTATCTTGGGTAAGGCGCTTTCTGGTGGGGTATTGCCAGTTTCTGCCGTTTTGGCGAATGATGAAGTGATGATGTGCATAAAGCCTGGAGAACACGGCTCGACTTTTGGAGGCAATCCGCTTTCGTGTAAAGTGGCAATGGCAGCTCTGGAAGTGGTTAAGGATGAGAAATTGGCAGAGAATGCCGAACGTCTTGGTGCGATTTTCCGTGCCGAAATGCAGAAGGTGGTCGCAGAAAATGGCCTGATAAAATTGGTACGTGGCAAAGGCTTGCTCAATGCCGTTGTTATCAACGATACACCAGAAAGCAAAACCGCTTGGAACATTTGCCTTCGTTTGGCATCTAACGGACTTTTGGCAAAGCCCACACATGGAAACATTATCCGATTTGCACCTCCGTTGGTAATGACAGAATCGCAATTGCGCGAATGCATTTCCATTATAACCGCCACGCTGAAAGAATTTACTGAGTGAAGAAACTGCGATACATAGCCACCACCTTGTTTTGCCTCGTGGTGGTTGTGGCTATGGCATTTGCCGAACCCAAAGCAACTCAGGACAGCACCTTTTTTTCTGGGGATGACCTTCACTATGTTGGCTATATCATGCTCACTGGCGATACATCTGCATGGCAGAATATTCAGGACGATGACCTCTATTATTTCTCAAAGTCCATCTACTTCAGAAACGTAAAGACGCTTTCATTCATCAATCACGATGATGTATATTTTCTAGGACAGGCGCTTATCACGGGTAATAAAAAGGAATTGGACAAGATCATTACCGATGACCTTTACTACTTGGGAATGGCCCTGTTTGAGAAGACGGTCAGTTATCTGGATAATGTGCGTTCAGACGATATTTTTTACCTCGGAAAAGGGCTGATCCTGAAGGACATGAACTTCCTGGATCAACTGTCTAGCAAGACTCAGAAATGATTACCATTATTTGCACTACCAACAGACCTGACAGCAACACTCGCAAGGTGGCGCAGCTTTATTTTGATATTCTGGTTTCGTTAGGCCAACCATGCCAAATTCTTGACCTTAAAGAAGTGGAAGCTTCGTGGATTCAGGATAGCAATTATGGCAAGAACGTACCTGAGTTTGAAGCGGTTGTGAAGCGGTACATTCGTGAGGTGCACAAGTTGATTTTCGTGACTCCAGAGTACAACGGTGGTTTTCCGGGCTATCTGAAATTCTTCATGGATGCCTGTGATCAATTTGATTGGGCTGGAAAGAAAGTAGCGTTGATGGGTCTGGCAAGCGGACGTGGAGGCAATGTGCGAGGCTTGGATCACCTTACCGGCATTTTACATTATCTAGGTTCGGAGGTTTATAGCAAAAAGGTTTATCTCTCGCAGGTTAATCAGACAATTTCCAAAGAGGGTGAGATTGTAAGCTCAGTGCTTGAAGCAGAGATCGAACGTCAACTCAAAGGATTCCTATCTTTCTAGCATGCTAACCTGTTTAATATCAGAGTGCAGTTTGGTGGTGCCATTGCAAGGAATGTGGCTGGTCCAGGTGCTGGTTTCAGCTTTTTTGGCCATACTATTCATCCAATCTGGTTTAGATAAAGTGTTGGATTGGAAAGGAAACTTGGAATGGTTGAAAGGCCATTTTGCCAATTCCTTTCTTGCTGGAGTTGTTCCTCCATTGTTGGGAACGTTAACACTTTTTGAAATAACCGCTGGTATTGTTTCCGTAGTTGGAGCGGTTGAAGTGCTGTTGTATAAAACTTACTGCTTCGCTTTTTTGGGAACATTGATAAGTGCCATATCTCTTGTCATGCTTTTCTTCGGGCAGCGTATTGCCAAAGATTATGCTGGAGCAGGAGGCCTAGTACCCTACTTCATACTCGTAATTATCGACCTTTACTTTTTGGCATAAAAAAGCCCCCAAAATTCTGGAGGCTTTTTGTTCGGCCGGTTCTTCATCAGTTACTTGTCATCATCGTCCAGGTCATCAAAACTAATGTCTGTACTGTAGTCTGATTCACGTCTGGCAACCGCAGGCTCAGCTTCTTCATCATTGGTTTCATCATCTTCCACTTCGGAGCCGTAGTCTTCGCCTTTCTCTCCCTTTATGAAGCGGATAGCATCGTTCAGTCCCTCAGCAAACTTCTCGAAATCTTCTTTGTACAAGAACAGTTTGTGCTTGTCATAATGGAATTTACCACCATCGTCAATGCGTCTTTTACTTTCCGTTATCGTTAGATAATAATCATCTCCGCGGGTAGCTTTAACGTCAAAAAAGTAGGTTCTTTTACCTGCTCTTACCGGCTTAGAGAAGATGTCTTCCCGCTTGTTCATGTCCTGTCCATCCATCTGCTCAGGTTCTTTTTAGATGCATCAATACATCAAATATATAAATGTTTCTGTCGAAAGAAATATGACCTTGGTCGAGGAACTTAAGCGGAATTCCGTTGGTCTTCTTCCAGTAGCTGCTTCTGGTATAGAGAATGATACGCGCCTTCCTGCTTCAGAAGGGTTTCGTGATCACCTTGTTCTATGATGGAACCTCTGTCGAGTACAATGATCTGGTCGGCATGTTTTACAGAGGAAACGCGATGACTGATAATGACGGTGGTCTTACCTTTCATCAGGTCTTTAAGATGACCGAGGATCTTCTCTTCCGTTTCGGTGTCTACCGCAGAAAGGCAGTCGTCAAAGATGAGTATCTGAGGGTCACGGATGATTGCGCGCGCAATGGATATCCGTTGCTTCTGTCCACCAGAAAGGGTGATTCCTCTCTCACCAATGTGTGTTTCAAAACCCATCGGAAAGTCAACGATGTTATGGTAGATGTCGGCTTGGCGGGCAGCTTTATGAACGGCCTCGTCCGTGGTATCGTCAGCTACACCGAAAGCAATGTTGTTCTTAATGGATTCGGAGAAAAGGAACACATCCTGAGGCACATACCCGATGTTCGATCTGAGTGAATGCAGATTGATCTCTTGTATCGGTGTTCCGTCAATGAGTACTTGACCGGCAGAGGCATCATAGGTTCTTGTCAGGAGCGATGCAATGGTTGATTTCCCGCTTCCAGTTCTTCCTAAAATTGCCAGGCTTTCGCCTTGTTTAACGCGGAACGAAACGTCATTCAGAGCCCTGATACCACTGTCCGGATACACGAATTCCACCTGTTTGAATTCAATGGTTCCGCCTATGTTGGAAGGAGCGGAATTTGAGTTGATGATCTCTGGTTCTGTACTGAGAAACTCATTGATTCGAGTTTGAGAGGCAGCCGCACGTTGAACGATGCTCGTTATCCAACCGATCGCAGCCACGGGCCAGGTCAACATGTTGATGTAGATGATGAATTCTGCAATGTTACCCGTGGTTATTTCTCCTGCCATAGCCTGTTTGCCACCGATATACACGGTTAAAATGGTGCTCAATCCGATGAGAATCAGCGTTGTGGGAAAGAACAGGGCATTTATTCTCACCAGTTCTAGCGAAGTTTCCTTGTAATGTTCTGTTTCCTTATTGAAAGCCGCTTCCCAGGTCTTCTCTTTTGCATAGGCCTTTAGCACGCGTATGCCTGCAAAACTTTCTTGAACAAAGGTGCTCAGTGCGCTGAGTTGTCTCTGCACCTGTTCACTTCGAATGTTGATCATGCGGCTCACATGGTAAATGGTGAACGACAGAATGGGTAACGGTGCTAGCACATATGCCGTAAGCACGGGGCTCACTTCCAGCATGTTGTAAATGACAAGCACGAACAGCACCGCCAAGTTCAGGGCATAGAGCAATGCCGGACCAAGGTACATTCTCACCTTGCTCACATCTTCGGTAATGCGGGCCATGAGGTCGCCAGTGTTGTTGCGCTTAAAGAAGGCCAATGACAGGCTTTGATAATGATCGTATATCTCGTTTTTCAGATCGAACTCAATCAAGCGGCTCATTACCACAATGGTCTGCCGCATCAGGAACATGAAGACTCCTTTCAAGAGGGCCGTGGCCACGATGATTCCACCAAAGAAAACCCACACACCAACGAAGGTCTCTTTTTCTATGACCTCAAAAGGAGTGTTCTTGAAGTGGTGTGAGAGATAGCTGACCTCACGCAGCAGATCGAAGGTGATGCGCACGATCTTAGGTGGAAGAATGGCGTAAATATTACTGATGGTAACGAACAGTACTCCTAATAGAAACCGTGTTCGGTAACGCCAGAAATACTTGTTCAAATGAGATAATGCCCGCATCTATCGCCCCCTCAGCACTTGCCCGACCGTGTGTGAAAAATTACCATACTTTTGCGCAAAGTTAGGAATGTTTGACCGCGTCAATGTTCAAACTTCAATGGTTGATTGCCGCGGTAAAGAAGCATAACAGGAGGTTGGATAAAAGGTTCTTTAGGTAATGTTGAGTAGAAGGCACTTGAGGGTTAAGGTTATGCAGGCGTTGTTTGCCTATCAGCGTTCGGGAGGGGCTGAATTGGCCGTTGGCGAAAAGCTACTTAAACTCAGTTTAGATAAGATCTACGACCTATACATTCACCAACTTTCGCTCCTTACCGAAATTCACACCTTTGCTGCCCGACAGATAGATGAGGCCAAGAACAAGATGATGCCTTCCGAGGCAGACTTGAATCCCAATCTCCGTTTCTTAGAAAACCGTGTACTGTTGCAGTTGAAGAACAATCCGCAGTTGCAGAAACAGGTGGCGGCCAGAAAGATCAGCTGGGCAGAACATTTAGAGCTCATACGGAGGATCTATGGCACGTTCAAAGAGTCGGAAGAATTCGTTGAGTACATGAACGGACCACAGCCAACCTACAAGGAAGAGCGTAGGATAGTTTATAAACTGTACGAAGAGTATCTGCTGGTGAATGAACATCTGCAATCCATTTTTGAGGAGAAGAGCATGTTTTGGGTCAACGACTTTGAACAGGTGAGTGCCATGGTGGTCCGCACCATTTCAGACTTCAAACAGGATGACGATTCCGGAGGCCCGCTGCCTTCCATTTACACAGACGAGGAAGAAGACAAGCAATTTGTTCTAGACCTTTTCAGGAAAACCGCCACCCACAATGGCGAGTATCAGAAAATGGTGGAGGAAAAACTGGAAAACTGGGATCTGGATAGGATTGCATCTACGGATATCCTACTCATGAAAATGGCACTTTGCGAATTCCTTAACATCCATTCGGTTCCTACCAAGGTTACCATGAATGAGTACATTGAAATAGCCAAAGAATACAGCACGCCTAAGAGCCATGTATTCATTAACGGAATTCTGGATAAACTTCTTATTGAACTCAAAGCTGAGAAAAAGATCAAGAAAATGGGAAAAGGATTGATGAATGGATAATTACCACATCGATATGTAATTTTGCCCGTCCCAAACGAACCTACGTTTTACATTATTTAAACATGAAAAAGATAGCATTTGCACTCATTGGTACCTTGATGATCTACGGTTGTGGAACCGACAAACCTGCCGAAACAGAAGGCAATCTGGACACAGAAGTGGTGAACAACCCAGCAACGGCCGAAGGCGAAACGGTTGCCGTTGAGAACAATGGACCAGCACCTGTTTTTACATTCGAAAAAGAGGTTCACGATTTCGGAACTATTGTGCAAGGAGAGAAAGTGGCCTACTCCTTCAAATTCAAGAATACGGGCGAAGCCGACCTAATCATAACTTCGGCAAAAGGAAGCTGCGGATGCACCGTTCCAGAATATCCGGTAGAGCCTATTGCGCCAGGTGAAGAAGGTGTGATCGATGTGGTATTCAACAGCGATGGCAAGTCAGGTCAACAGAACAAGAAGGTGACAATTGTAGCCAACACGGTTCCAAATACGAAAGTGCTTGCCATCAACGGCATGGTTGAAGTACCCGTAGCGGAATAAGCTAAACAACAAAAATGGAAGAATTATTAGGTCAGGGTGGGTCAACCATCCTCATGTTCGGATTGATGTTCGTGGTATTCTACCTGTTCATCATCCGTCCTCAAATGAAAAAGACGAAAGAGGAAAAGGCTTTTCGTGAGGGACTCAAGAAAGGCGACCGTGTAGTGACCATTGGTGGCATACACGGCAAGGTTCTCGAAGTAAAGGAAACCACCATTGTTCTGGATGCAGGCGAAGGCCTGAAATTGAAGATGGAGAAGGCGGCCATATCCAAGGATAACAGCGTAGGCCTTCAACAGGGCAATTGATCTTTTTCTAATTTGGCTGCATGTCCAGTTCGGCTGCAACCAACATCGTAGAATTCCTAAAACTCAGACTTAACCGGAGGTCGGTTGCTTTCTTTCTCTGCCTGGTGCTTTCCGGTCTGTTCTGGTTGCTCACTTCCCTGTCGAAAGAATATGTTCACGAAGTGCGCATACCTGTTGTTTACGAGAACATGCCAGAGAACATGCTTTTGGTGAATGAACCAACCGCAGAAGTGAAGGCCGAAGTGCAAGGCCGTGGTTTCGACCTGCTTTGGCACATGCTGAATCTGGAAAAGGTAGAGATTGCCATTCTAGCCAATCCTTCGGTGCTGCCATCCATTCGGAAGGATAGAATAAACATGCACTATGCGCTGACAGCAGAAAAAACAGGCCTAATGACGAGTATGGGAGACGATCAGCTGGACATTCTCCGCATTTCGCCTGATACGCTTTTTCTCCATTTCAGACCCTTGTTTACCAAAACCGTTCCCGTCAGATTACGTGCCGACATTTCGTTTGTGAAACAATATGGTATGACCGAAAAGCCGACCATCGAGCCGGAAAGCATTGTATTATCGGGGTTGCGCGAAGCGCTCGATACGATCGAATTCGTAATGACCGAAAAACAGAACTGGAACAATCTGGATGAAAGCCTAACGGCCGAGGTCCCTTTGGTGAGTTGGACCAATTCGCGGGTAGTGCGCTACAGCCAGGAGAGTGTGCAAGTAGCGCTTAATGTGCAGGAATATACCGAGGGAATGGTTAAGATCCCGGTTACGGTGGAAACTGCAAATGCGGCTTCGGTGAAAGTATATCCAGGCGAAGTGGAGCTGCGCTATCAGGTGCCGCTGTCGGAATACGACCGCATATCAGCCGACCAGTTTCAGGCAACAGTTAGGTTGGATATTGATGCCAAAGGGTTGCGCCTGCTCTCTGTAGAGGTGACCAGATCGCCCATTTCCGTCCGTCAGGTAAGGGTCATACCTGAGCAGGTCGAATACATAGTACAGAAATGAAAGTGGTGGGCATAACGGGTGGCATTGGTAGCGGTAAGACCACTGTTTGCCAAATTTTCGAGCGGTTAGGTGTGCCGGTCTACTATGCCGATACCCGCGCCAAGCAGTTAATGGCGGCAGAAGGCCCTCTCAAAGAGATGATTTTGGAAGCTTTTGGTGCACTGGCCTACCGGGGCAGCCAATTGGACCGAGCTTATCTTGCCAAGGAGGTGTTCGGGAATGAAGAACGATTGGCCAAATTGAACAGCTTGGTTCACCCTGCCGTGGCATATGATTTTGACGAATGGTTGGAGCAGCAGCACCATGCCAACTATGTACTGAAAGAAGCAGCCATACTTTTTGAAAGCGGAGCATACCAAGCGGTGGACTTCAGCGTTCTGGTCATTGCACCAGAAGATTTGCGGATCGATCGCGTGGTGAAACGCGATGGGGTCACCCCGGAGCAGGTGTTGCAACGTATGAAGAACCAATGGACTCAGGAACATAAGGCCAAACTGGCCGACTTTATCATCAACAACGATGGTTCTCATCTGCTCGTTCCGCAGGTGTTGGAACTGCACGGCAAGTTCATCAAGTAATGAAAATACTCACTGCCCAACAGCTCCGCGAACTCGACAGGTTCACCATGGAGAATGAGCCCATCAGTTCCATAGAGCTAATGGAACGAGCCGCCACTTCGGGATTCTACCTCTTGGATGAAATTCACCAAGAAATGGTGTCTGTTGTGTATGTGTGTGGTAAAGGAAACAACGGGGGCGATGGTCTGGTAATGGCCAGATTGGAACCTAGTGATTGGGGTGAAGTAACCGTGGTGGTGCTAGAGCACATGGATGAAGGTTCGCCCGATTGGGCTCAGAACCTTTACCGCCTTTCTGAGGAGTCTGATGTTAAGGTGATTCATGTGCGGTCTGCGGAAGACTTTCCAGAGGTGGCTGAAGATGTCACCATAGTTGATGCCATACTCGGAACAGGATTATCTCGGCCGCTCGATGGACTTCTTGCCGAAGCAGTGATGTGGATCAACTCATTGCCCAATACAGTGATTAGCATAGATATTCCCACGGGGCTTTTTGCCGAAGACAACCGAGATAATGATCTGGACCGCGTAGTCAAGGCCGATCATACTCTGACCTTCCATTGTCCGAAACTGAGTTTTTTACTACCCGAAACCGGCCACTTGGCTGGTAGCTTAAAAGTGGTCGATATCGGCCTCATGGCAACTGGGATTGACATGGAGGCACCCTATGAGTACGTGGATGATCTGGAGTTGAGAAAACTGCTGAAACCGCGCTCCAAATTCTCACACAAGGGAACCTACGGCCATGCCCTCATGGTGGCAGGCTCAAAAGGAAAGATGGGTGCGGCCCAATTAGCTGTCAAAGCCTGTTTTCGTGCGGGTGCCGGGCTGGTTACGGCCCACGTTCCAACGTGCGGTCTCGATATTATGCAGCTTGGAGTTGAGGAGGCAATGTGTTCGGTCGATACCCATCAGTATTTCATCTCCCATCTGCCCGAGCTTGAATCCTTCAACGCCATTGGCATTGGTCCCGGCATCGGTCTGGAAAAGGAAACAGCCAATGTACTCAAGCGTCTACTGAATTATGCCAAAGCCAATTTGGTGCTCGATGCTGATGCCTTGAACATCCTTTCAGAGAACAAGGCTTGGTTATCAATGCTTCCCAAGGGAACAATTCTAACGCCTCACCCCAAAGAATTCGAACGCTTGGCAGGCGGCTGGACCAACTCCTTTGAACGCTTGGAGCTGCAAAGTGGATTCTCTAAAGAATACGGGGTCATAACGGTATTCAAAGGCGGCCATACTACTATTACCACTCCGGCTGGACGGATCCTATTCAATTCTACTGGAAACCCTGGCATGGCCACAGCGGGAAGTGGCGATGTACTCACTGGCATCATTCTCGGATTATTGGCCCGAGGCTATGAGCCCGAAGATGCGGCTGTTTTGGGTGTGTGGTTGCATGGTAAGGCTGGAGATGAGGCAGCCTCTATAATTGGTAAGGAAAGCTTAACTGCCGGGGACATTTACCGGAATCTTCACCTGGCCTTTAAACACCTAGAGAGCATCGATGCTGATCATTCTTCTCGACACGACCATTTCGATACTTTTTAGATATCATGGTGAGGAGCTATACTTAATTGAAAAGCCCCGCGGTTCCAAAACTCAGAAACCATCGGGGCTTAGATCTTTGACTCCGGATTTGGCTATTTGATGACCAGCTTCTCGTTAAATAGCTCATCCTTACTAGAACCTATAACGATGTACATGCCTGGTGTTAGCTGGTGGTAAGGGTCTATGGCAGTAACCGGCCCCGGTCCTGGGTTTATAATGACCTTTGAGTATGACTGGCGGCCCATCATATCATATACGATCACCAGCACCTCGTCCTCTTTCACATTGCCCAGATCAATGCGAATGGCCTCTGAGTTGATGGCTGGATTAGGGTAGAGGGCAGATGGTACTTGTATCGGAGTGCCTTCAGTAATGGCCTCGTCAACAGAAGTGGCCACGCTGTAATTGACAGTGTATCCCAATTGTTCTAAAACACGCACCTCATCTTCGTGCAACTGTTTAAAGGCATGACCGTTGGTGAGCGATGGGTGCATCAGGTATTCTCCGTGGTCGGAACGGCTGTTGTCGAAATGGTCCAGACTGGAGGCACTGAAATTGGCAGGCGAGAATACAGGAGCGTGCTGGCCCTCATACAATTGGAACCACACTTGATTGTTGGTCAAGGCACCATCTTCGGGCTTGTGCACCATTGTGTTGGAACCCGAACCACTTACGGTGAAAAGTTCATCCTTATTGTAGTCGGATAGGAACTCATCGAAGGAAGTGAACACATCAGGAGATGCGGCCGACTCGCCACTGCCATTGGCGTAGCTTGTAAATCCCAACAGATGCAGGATCTCGTGCAGGGCCACGGTGTAAAAATCGTACTGCTGCTGCCCGGGGTTGGCGCTTACCACATAGTTATAATCCAGATTCGGATGGAAATTAAACTGGAGGTAGCCATCGGGATAAGGTCCGTAGGGATCATTTCCAGTGGTCATATGCGCCTTGGTAAAGGGGTCGTTGAAACCCTTGGACCCAAAGTAATAGGCGGCAGAGAAAGCAAATGGGTTGGAATTGGGATTGGCCGAGAAGGATTCACGTATTTCAATATCGGCTACGCCAAAGTCTTCTATGACGGAAGCATAATAGGCAAATGCTGCTTCCAACGCAGCCCTTCTGGTGGCA
>JBJOHR010000254.1:0-23015 GCA_046047575.1 Bacteroidota bacterium | reverse complement strand
TGTCAGCGTAGAATTCTTGTTACCTACGATCTTGATCGGACGACCTTCTCTCGTCTTTACCAGAATGCTGGCGTAATCCGTTCCATCAAAGAAAGTGGAAGCGTAGTAATTCGCCACTCCCGGAGTGATCTCCTCTGGTTTGTTCAGGTAAGGGACAGACTTGATAACAGGAGTTTCACAGGCCGCAAGGGTCGCTGCACCAACGCTGAATCCCAAAAACTTCAGGAAATCTCTACGCTTGGTTGTTCCTTCATCCAATTTGTCGCTTTCCAACAGGTGTTCTGCGGTAGCTTCAGGCATGAATTCATTCTCTAAACTCTCCTGATGTTCAGGTGTGTTATGAAGCTGATCCAGCCCTGTCCAATATCTTTTGGTGTTGCTCATGTTAGAGGCTTTTCCAAAAATCTTAGTTCGTTAATCTTAATAATGACACTTGGCACACTCCAATCCACCGATACGCTCAACAGTGACCGGGTTACCGTCATGCCAATCTGGTGTTCTTTCGTGTAGATCCTCGTAGTATTCGTTATTGGCAACCTGTACCGATGTCTCACGGTGACAGTTCACACACCATCCCATGGTCAGTGGAGAGTGCTGCTCAGCAACGCCCATTTCCTCCACAGCTCCGTGACATTGCTGACACTCGATCTTACCAACTACCACGTGCTGTGAGTGGTTGAAGTAAGCTAGGTCTGGAAGGTTGTGCACACGAACCCACTTCACAGGAGTTGGGTTATCGCCATAGGTCTTGCTATCGTAATCGTAATCCAACGCCTGGTAGATCTTCGCGATCTCGGTTGTTCCGCTCGGACCCTCATTCACATAAGAGTGACAGTTCATACAAACGTTCAATGACGGAATGCCAGCGGTCTTTCCTTTCTCCGCACTTGTGTGGCAGTAAACACAGTTGATACCGTTCTGACCCGCATGGATCTTGTGTGAGAAACCGATCGGTTGCTCAGGCTTATAGCCCTGATACACCCCTATATCATCCATCAACACACCAACACCCCAACGCAAGAATGCCAACGTGCAGCCCAAGAGAATAACTCCCGTCCAACCGCGGTGTGTGTTCATCCAATGCGTAATAGAACCCCAAGTTCCGCGCTCAATCGTTGTCTCACCTGTTTTAGCATCAACCAACTTGGTAAGCGATTTACGCACGCTGCTCAATATCATGACCAACACCACCAACAGGGCGGCAATTGCAATCAATACATTTCTCAGTACGTTCTCGTCCAAGGTGCCAGATGTAGAGGTACCTCCAGAAGTAGCACTAGCATCTACGGCCACTTCGGCCACCGGTTCCTGATAATCCTTTATGTAACCGACAATAGACTTGATCTCGTCATCGCTCAAGAAGCCGAAATCGGTCATCATAGATGGAGAGAAGTCTTTAATGGAGTTAGCGTAAGCATCTCCGCTGGCGATCATCGCAGCAGGGCTCTTCACCCATTTCACGATCCATTCCTCAGAAGGAGCACGATCGGTGATTCCCTTAAGACCAGGACCCACCATGGCCTTCTCGGTAGGAAGGTGACATGTGGCACAGTTTTGCTTGAAAAGCTTTTCGCCATCCTGTGCAAAAGCACTGAAACTCAGAAGGAGTATGAGCGAAGAAAATAGAATTGAAGCGAGTCTCATGGAGCTACTTCCTTTTAATATCCTGTCGTTTATCAAAGCCTTGATTTTATTGACTTTTTGGGCCTCTGCAAGCCGTTTTTAGGCTGCTGCAAAAATAGTAATGGAACTATTCGTGGTATGAAATTTTGTTAAAACCCCTCAATTTAGAACCGTTCTAAATAATTGCGGAATGATGTTGGCATGATGCCGAGCAAACGCGCTTTTTCAGTTATTTGTGTACATGTGTTCATCCGGTAAGATCTTTGCTTCGTTTGTGGCCCTTGTAGTGAGCACATCGTGCTGCTTCGCTCAGGCCGATATCAACGACATTATTGACCCAACTCTGCGGATTGATCGAGATGTACGCTTGGATTCGTTGGTGATGCGCCACATCCGTGTCAATGAACAGCGCGATGGCATTGCCGGATACCGTCTACAGCTCTTTTCCGGATCTGGTACAGAAGCGCGACAGCAGGGCAACAATCTCCGCGTGGAGTTCATGACCCGCTACCCCGATATTCCTGCCTACCTTATCTATCAAGCGCCAAACTTCAAGGTGCGCGTGGGCGACTTCCGAACAGAGTTGGAGGCCATACACTTGCAGCGTGAAATTGCCTACCAATATCCAGGCGGGTTTGTTGTGAAGGATGACATCAAATTCCCTAAACTGGCGATTGAAAGCGAGAAAGAGGACGAAGAAGGGCTGGAAACAGTACCTGACGGGACGATAGTGCCTGAATAAGGCTTTGTTTCTTTTGGTTCCTTTTAGCATTTAGTTGGTGCCGCCTTGTGTTAAGGCTCTGCCGCATTTCCAAGACCAGTTGTCCATTCCCGAAATAGCTTTCCACATTTTGCTGGTTAAAGCTCAAAAAAATGGAAACGGCCTTCCGTGTTTAAGAGAAACGGCTTGAAGACGCACAGATGTAGAACAACTCAGGCAGTTATACCCGCACTTCAGTGTGCAAGAGCACCCGAACTGCAGGTGCTTCTCAGAGAACGCAAAGCCAAGCACCGCATCAAGATGGGCATGCTGCCCATTACCAACTGCTAGGAGAGCATGGCCATCATTCTTCCCTAAAAAGTGTAGGTAAAGAAAAAGTGTTGCTCATCTTGCTAGGTTGGGGCATCCAAGCAAAGTTAGCAACGTCATAGATACAGCGTTACACAGCAACTATCTTACGTGTAATTCTAAACGATGCACATCGATTTCATAATGACGTTGCAATAAGATAATTTCAGCACTCGGATGAAACTCCTTTCTTCGCACGTCAAAGAACAAGCTCCCCTACCTATGCCTGTCGTTAGAATGTTAAGCATATTGGCCATGGTCATGATGCTTGCTGCGGCCGCTGTTGCGCAAGATGTGACCGTGCCCGGTCCAGTGGGTTGTGGCGCGGCAGCCCAAGCGGGCGTTTTTGAGGTTCCCTGTGGCGTTACGTCCGTTACTGTAGAACTTTACGGAGGTGGCGGAGGAGCAGGGGGTGGTGGAGGCGGCAGCAACGGAGGTTTCTATGACACGCGCGGTGGTGGCGGTGGTGGAGGTGGCGGTTATACCACCATCACAGCCAATGTTACCCCCGGTTCCCTTTTCAACTACAGCATTGCTGCGGGTGGCTGCGGTGGCGGCAATGGTAGCGATTTCAACGATGGCGACAACGGCAACCCAGGAGGTGCTACCACCATCAGTGGTACCGATGCTTTAGGCAACCCGATCAGCCTGACAGCCAATGGAGGAGCGGCCGGGGGCGGTGGTGACGGAACAGAGGGAAACCCTGGATCAGGCGGAGCAGGCGGAACGGCCAGCGGTGGTACCACAAATACTTCCGGGACGAATGGCGCTAGTGGCAATGGTGGCAATGGCGGCCTTGGTGGCGCAGGCGGAGGACCGGCCGGAGGACCGGGAGGAGCCAGCGAGGGAGCAGCCGGAACAGCATTTGGCGGTGGTGGTGCCGGAGGTGGCGATTCGAACGGTGGAAACGGTGCCGCGGGCGGAATCATGATCACCTTCAATGGCCCCATCAACCTACCTCCTGGACCTACGATCACATCGGGCGCACCTACTTGCACTCAGGATGGTACCAGTACCATCGACAATTACAACCCTGCCGAGACCTACACCTTCAACCCGGCCGGCCCTACGATCGGAGCAGGAGGCATTATCAACGGCATGACCACAGGCACCAGCTATACAGTGGTTTCAGGAAACATCAGTTGTCCATCACAGCCTAGCGCTCCATTCAGCAATGCAGCAGCCACAGGTCAGTTAGATGCGCCCACTATTACATCTGTAGGTGCGTCGTGCACAGCGGCAGGCAGCAGCAGCATCAGCAACTACAACGCAGCCCTTACCTACACCTTCAATCCTGTGGGACCTACCGTAGGTGCCGGTGGCGCTATCAACGGCATGGCCATAGGAACATCTTACACCGTTATTGCCAGCGAAGGCATGAACTGCGTTTCTCCACCCAGCAGTGCCTTCAGCAATGACGCGCAACTTGCCGGTCCTACAGTGACCATCACAGGAGCTTTGAGTCATTGCCCTGGAGGAAGCACCAACGTTACGGCCAGTGGAGGCAGCAGTTACACTTGGAGCGGTGGCGAAACAACGGCCACAGTCTCCCTATCGCAAGGCAATTACACAGTAACGGTAACAGACGGGCAGGGCTGCAGCACCACTGAGAATGTGGTGATAACGGTGAGCGATATCCCAACGGCTGATTTTATCATCTTGGATGCGTGCACTGGTACCGAACTCGGATTCACCGATATTTCAACTATTGCATCGGGCAGTATTACCAATTGGGATTGGGATTTTGGAGATGGTTCCACCTCCACATTACAGAACCCGACCCATATCTATGCCGCACCCGGCATCTATGATGTAACACTAACTGCCAGCGCGGGCAACTGCACCGACCAGTTGACACTTCAGGCCAACTCCTACCCTAACCCAACGGCCTCGTTCACCACGGCCAATGTGTGTGTGGGCACCGCGGCCATCTTTACTGATAATTCTACCGTTACAGGCAGTACCATTCTGCAATGGGCATGGGATTTTGACGGGCAGGCAAACTCCACCCAACAATCGCCCAGCTATACCTTTCCCAATGCGGGGACCTACACGGTGACAATGGGTGTCATCACGGCCAACCTTTGCGCAGATACCTACGACCAACAGGTAACGGTTTACCCAGCGCCTGCGGCACAATTCACGGCCACGGAAGTATGCGAAGGGGCAGCCACCAGCTTCCAGAACCAAAGCTCCGTGAACGGAGGTCAGATCGCCTCGCAGGCTTGGGATTTCGGAGACAACCTCGGCACTTCTACCGTTGCATCTCCCAACTACATTTATGCCACTGCTGGAACATATGCCGTAGGACTTGCAGTAGTGAGCACCAACGGATGTTTGGCCGCCACCATTCAGAATGTTACGGTGAATCCGTTACCAAGCATCAATGCATCGCACACCGATATTCTCTGTGCAGGACAGAACAACGGAACTGCCACAGCCTTGGCTGCCGGTGGAACCGCGCCTTATTCTTATCAATGGAACGACATCTTCCAATCGAACACGGCAACTATAGATGACCTTAACGCGGGAGGATACACAGTAACGGTTACCGATGGAAACGGATGTACGGCCGACACCACACTTATTGTGGTAGAACCTGCACCGGTCAACGTGGTGATGGAGGCTGGAGACGACACTTGCGGACTAGGCAACGGTGCCGTTCAAGCAAGCGTGATAGGTGGTACGGGTCCTTACGTATATGTATGGTCGTCCATTGCCGATTCTGCTTCCATCTATTCGGAAAATGTGACGCCATCTGGTTGGAACACGCATCTATCTCCGGGAGAATATTCGGTAGTGATAACAGATGCAGGTGGCTGCTCCACTTCTGGAGAAGCAGTGGTAGGTTCCATTCCATCTCCAACGGCCGCTTTCGACAGCCGCTCGAAACCAGAAGAGTTCGTTGACCCATCGGTACAGTTCATCAATCAGAGCAGTGGAGCTGTTTCGTATGAATGGCATCTGGGAGATGGCAATGTTTCTTATGAAGAAGACCCGCGACACGTGTACGATACTGCAGGCGTTTTTCTGGTGATGCTCGTAGCCTACAACGACCCTAACTATGGATGTACTGACACCACCTTCGGGTATGTGCAGGTAGATCCTTTCTTCACCTTCTATGTTCCGAATGCATTCACTCCTGATGAGGATGGTAAGAATGATACGTGGGGGCCTATGGGAGACAACTTTGAGTACGAGAGTTATAACGTGCAAGTATACGACCGTTGGGGCGGCCTGGTGTGGCAGACCGATAATCCTTATACATGGTGGGATGGAACGGACCAGAACACGCTGAAGGAAGTGAAACAGGGCATGTATGTGTACCAGTTCCTACTGAAGGAATTCAACACCTTTGAGCCGAAGCGCATTACGGGCACTGTTACGGTGTATCGGCATAATTGATTACTTACTCCTTTTAAGTCAGTTTTCGCGGGCCTCTGCTAAAAATCATCGAAAGGCCGCGTGAGGTCGCTAGAGATGCCGAAGAAGAAGTAGAGTTCTTCGCGCCTATGCAATGCTGACGTTTCCACCCGACTGCTGAAACCACCGATGAGCCGCAGATCCCAGAAGGCATTGAGCATGTACTCTGCCCTTACCTGCCAAAGAAAAAGCTTGGTGTCCAGGCCTTGGATCATTTCGTGGCCGTATTCTCCGTCTCGTTGCAGATATGAACGGTAGATGTCGCCTCCATAACTCACATTGTTCGTGTCGAGACCATAATTGGCGTAGATGAACTTGGCCTCCATGAGCCAATTGTTTCTGCGGTAGCGCAGCACATTGACGGATTCCATGAAGTTGGCTCCGCGTGGATGAGCCAAAGGCTGGCTGTTGTGCCCATAGTTCTGTTCGATGGTAACGTGCGTGTAGGTGAATGGTCGTACCCAATTGAACTCAAGTTGATAGTAGAGGTCCTTTATCCAAAAGAGATTCCAACCTTTTATGCCCACCTGAAAGCCCTGCTTATTGCCCCAAAAGCCTTTCGGGACATTGGTATCGTTGCGCGCAGTGATGTTCTTGAATACTTCGCCCGTAAGGAATTCATCGATAATGAGCTGCCCGTAGAGGTGGTTGTTCTTACCGATCCGGTAGCGGAAATCGAAGCCGAGTACAACATTATCGGGCGAATTGACAGAGAACTCCACCGGGCGGTAGAAGATGATGGGGTTGATGTAATTGAATTCGAAGCCCCGTGCACCGGTGGAATCGGCCCCCTGCCATACGATGCCTTCAAACAGTCCGACAGTTACCCGCTTGGCAATATTGAGAGATAGGTAATGGAAGGTTCCCAGTTTATTCCGAAAAGCACCTGGCCGCGTGTCTCGGAAGTGCGTCCATACGTTTACGTAGCGTAGTTTCCATACACGTGTGTCGAGCTTCAAGAATAGATATTGGTCAGCATTGTCAGATAGGAACAACGAACGGTAGCCATTGCCCATGTTGAGCTTGTCGTAACCCGCCTGCACGTTGAAACGCTCTGTAGGAGAATAGGAAATATAGCCGCTCGGATCGAAGAACGTTCGTAAGGGACCGGCACGGTTGAACTCGCCTGTTCCGGGATTCACATTCTGCTGATTCATGAAGCGGTCAACATGCGCCACAGGCCGGAAAGCCCCACCGCGCAAGGAGAAGTGCCCTACGAAATTCCTTCCGAGAAGCACATCGCCCCGCAGACCGCCTATCACTTCCGGTGCAAAACCTGAAGCAGTTCCGTAGCGGGCAACGGTGTGGAAGATAGGGTCTAGCTCAATACCGTACCACTTACGCTTATGGTCGACCAAGTGCCCCTTGGAGAAGCGATGCAAGGAAGAACTGTCGGGCAACACGAAAGAACGGAGCATCTCGTTCCGTTTTGTCTGCATGGTTTCGTCCAGCACCACGGGCTGAATGTTGTGGTGCACATTTGCGTTACCGCTACCCATCGGTTCGGCTTGCAAGAAGGTTTCGAGCAGTGGCGAGTGTGGCACCACCAGACGCTGGGCCGTGCTCCAAAGTGGAAGCAGGATCAATACCAAGATACTTGGCAATTGAAGGCATGATAACGAGGCTAAGAACCTACGCTGAAGGCCACTGCTAGCTTTTGGATACCATTCCAATATCCATCGGAACCACTCAAGAAGACCCTTGCGCTTAGAAATCATGGTAGAGGTTTCTGAGCATGGTCCGTATTCCGAAATAGATGTAGGTGTTCTCATCGGTAACCACGTTGTTTTTATTGAGGCGGTGACGCAACCCTAGCAGAATATTAAGGCTTGATGCCCGGTTGACCACATAGGCTATTTCCAAATTCTGATACGTGAGCGAGGTCTTTATGCCTTGACCTAAGGTATTACCTACAGAGGACTGTCCGAGGTAGGTGTCGGTATCCGGGAGATAGACATCGTTGCCGTAGTTGATACCGACCGAATCGCGACCGACCTTGGCAAAACTGATGCGATAACTGAAGCGCAAGTCGCGCCAGCGGTAATTCAACTCGCCCACGAATTCGTGGAAATTGGCACCCAAGGGATGCGCCAAAGGCTGATTGTAATGCGTGTAACTCTGCAAGGACGATTCGTGGGAATAGGTGTAGGGGCGGGCTCCGTTGTATTCCAAACGCATAAAGAGGTTCTTGAGCCCAAAGGGATCATACAGTTTGAACCCGAGCTGCCAGCCAAACCGCTGGTCGATGTAGCCTTTCTCTCCCAATCTGTTGAAATTAAGCTCATCAATAGCCAACTGACCATAGAATGCGGAGCGCTTGAAAGCCACGAACTTCAGATTGATACCTGCCAAGGCATTGTTGCCTGAACCATCGTATGCGTATTGGATGCTTCGCGAAAGGGTGATGGGGTTGAAATAATTCCAATTGAAACCGCCATTGGCAACGCTGTCGCTTTTGAAAATCACCCCTTCGAACAGACCAACCTGTAGCCGCTTGCCTATGTTGACGCTTAGATAGTGGAAGGAAGCCCACTTCTTTTTGAACCCCGATTCGAAGGTGGAAAAGAGGCGGGTGTCCTGCATTTGGGTAAAGATGAAATCGTACTGGAATTTCCAGATGTTGGTGCTAATCTTCAGGTATGGGTAATTGTAGCCTGCATCTGACAAGAGCATGGACCGATAGCCTTCGCCAATGAAGAACTTCTCGTGCCCAATCTGGAAGTTGAGCCGCTTTAGAGGAGAGTAGGATACATGGCCAGTGGCAATAGAGAAGTCATAGCCTTTGACCTTTACCCCAAGAAAACGGTAGAGTGCATTGTCAAAGAGGAACTCCTTGATGCGCCCCTCTCCTGGTACCACCTGATATTTATCTATCCAAGCATTCATGTAAGGCAGATACGTGGCCTGATTCTCCCAGAAAGAGGTGCTGAAAGAGACGGTCTTCCAAATGCTACCACGGAAAGTGATGCCTTTGGTGTTGACTGTGAGGCGTTCTTTGGTGACCGCGTCCATACCGATCTCCAAATTGAAGACCGGATCGACATAGAACTGGTACTTGGCCGAATCGACCCTAAGCAAGCTTACGCGGAACAGTTTTCTGCCCACCAATGTGCGCGAAAAACGGCTCTTATGGTTGTTGATCCAGCGGATCGAATCGAGTGGACACCATTCGTTGGCCTGCTTGACACGGAACGGCCGTATGGCAGAGTGGAATTCAGAACCCGGAACGTGTAGGAAGCCTTCGAACTCGGTGTACTGGGTATGGTTGAACGGAAGGTTATACTGCTCCTGGGCAACGCTCGGAACAGCACACAACACAGATATGAGTAACAGAAAAAAAAGTCCCAAGCGCATGTTCGATGGCTTGGGACAAAGGTATCACTTACCGTGGTTGAAACGGTGATTAGCGTTCTAAGGTGAATTTGATGGGAAGGATGAAGTAAACGTCTACGGCATCGCCTCCCTGCATGCCGGGTGTAAAGCAACTTAGAAGTTTGGTTACGCGCAGGGCCTCAGCATCCAACCATGGGTCGACCGACCGAATGATCTTGGCGTCCCTTGCCTTGCCATCGGCACCTACCACAAAACGGACGTAAACTTTTCCGGTAACGCCATTCATGCGCGGAATCTCGGGGTATTCCAGCTCTTCGCTTAGGAATTTGAACATGGCCGATTCTCCTCCGCAGTACTCTGGCATGACTGGCGCCCGATCAAGAACCTTCTTGATATCATCCTTGACCTCAGGATCCGGAGCCAAGGCGAATGTGCCCTCGAACTTGGGTAGTTCGTCCAATGTTAGCACCGGGTCTTGATTCTGCTTGGTCTCGTCCAGCTTCTCGACTACTTGGATCTGGGTACTAAGATTTTTATCCTTCGGGAGTTCGGGTTTTTCTTTCAGCTCCTCTGGCTCTTCCAGTTTAATGGGTAGCATCCAGAACACTTCCTCCGTGAGAACGGGTTCAGGCTTGGAAATAAGTGGTGCCCGGTAAGGCGTTCTCCATTCAAAGGAGACCAAAGTCAATGAGAGGGCAAATAACAGACCGGCTGCAAACAGCAATGGTCTTTTCCTTTCTAAGGGAGTTTTCAGCGTTTTCATGGTGGTAAGAATTAGTGGTTAGGTAAGGCTGTGCCATGCGCTGATGTTTCTTAGTGAACGATGCTGACAGTGATATTATTGTGTAAAAAAAATCCCGACCAACTTTTCAGCTGATCGGGATCTGATGTTCTTACTTCTGAATCCTTAGTTCAGTACAAACCTGATAGGAATGGTGAACTGAACTGGAACTGGCTTACCACGCTGCTTTCCTGGCTTGTAGCCTTTCAAGGTCTTTACTACACGAACTGCCTCTTTATCTAAGAACGGGTCGGCACCACGAACCACTTTCACATCCTTGATGGAACCATCCTTATCTACAATGTAGCTAACGTAAACAACCCCGGTAATTCCGTTCTCCTTGGCAATGGCCGGATACTCTACGTTCTCTGCAATGTATTTGAGCAGGGCCGCATCTCCACCCGGGAATGCAGGCATGTCCTCCACAATGGTAAAGAAGTCCGGTTCGTTAGATTCCTCCTCAACGATCTCCACTTCGACCACTTCGGTTTTCATATCGGCCTCAACGTCCATGATCTCTACTTCGTCTTCGATCTCCACGTCATCTTCTACGATCTCGATCTCCGGTGCTGGCGGGGGTGGTGGTGGCGGTGGTGGTGGTTTGATCTCTTGTTCAGTGATCGGAATGATCTCTTCCTCCAAGTTATCAATGATAAGTTGGCCAAGGTCGGCTGCGCTACGATCGAAGGTCTTCCATTCGAAAGCCGTCAGTACCACCGCAAGAGCCACTACGTAACCTGCTACGAGAAACAGCGAGCGCTTTTTCTCCAGATCAACTTCAGGATTCTTCTTAATCTCCATAGTTCAATTTTTATGGGTCGGTAAATTTATAATTAATGGCGCAATCACAATAGCACCTTTCATGTTATTAGATGCTGAATGGGAGCAAATCCATAAACGGTCATTCATTTTTTTCCGAACATCCCTAAAAGTGCAGCTCCGAGGGTTGCTCCAAACGTATCTGCCAAGAGATCCATCACATCGCCCGAACGGCCTTCTACCCAGTAAAATTGCACCACTTCCATCACTCCTCCCAGAACGGTGCACCACACAATAACCACTACAAGAAGTCGGGCACTCAACCCTTTTCCAACGGCCCAAACGCACAGAGCGGCTTCCACACCGAACAGGGCGACATGCACAAGTTTGTCCACTCCCTCAATAGCTAACCACGGAAATCGCGGTGTGGCGCTTGGCGGAGAGGCAAGCCCATAAATGATAAAGGCCGTCCAGAAGACGGCCACTATCCATTTCAACATATTTGTCATTCGGCTGTTAGCCCCCGATCAGCTCGCTATAAGCTGCGGCATCCAAGAGGCTGCTCATCTGAGACGGGTCGGAAACTTTGATCTTGATCATCCAACCTGCTCCATACGGGTCGCGGTTAACGGCTTCTGGGTCGGCTTCCAAACCAGTGTTGAACTCCACCACTTCGCCACTCAATGGCATGAACAGGTCTGAAACGGTCTTCACCGCTTCCACTGTTCCGAAAACCTCCTCGGCAGCCAGCGTTTCTCCTTCGGTTTCAATCTCTACGTACACGATATCCCCTAATTCGCCCTGCGCAAAATCGGTGATGCCAACGGTGGCAACATCGCCATCCAATTTGATCCATTCGTGTTCTTTGGTGTACTTCAGGTCTTGCGGGATATTCATTGTAACTGATTAGGATTAAACGTGGGCCAAAAATATGTTTTTAGCCAATGAAGACATCAATCGGCCAAAGTAAATCTGAGACTTAGACCGGCAGCGTGGTTCTGCGTGGGGAACGAAGTGGAAACCACTGGTTCGTTGATGGCCGCATCGTAGAACAGGCGGATGTTAAAACGCTGGTTGATGACATAGTCGGCATTGACCTTGATGCTGATGAGTTTCTGGCCCGATGTGGCTTGATCGAGATCTTCCTCCATCTTACGGATCATGGTTCGGTTGTCTCTCAGCGAGAAGTCAATTCGGAAGTTAAGATCCGATTTGATCCTCTTGGTATTCTTACCGAAACGGATCGGGAAGGTCACATTCTTAAAGGTGTAACCGGCACCAAGAATGTACTCTTCGCTGGTAACCTCTGTGAGCTGGTTATTGGCGAAGTTGAGCGACAGTGTTCTGCTGGTCTTTACTTCAAACTTGGCCGTGAGCGAATTCTTGAAGTTGAAATCGAGACTGACGAGTGGGCTGAAGGCTTCGCTGATGGTGATGTTGCCGATCTGCAATTCGGGAATGAAGTTGCCAGCGCTGTCGCGTGTGTTCGGGAATTTGGTGCTACCCTCTGAGGTCGGCACCGCCTCGAATCCAAGGTTGGTGGTAAAACTGCTGACGCTGTAGGTGGAACGATAGGCGTGGCCCAAAGTGACATTCCGTGCGAATTTCTTCACGAACGGAATCTTGCCCAGACCGTCATAGTTGACCCTCCAGTTCGGTAGCGGGATGCGCGGGAATGGGGTGGTTTCAACCTTATTGGCATCGAACACACCATAGGCCGCCAAGAAGGAGGGTATCAGCACTTCAGACTGTGTTCTTCCATAGCCTTCGTAGTATCCGTCCGTGTCTTGCTCCAAGAATCCTGGGTACCGCTCCGCCAATCGTTGCGAAAGAATAAGACGGTTGTCCTTGAACTCATCGAACACAGGTGACGAGTTATCTGCCCGTTGCTTGGTGAAGGTTGTGTTAACCGTGATGTAGCTCATGCTGAAATTACCCGTCTTGACCGGGTTGAAACTTATCGGTTCACCCAACTCATCGCTCCAGCGGAAGAACTCGCTTACACTTTCGGTGTAGGTTCTGGTAGCAGTAAGATCGACCCTGAAACCTTTGATCGGTTCAACGGTGGCCCGCAGGTTCATGGAACTTGATTGGGTCTGTACCAACGGGTTGCTCTGCAAGGTGTCTTGCGATATCCATCCTCCTTTGATGGCTTCGGTACGGATGTCGTAACCTGTTTCCACATCATCAAATGCGTATTGCTGCCATCCGAAAATGAATGGGACAAAGCCGCCCATGTTGCTCATTCCCTGATCCAATCCTATGTAATCGGTCTGTGGGTTATAGCCGGGCAAGAGCGTTCCGTTGGTTTCGGAGTAGGTTACGTTCACGGATTTCACCATCATCAGGAAGTTGACCAACCCTTCTCCGATCAGTTTGCCCACGTTCACCTTCGCTTTGGTGGAGTCGGCCTCTGCGTTCTCTCCTTTTTCTCCTTTGCTGGCCTGTCCTTTTCCTTTGGCCGCTTCTTTTCTGGCGCTGGCCGTCTTTCTACTGTTCTGGTTGATGTTCTTAAGGAACGGTACCTTATTGTACAATTGCGTTAGGTTGGCATTACCGTTGATCTGCCAGTTCTGCGAGTTCTGAACCGTGTTTCCGAAAGAGGCTTGTGCAAATCTTCCGAGCGTATCATTCCAAGCAAGCGGTGCGGCATTCCAAGTGTAGTTTCCAGTGTAGGACGCATTGGCAGTGATCCAACTGAAGATGGGGAACTTGTTGATCGGGAGTGTCCAGTTGACCGTAGTGGTGTGGTTGTATTGCGTGGTTCTTCCTCCGTTCAATACGTTGCTCCAAATGGAGTCGCGCATGTGCTCCCAGTTGTCCTTCTTGCGGTCTACGGGGCCTTCTGGTTCATCAATTCTACCGAAGTTGAAGGCATCGAACTGTATCTTGATGGCCTTGGTGAGGTCATAAGCAAAATGGTATTCCCGGTTCCAGAGGAACGATTTCTGGTAGGTGGGATCGATCTTCAGGTCGGCATAATCGGTGGTATTGCGCAATTGGCGCTCATTGTATTTTCTGTCCACATCGGTGCGGAAGCCCAATCGGCCTGGTACGTAATTGAAGTTGAAGTCCTTTATAGGACGCCACCAACCAGAAGCCAGCATGCTGCGCGACCATTTCTGATAGCTGTCCTTCCGTTTCTGGTACTTGGCCAACTTCTCTTCTGCCTCGGTCATCACTTCGCCTCCTACCTTGGCGCGTTTCAGACTATCTACCACGGCCTTCTGTTCTTTGAGGCGGACATCCTGCTTCTCTTTGGTGGCATCTACCATGGCATTGACCAAGGTGAGCTTAGAGAACGGACGGACGTTATCGCCCGGTGGGGCATAATCGTATGTCATTCCTCCTCGATAGCTACGGGTCTCATCATAAACCGTGCGTATGTCGCGCTGATATTGTTGGTTGTAAGCGTAATTGAACGAGAAGTTGGAAACGCTCCAAGGCATGGGTTTGCCGTTACCCGATTTCTGTTTGCGGATATCCGTAAAATTCATGCTTCTGCGCTTGATGTAGCGTTCGGCATCCCTTCGCAGCGTGTCCCGTGCGCCTTCGGATTCAAGGTTGGCGAGCGATGCGGCCATGGTCACATCCGGATCGAGCGGGTTGAATTCGGGCGTTCCGAACGTTTCGGAGAATCCGAGATACATGGGAATGTTAACGCCCCACTTGCTTGGGAAGAATTTGCCCAAGGCAATAGTGGTAGAAAGGTCGTAGCTCACAATGCTTTCGCGCAAACGTTCGCTGGGCTTACTGTCGAACGCCCCAAAACCGAACTTGGAGTAGTTTGCTGCCGCAGAAAGATTGGCAAAATCGGCCAGTTTCACATTTACCTGACCTGTGGCCGCCCAGCCTCCTTTGTTATCGAAATCGGTCAAGCGAAGTTCGTTCACCCAAACCTCAACACATTTAGACCGGCCATCATCTCCATCCAACGGCCCTTCCTTCTTCGGGTTACGGATACCGATCATCATCGATTTGATGTTGGCCAAGTTCGGATTACCCTTTACGTAGATGGTATTGCGTGGGCCATGTTCCACTTCGTAGCGTTTGGTAATGGAAACGTTCGGGTCGTTTACAAGGTCGCGGTTACGTGCCTGCTTGGCTGCAACCAGCTGATCGAATTCAAGGTCGATGTTATTCAGAATGGGCCAAACCTCGTACTCATCTGTGGCTCCCGGTTGGGTCACAATGGCGGGTACCTCATATTCATAGTAGTTGTTGTCGAAGTCAGTTCCCAAACGGAGGAACACGGTGATATCATCATCGGTGAGTGGCTCGTCTCCGACCGCCTCTGCGTGGATGAACATCTTCAGTTTCTTGTATGATCGGATATCAAGATTGGAGTACTTGAAGGCTGCACGTGCATCTCCATCTGCCAGGTCGCAGGTTTTGAGCAGTAGCGATTGCTCATTCAACTGGCGTAGCGTGGTACTGCTATTGGGTGTCTGCTGACGGTCGATTCCCGGAGGCAGAATGTAGTCGATCGGGTCCTTTTCTCCGTTCTCTTCAATATTTACAACGGAAATATCGAAAGGCGAATTGTCGTTCGGGTCGCCTGGAATGTACTCTCCCGGTTCTTCCAACGAGAACAGATAGCGTCTCCACTCTCCGCGCACCAATTCCAAACGTGCAAAACGGGTAATAATGGAATCCTGAAAGCCCTTGTAGAACATTCTGAGGAATTGAATGGAACGGAAATCCTGAATGCCGCCCACGATCTTTTCCGGCTCCCGCACCGGAATCTTGAACTGATACCATTTGGTGGTAATGGTCTGTCCGTTGGGCAATTGACCCTGACCCACCACTTCGTTGGTAATGTAGTTTCTACCCACCACCATATCTTCATGTCGCAAGCTGACCTTGTACTGGAAGTAGCTTTCTGACTTGTTCATGTTACGGTCGCGGTTAATGTCTTCCACGTCTGGGCTAATGGTAGAAGAAGCTTGGAATGATGTTCCGCTCTGATCGGCCGTTGGCGAGTTGTTCTCCAAACCGTTGAACCACTTGTAACGCTCCAATACACTGGCCTGAGCCTGATCCCACTCATCTCTACGATAGAAGAGGAAGTTATCGGTAGAGACGTCCGCTATCAACGAATCATAGGCTTCCTGAGTAATTGTTCCTCCCAATAATCTTGCATCCAATCGTTCCACGTAATCGGAGTTCGGAACACCTGTTGGCAAATTCCCACTATGAAACAGGCGTTCCTGCTCATCGCTCAGACCGTCAATACCAATGTCCTGAAATGGTCTTGAAGCTGGGTCGATATCGAACGCATCGTTGATACGTTGAAAGTCTGGAACAATGGCTACGGGCGTTGTATCGGTTGGCAGATCGTTCGTGGGGCTTGGGTAACCGTTCTCAAAGGCCTGTTGCCCATCTCTAAGAATGTCTTCTGAAATAAGTCCCAAGTTGAAGTAAAGATCACCTCCTTGGTGTTGCATCAGCGGATCGGTGCTGAATGGATCCATCATCCAGAATTGGATGAACTCAATGTTGTTCTCCTCAAAATCGCTGGTGTTGATTGGCCGCATGATACCGCCCCAACGGCTCTCAGGGTCATTCAATCGCCCATTTTCATCAATCCCCGCAGCCCACGGTTGCCCATTTGCATCAACCCCATCCACATCGTAGTTGTAAGGTCCTTTTTCGCGTGGATAGAAAACCACATCGAAGATCGGCAGGTTGGTACGCTGGCCCTGAATGTTCGGGTCGCGGTTGGGGAATATCTCCTGCTCCAATACCTCTCGCGAGAATTCGAACGACTGCTCCTCTACTCCCCAATAGCTTGGCGTAAGGTTGTTGTTTCTAAAGAACAATGGGTCGATGATGTACCATGCAAGGCGCGCGCGGTTCATGCCATTACCAATATTGTTGGTTACGGCTCCTTCTGGGAACATATTACTTGACGTCTGACCCTGTGGCGTACTGGCAAGGGTCCAAGACTGACGGCTTTTGAGGTCGATGAAGTTCACACTTCCTTCAAAGTCATCTATGTAAGAGATCCCTCCCTTGGTAATGGCGCGGGCGTTACCGGGGATCAGATGTGCAAACTCTCCAGAAACCGAAATGGTGGAAACCTCTTTGGTGTTGATGAGCGGGATCTTATCCACCATTTTGGTAAGGAACCGCGACTCGGTTCGGTAATTACCGTTCACGCCCCAAATAGTGTTGTTGATCGGCTCGTCTCCAAAATTCACCTTCTGCGTTAGCGGACGCTCGCTCAGATTCAGCACCGTTGCACCAAAGGCAAGGTCATCGCTCACCACGTAATCCAAGTGCACACCGCCCAGCGTTTTCTGCTGAATGTTGAAGAGTGAATTGCTCTCGCTTGTAACTCTGATGGGCTGGTTGGAATTGAGCACGCTCTCGTTAATGATCTTCACGCGGCCCAAGGTGTAATCTACGGTGTAATCCTGGTTTTCTACAAGCGTTTGGCTACCCGAGGTAACGGTAACACTACCCTGCGGAATGTTCATTCCGCCCAACGATATTTCCGATCCGCCTGCTCCTTTGTAAGTTCCGCCCAGAATAAAGCGGTTCAATTCTGGGAAGTTCAGGGCTGCCTGCCTGGTAGAATCGTAAAGTTGCTGATACACGTATCGGTCAGCAATCTCTTCCTGCCCTGCCGGGAACTTACTGGCCAAATGTTCACCAAAGGGCTCTACCACCGGGAAGTAGATGCGGCCGTTCTGACTGTTGACCGTAATGCCCTCCACAAAATCGAAGTAACCATCGGGATAGGGGTCATTGTTGTTGTTCAACTGATCCAAGTTCATTACCGTCAGAAGGATCTTGCCGTCTATGGCGCCTTCGGTAATGTAGTTGGTGCGTGTTCCAGCCTCAATGTTATCATAGATCACATCCAACCGGAAATCTTCTCTTGCCAACTGATACGCCCCAATGTTGTAGACGTTCTTCATCATCAGATCCCACAGCGGCAACTTCGGATTGGTCACATTGCCCTTCAGCAATTTGACGTAAAGTGCTTGCTCTCCGGTGATACCATCTGTGGAGAATTCACCGACCTGATAAACCTGACCTGCATAGGTGAATTGGAATGCTACGGCCAAACTCTGGTTGGGGTCCAACTGCCCGTTGATGGAGATATAACCCAATTGCCTGTTCACCGTGAATTCGGTGGTTGACAGGGGTTCTGCAAGTGTTAGCGGCACATAATCGATGGAGCTGTTGAAGTTGGCCGAACCTACCAATGGAGCCAAGGCCGTTTCAACGTTATCAATGTCACGCGCACCTTGATAGGTGTTTGTCATATCGCGGTAAAGCGAGTTGGCGTTGTTGTTGGGCAGATTAGGATTGCCAGAACCTGTATTAACGAAGCTTGTATTATAGGTGTCTCCGGGTTTTTCTCCCAGATCCATAAAGGCCACCACGTTACGCTGACCACCATCTGCGCTTCCGTTGTTGTTGGTTTTCCAAACCTCAATACGGGTAATGTTGATCGGTGACTTGACCAGCGGAAGGTCTTCCAACCAGAGGTCGTAATTGTCGCGGAAGAACTGTGTAAGGAAGAAGTGGCGGTTCTCTTCGTAGGCATCGGCCTTCACTTCAAACTCAGTAACCTGAGCTCCTCCTTGCGTTTCAACGGTGTTGCTCTCGCTCTTCTGCTGTGAGAAGATTCCCGTTACGGTGAGTCTACCGAATTGCAACGCGGCCTTTACCCCAAACAGGTTCTGACTACCTGATATCAAGGACCCAGTCAGCGGTAAGGAGACGTTACCAGCTTCGATCTTACGCAGGATCATGTCGTCATCGCAGGCTTCCCACTCCAGTTTCATCTGGTTCTCAAAATCGAAGGTTGCATCGGTGTTGTAATTCACACCCAACGACATTGCATCTCCGATCTTTCCCGTAACGTTCAGCTGAATGCTCTGATCGAAATTGAACGTGGTGTTGGTCTGCTGATTCTGCGGCAGTGCCGGGTTCTTGATCTTGGAAACGTTCACCCCGAAGATCAACTCGGCAGAACCCTGCGGACGGATCTCCACCGTAGAACCGCAGAAAATGGTCTCGAAGAGTTTACTCTTGATGTTCAGTTTCGGGATGAGCGGCTTACGCTGGCTTTCCGATTGGCTTTGTGCTTTCTCTCTCCAATAATCGCGGATGGCCTGATTGGCGTTGTAATCCTGATACTCGTCAAACGACATGTAGGTTGGTGGACGATATTGCACATTCTCGCCTACGTTCTGCTCTATATTGTATTCTCCGCTTTCCGGATCGTAATCTATCTCAGTCTGAATGTTGTCAGGATCGTTCAGGTAGAGTCCGTTGCTATTTCCGGTGGGAGTGGGATCATAGCTGTCGGGGATCGGATAAGGCAGAGCCAAGGAATCCGTGTCAGCGGCAAAGGTCAGCAATTCCGTTCTGAACCGAGTATACCTTCTTACAGGAGTGCTTGCATCCGCGCCTGCCAACACCAGAAACCCGGTGGCAACAGCACAAACAACAAGCATCTTCTTCAGCAAGTTCTGCATATCGGCTCTACAATTCAGAAACTGCTCAAGGCGTGTTTAACGATTTCTTCCACAGCTAGGTCGGTGCCACGGGCTTTCAATACCTTTTCTATGGCCTTTTCGGCAGCATTCTTGGCAAAGCCCAATGTGATCAGGGCGGTTAACGCCTCTTCCCGTTCTTTATTTTGCGCAGAGGCAAATCCCAGTTCGCCCACTTCTACCTTGCCCACTTTATCGCGTAGGTCTACAATAATGCGCTCGGCCGTTTTAGGGCCAACTCCTTTAATGGATTTCAGACGATGAACATCCCCGTTTTGGATCGTACTCTTCACACCTGATGGGTCAAGACCGGAAAGCACCGCCAATGCCGTATTGCCACCAACGCCCGAAACAGAAATAAGCTGTCTGAACAATTCGCGCTCATCTTGGTTAAAGAAACCGTACAGCACATGCGCATCTTCCCTAATGGCCAAATGTGTGAACAAGCGGCAGGTACCTTTTTCAGGCAACTGAGTATACGTGTGCAGGGAGATGGAAAGCACGTAACCGATTCCTCCAACATCAATAACAGCACTTGCAGGCGTCTTTTCTTCCAAGACCCCGTTAAGGTGTGTGATCATTCAATCTTTTACTTCAGTTCAGGTAAAGTAGAATCGATACGTTCGGCTTTAAAGTTTGAAAAGGACGGCAAAAGTAAAGATTTTTAACTAGCTCCGTGCTTGGCCCAAGCACAGCCATTTACTTATTCGATGAAGACCATTTGCTCAACATGAACGGGGACTCCGTTCTCTGATACCTGAATGATGTAAACACCGATCAAGTCGCTCACATCCAACCTTCCCATGTCGGTCCTGATCATCCTGCCGCTTAGGTCGAATACTGAGAGGGTTAACTGCCCGTTTACCGTTAACCTTCGCTGTTGCTGCTCATAAACAAGGTTTACCAGTCCTTCTTTAGTTTCATCGATTCCAGTAACGGTGTCCTCGTAAACCTCAACATCATCTATGTAGAAGTAAGCTATATCATAATTGGGGTCTCCATTGGGTCTCACATTCACCACATTCATATCGGCCTCAGGTCTGAATGTTCCCAGATAGATCTTGTCTTCGCCACCTTGTGCCGTGTACACCCCATCGTACTGAAACCATGTGGTGGTATCAAAATCACTCTGTTCCAACACAAGTTCCACACTTGAAAGGTTCTGAAAATAAGGCCCTTGAGGTGGATTTGATGAGGATAAGATCACTCCAACACAACACACCGCGTAATTTGCACTGTCCGCATAACTTGCCTTAAAGCGAACACGGTAATTAGTCCCAGCAACCAACGGGGACATAAGGCTATTGTCCGCAATTTCCTGACCACCAGAAAAGAAAGACGTGTACGATATAAATCCAATATAAGCGCTATCGTTTGGAAGCTGGTAACCAAACAGATTGCTTACCCCGCCCCCTGATGAACCACAAAAATGAAAGTGGTCAACCGAGCCATAGATATCATCCCAATCCAAACATTCATGAAGACTTGAACCATATATTGGACAATTATTGCGTTCTTCAAAATTGCCATTGGGCACAAGATTGATCTGAGCCTCAACTTTCAGGCTTAACCCAAGAATAAACAGCCAAAGAAAAACGTGCCGTACTTTCACCTTGTGAAGAAACGAATAACAATCCTTTCTGGAGCAGGAATTAGCGCAGAGAGTGGCATCAGTACATTCAGAGACGCCAATGGCCTGTGGGAGAACCACCGCATAGAAGATGTGGCAACACCAGAGGCGTGGCATCGCAACCCCGCGCTGGTATTGGAGTTTTACAACCTCCGCAGAAAACAGCTTTATCAGGTTGAGCCCAATGCCGCACATGTGGCCATAACCAAGTTGCAGGCGCAGTTTCACGTAGATGTCGTTACCCAGAATGTAGACGACCTGCACGAACGCGCGGGCAACGCCAACGTATTGCATCTGCACGGGCAGTTAAAGCAGGTGCGCAGCACAGGTTACCCACCAACTGTGTATGATCTGGACGGTTGGGAACTTCGCTTAGGCGATGTCTGCGAGAACGGGCATCAGTTGCGCCCACACATCGTTTGGTTCGGAGAGGAAGTACCTCATCTTCCCGTTGCAGCGCAGATTGTTTCAGAGGCAGATGCGGTGATCATTGTCGGCACTTCGCTGAATGTGTATCCTGCCGCCAGCTTGTACCAATACGCCAAACCCAACACACCCATTTGGATCATTGACCCAAAGGCCAACGAGCTGTATTATCCCGATTCCATTACGCCCATAAATGACAAAGCCGGAGCAGCATTGCCCCGGCTTGTCGATTCCTTCCTAAGAGGAGAAACTTCCCTATAGTTATCGGGATGTAACCAGCATTTTCTTGGTGCTGATGTCTTTATCATCAACCACCAGCGTGTAGAAATACATGCCAGAAGGTAGAGAAGCAACATTCAGCTTGTACGTTCCTTGGTCTTCCGTAAGCTTGACCGAACGCACTTTAGAACCCAACATGCTGTAGATAACGATCTCGGCCTTTTGCCATCCGGCAGCCAAGGCGTAGTTGATGTTGGCAACGGTTCTGGCCGGATTCGGATACGATTCTGAAACACCTGATCGGTTGCCCATGAACACATCCTGAATACCGACCGGACTTGCTGTAAAACGAACTGTAGCGCAAACGGAGTCGGCCTCGTTGCTGTCATCATAAAAACAGTAAATGAGCGTGCTTACTCCTGGGTTTCCATTCGGCTTATAATCGGCATAGAACTGATCGATACGCTGCCCTACAGGAATTGTAAGTGCTGTTGGCGACACACTGGTTGGTGGCTCGTAGCACTGCTCCCAGCAGAAATAGTTCTGAGAACCTGGAACTGTATCTACCGTAATTCGCTCTACTCGTACCGCAATTGGCGCACTACCATTGGTGTTCTCTATGGTTCCCTCAGACTGCATGATGGATTGTTCAACAGACCCCCACACACTGCGGTTCAGACTTACTATGCTCAAACTGTTCTGAGCCACAGCTCCGATTCCGGCAGAAACGAAGACAAACGAGAGTAATAGTTTTTTCATCCTGTTCAAATTTCGATGTTCACAAACACAAACTTACATATTCATATTGCTAAATACGTCCGTACCGATACAAAATGCTTTGATTTCAATATTAAGTTTGTCAACTCATTTGAATAACTTTGAATCAAATCTTCATCAAACCTTTATTACACAATATGAAAAAGAGTCTACTCCTTACAACGCTTACGGCTTTTGGTCTTGCCAGCTATGCTCAGACCTTTGTAAGCACCTCTCCTGAGAACCGTAATGTGGTTCTGGAGGAATTCACCGGAATCTACTGCACCTTCTGCCCCGATGGACACCGTTTGGCGCAGCAGCTGCACGACAACAACCCGAATGATGTTGTTCTTGTGAATGTGCACACCGGAGGTTATGCACAACCTAGCGGCAACGATCCGGATTTTCAAACAAGTTTCGGTGCAGCATTGGCCAATCAATCAGGTCTTTGCGGTTACCCGGCAGGTACTGTGAACAGAG
>JBJOHR010000253.1:0-24857 GCA_046047575.1 Bacteroidota bacterium | reverse complement strand
CGATTTCGACTTGGCCATGGCCATCGATTCGGAAAAAGTGGGCCAATACTGGGAGAGGTCCCAAAAGGCACGGGAAAAGGCACAGGAACTCAACGCATTCATCGATAGCGTCAAAACCACGCTTATTTCCAAAACGGAAAAAGTGGAACGTTCGGTAGCCGATACCATGAACATCGGCAGCCTTTCTAAAAAGGATGATTATGACATCCCGACCAATATTCTGGTAGGAGAGAAACAGGATGGCTCCACGGGTTTGGCAAACGTGCTCAAAACCAAAATTGCCGAGTACCAAAGTTCCATGCGCGAACTGCTGAGTGAAGGCGATAAGCAGTTCTTCAATGAGCGCATCAACCTGGAGGACAGGAAGCTCGAAGATGCGACCTCGACTTGGGAAACCAACAACTTTTACCACACACCGCTGGTGGCTTCGCTGGTCATTCTATCCAAACTCCAAATGGATGTGGCCGATGTGGAATATGACGTGGTTAGCAAACTCTACCGTTCGTTCAACAAGAAGGATTTCTTCTTCGACACCATTGCCGCAACCGTGTTGCCGCAGAGCAATTATGTGCTGCTTGGCGAAGAATACCAATCGGATATCATCGTTGCGGCCTACAGCACCACGCGCTCGCCAAAAGTGCGCATCGGGAAACTGAATGAGAAAGCCGATGACCTTGTTTCCTTGGAAGACACGTGTATGACCGAAAACGGCAAAGGCATCTTCCGCAAACGCACCACTTCCGAAGGAATTTTCACCTACGAAGGCATGGTTGATCTGGTGAACAGCGAAGGTGGTGTGGAAAGTTATCCGTTCCGCTCAGAGTACATCGTGGCAAGGCCATCGTTGGTGGTTTCGCCAACTAAAATGAACGTGCTGTACAGGGGAATTGAGAATCCAGTTGACATTTCCGTGCCTGGCGTTCCTTCCGAGAACATCATTGCCACCATTTCAGGGGGTCATCAACTCATCAAAAAATCAAACGGAAAGTATGTGGCGAAGATGCAGGCCCAGCCGGGAAACGAAGCGAATATCTCCGTGTCAGCAAGAATGGCTGACGGAACAATCAGACCAATGGGGAAAATGGAATTTCGGGTGAAGAGGCTCCCAAAGCCGTATCCATCTCTCGGAGGTAGTACTGAGTCTACAGATTATAGGTGGTCCGTTGGAGCGATGAAAGCGGTTCCAGGGCTCAGGGCGAAGTACGATGACAGCTTTGTTTTTGATCTAGAATGCAAAACGAAGAGCTTTAATGTACTGGTGATTAACAAGCGATTTGAGGTAGTGGGCCGTTCGGTGAACTACGGATCAACGTTTGGTGAGGAGACAAAGGACCTCCTAAAAAAAGTGAAAAGAGGAGACAGGGTGTACTTTGAAAACATAAAGGCCGTTGGCGATGATGGGGTTCAGCATGATCTGGGTTCTATCGTTGAAGAAATATTTTAGATGAGGAGAGATGGAGAGAGGAAGAAAATGGGTGTATGCCGCGGCATGCATGGTTGTGGTGCTAGTGCAATCTGGATGCACGCAGAATACCATCAATTACAACGATCTGAAGAAAGAGATTGCCAGTAGGCAAGAAGAGTTAAGTTGCGCTTACCGCAACCCAAAGTGTGATAAGGATTCTGTTGTGCTCTGTGCGCAACAGTTCCTTTTCACCACCATGACAGCCAAGGTGTTTCCGTGCTGGTACGGAACCAAATGGGATTACAACGGCACCACCGAAAAACCACGGACGGGTCATATTGCCTGCGGCTATTTCGTTACCACAACCATGCGGGACCTTGGCTTCCGCATACCGCGTGTTCGATGGGCGCAATTACCATCGGAAAGCATGATCAAGGAAATGACCTCAGCAGGCAATATTAAGCGCTATCGATTTGCGGACATCGGCCAGATTGAAAGCGAGATCAAAAGTTGGGGCGATGGGCTCTACGTGGTTGGCATGGACAACCACACAGGGTTCATTGTCAATCAAGGAGGAAGGTGCCAGTTCGTGCACTCATATTTCTTCAATTGGTCGGGAGGTGTGGTCTCGGAAAACTTGGACACGGACAATCCGTTGAGGTCTTCGCAATACCGAGTGATCGGCAAAATCCTTACCGGTGAAATGGTGAAGAAATGGCTGCTTTCGGAGCCGATTCCGTGAACTATTTGCCCATTTCTGATTACTTCGCAGCATGGTAGAAAAGATTGCTGCGCAGATTGGCTGTCGGCCGAATCAGGTTGCCAAGACCTTGGAGTTGTTGCATGGGGGAGCCACTGTTCCGTTCATTTCGAGGTATCGGAAAGAAGCCACTGGCGGCTTGGACGAGGTGCAGATCGGCAACATTAAAGATCTGTATGAGCGACTTCTCGAACTGGAAAAGCGCAGGGAGGCCATTCTTGCTTCGCTGAAAGAACAGAATGTGCTCACTCGCGAGTTGCAAGAAAAAGTGGAAGCGGCTGCGACACTTCAGGAGTTAGAAGACCTCTACCTGCCCTATCGCCCAAAGCGGAAAACACGCGCCACCAAAGCCATGGAATTAGGGCTGGAGCCATTGGCAAAGATCCTGATGGCGCAGAACGAACGGTTCCCTGAAACGGCCGCACAGCGTTTTGTGAAGAGCGATGTTGGTTCGGTGGAAGAAGCGCTGCAAGGCGCGCGAGACATCATTGCCGAATGGATGAATGAGAATGCTGCTTTGCGTTCTCGTCTTAGGCAGTTGTTCTTGAAGGAGGCGACCGTAACATCAAAAGGTGTAAAAGGAAAGGAAGAGGAAGGCGAGAAGTTCCGCGATTATTTCAAGCACGAAGAACAACTAAGACGCGTTCCATCGCATCGGTTTTTGGCAATGATGCGAGGCGAGAAAGAAGGGTTTCTGCGGGTTTCCATTGCTCCTTCGGAAGAAAGTGCGCTTCAGATTCTAGATCGCTTTTTTGTGAAGGGCCAAACGGTAAGTTCGGATGAGGTTCGCACAGCTGCCAAAGACGCATACAAACGGTTACTCCAACCATCGCTCGAAACGGAAATGCGGAACACGTTCAAAGAGCAATCGGACGAACAGGCGATCAAAGTTTTCGCAGAGAATCTACGGCAGTTGTTGATGCTTCCGCCTTTGGGCGAAAAGCGGGTTCTGGCCATCGACCCTGGTTACAGAACAGGCTGCAAAGTTGTCTGTTTGTCCGCGCAAGGCGATCTGCTACATAACGAGAACATCTATCCGCATCCGCCAAGGAACGAGCGCTCACAAGCCATGAAAAAGCTCTCCACATTGGTGGAGCAGCACAAAATTGAAGCCATCGCAATCGGAAACGGAACAGCAAGCCGCGAGACGGAAGCACTTGTCAAAAGCATCCATTTCGATAGAAAAGTGCAGCTATTTGTGGTGAATGAGGCGGGAGCTTCCGTGTATTCTGCCAGCAAAGTGGCTCGTGATGAATTCCCTAATTATGATGTCACGGTGCGTGGTGCGGTGAGTATTGGTCGGAGATTGATTGACCCGTTGGCCGAGTTGGTGAAGATCGATCCGTCAGCAATCGGTGTTGGGCAATATCAACACGATGTGGATCAGAAGATGCTGAAAACCTCGCTCGATCGTGTGATCGAAAGTTGCGTAAACCAGGTTGGCGTGAACCTGAATACGGCCAGTCAATATTTGCTCAATCAGGTTTCTGGTCTCGGGCCGCAATTGGCGGAGAACATCCTCGAATACCGAAAACAGAATGGGCCGTTTTTATCGCGCGAACAACTGAAAGAAGTACCACGATTGGGAGCTAAAGCGTTTGAGCAGGCAGCTGGGTTCCTTCGGATATCGGATGGGAAAAACCCATTGGATAATTCAGCTGTTCACCCTGAAAGTTACCCGATCGTGAAACGAATGGCGAAAGACCTGAATGTTTCTGTGGAGGAATTGATCGGAAATGAAGCCCTTGTCAACACGATCAACCTCTCCAATTATGTAACGGCTGAAGTGGGTTTGCCCACGTTGGAAGACATTAAAGAAGAACTGCTGAAACCGGGCCGCGATCCAAGGCGCATCATCAAATTGTTTGAGTTTGATGAGAAGATAAAATCGATCAATGACCTTGTTCCTGGAATGGTACTGCCCGGAATCGTCACCAACATCACAGCATTTGGGGCGTTTGTGGATGTAGGCGCTAAGCAGGACGGCTTGGTACACATCTCGCATTTGGCAGATGGATTCGTAAAGAACCCGACCGATGTGGTCTCCGTGCATCAGCACGTCCGCGTAAAAGTGATGGAGGTAGATGTGTCTCGAAAACGCATCGCACTTAGTATGAAAGGGCTTAACGGATAAGCGAAACGCGCCCGAGCTTCTTGTACTGCCTACCTCGGAAATCTTCGTAAAGAACCTGATAAACGTACAGTCCTGGTTTTACTTCGCGTCCTGTTTTGCTGTCCGTACCGTCCCAACCAGTAAGAATATCATCTGTATAGAAAAGTTGTTTCCCCCAACGGTCAAACACTCTGAAATCAAGCCAATAAATGTCCTCTCCGTAAGCGAAGAACCGGTCGTTGATCCGGTCACGGTCGGGCGTGAATGCAGAAGGGACATACAGAGTTGTGTATGGAGAGATGTATATCGAGTCCCGGATGGTATCTGTGCACCCAAACTGGTTAAACGTGACAAGCGTAATGATGTGAACGCCAGTATCGCCATAAAGGTGCGATGGATGCTGTTCGTCTGAAAAAGCAGTAAGATCTCCAAAATTCCATTCCCATTCAATTGCATTCAGAGAAAGGTCTTCAAAGTTGATCAGTGGTTCAATGGCCGAAGTGTAGGTCGGTGTGGCTAAAAAGGAAGACTGTGGACGTGGATTTACCGTTACCGAATTGCTGATCTGGGCAGAGCAATTGCCCCAAACTACCTGTAGCGTAACGTCATAATTGCCCTCCGACATGTATAGATTGCTAGGCGTGGGATCAGTGGAGGATTGACCATTCCCAAAACTCCATTGGTAGCTGACTCCAGTGGAGGGATTCGACAGGTTCTCAAAGAACATGGTGTCTCCAATACAGACCGAAGCTGCGGAAAATGCGGGGGAGGGCACTGGCTCTACAACGATTGTTGTCTGGTCGGTATTCACACAACCATTTGCATCCGTACCGGTCAGCAAAAAGGTGTAAGAGCCTTCTCCTAAAGGCGTGAAAACGGGGTTGGCAATACTGATGCTGCTCAATTGGGTTGCTGGACTCCAAACGTATCCATCGGCTCCAGAAGCATTCAAACTAAGTGTTTCTCCTTCACATATGGGCCCATAGTTTCCAGCAACAACCACCGGTAGATCATGAACTGTTGCAGTAATTGCTTCGGTGGTGGTGCAGTTTGCGTTTGAAGCGGAATAAGACAGCGTAAAAACTCCGACACCCGAAGAAACTGGCGAAAAGACTCCGGTCGCATTGGTGATTCCAGTGCCGGACCACGTACCACCTGCCGGAGTGAACCCACTTAAGGTTTGGTCAGGCCCATCGATACACAATTCAAAGTCAGATCCAGGGTTTACCGCGGGTGCGGCAATGATGTTTGTAACAATGCTTGCGCTGGCAACACTCGTACAACCGAACTGCGTACCTTCAACCGTAATACTGTTACCGGCTATCAAGCCAGTGGTAGTCCACGATTCTGATTGCGAATCTTGAACGGTGGTTCCGCCATCAAAGAATTCGTATGAGTCTAGTCCGGAAGGCGAAGCGGTGAAGGTGATGGATTCGCCTTCACAGATCTCATTGTCAGTATCAGAACTTGATATTGTGACCGATGGATAAGGATTCACCGTCATATTAATGGGCAGGGAGGGCGCGCTAGTACACCCTTCGGCACTTATGGCTACAACGCTGATGTCGGTTCCATCAACCAGCGCATTTGTTTGGTAGAGGTTAGAGGCCCCATTTTGAACGGAGGCAACCCCCTCAAAGAACTCGTAATTCGCAAGTCCGATCGGAAGCACCGTGAAAATCACATTATCGCCTTCGCAAATGCTATTGTCCAGGTCGGAACTCGTTAAGGTCAGCTGCGGTATGACGTTTACCTGCGTTACAATAGCCGCGCTGGGCGCACTCGTGCATCCATTGTCTGTTGCAATAACGGTAATGCTATTGTTGATGGGAACGGTTCCAAAAAGGAAATCGCTTGCCCCGTTTTGGAGAGAACTTGAGCCATTGAAGAATTCGTAATTATCCAAACCTGCGGGCGAGGCCGTGAAAGTGATGGTTTCCCCTTCGCATATCTCGTTATCGACATCATCAGACATTAGCGTTACCGTTGGAATTGGGTTCACCGTGGGCACAATCGTGTCGCTCGGATTGGCGAAACAGCTACCAACAAAGGCCTCAACGTAAATGCTATCACCTTGTTGAATGGTGGAGCTTGTAAAAACGTTGGAAGCCCCATTCTGAACCGAAATGCCGTCAATAACGAATTCGTAGTTATCGTAGGTGTTCGGGTCTGCTGTGAATGTTATCGGTTCGCCCTCGCAAATGGAGGTTGTGGTTGCTGTAAGAAGAACATCATAAGCATTGGACTGAACCGTAACCTGTGTTGAGTCGGTTACTGGTCCGCAGCAGGCGGTAAGTACGGTTACTTTGACCCAATATGTTCCAGGAGTGCTGAAGTAAACGTCTGAAGTTGTGGTTATGGCCGGACCTGATTCTGTTGCAGGAGAGGCCACCGGACCGAAATCCCAATCGTATTGACTTCCCACCAAGGTCGTGTTGAATTGATTCGGGCATCCTGCATCCACAGTTGGGTTTGCCGGGGTAATGGTTGGCAATGTTGGACCAGCGTTGAATATCCCGATGAAATCAGTGAATGTTGTTCCCGCATAGCTGATCGTTCTTCTTCCAATGGTAGGGTATGTAACCGCAAATGGGCCATTTCCATTAGCCGTCTGTGGCGTGGCGCCCGAACCGAAGTTCCATGCACCATTTCCACCAGTTGCGCTGAATGTCACTTCCGAATTTGTGCAACCGTAATTATCAACATTGATAACGGGAGGGTTGCCAGGTACAGAAACGATGTTTGAAGTGGCAACGGGAATTCCACCACCCTGTTCGGCCAGATCTAAACTTGGTCCTGCCGCTCCAGAGCCACCAGAGCCACCCGCTCCACCAGCACCACCAGCACCACCAGGAGCACCAACACTATTTGCACAGCCAAATCCGGTTCCACCAGCACCTCCAGAGCCACCTGCGCCACCAGCACCACCGGCACCGCCCGCACCACCGGCACCGCCAGCACCGGCATTCAGAGAACAGTCGATAATGTCTCCGTTTACACCATTATTCCACAGAAAAACCGCAAAAGAACCGCCACCGCCAGTACCACCTGTTCCTCCGGTTCCTCCTCCACCGCCCGCGCCACCGCCACCTCCGGAACCACCTACTTCATCAGCACCAACACTACTGGGTTGTTGACGGCCGGCACCGCCACCGCCACCGCCACCACCGCAGCCTGCGCCACCGGCAGTTCCGTTTCCGCCTGAAAGACCGGGAATAAAATAACCCGCCCCGTAGCTGCCTGGAACACCTATGGAACCAGCTATGCCAGCAGAACCTGAACCACCCGACTGACCAGCGGTTGGGCCGGGCCCACCACAGCCAGTATTTTGACTACTCCCGAAAACTCCGCATCCACAACCGGGTCCATCACCAGTCGTACCACCCGAAGCAATACCCGTGGGAGGACAATTGCCACTTCCCGGCTGTCCAGTAGATGAAGGATTTGGACTGTGCTTTGCCCCCGCTCCACCGTTACCACCATTATTTCCACCGACACCGCCAGCCCCTCCTGGAGGAACGTTGTTTTCGTCTCCGGCAGGGAGTCCAGGTGAGCCGGGAGTTCCAGTTACACCTGGTTGTCCAGGTTGCCCTGGCAATCCAGCACCTCCAGCTCCGGTAGTTACCTCGCACCTGACAATCGTATAGTCGCTGCATGCGGCCAAATAGATTCCGTAAACTGAAATTCCAGCGCTAGGAGCGTCTGCAACGCTGATGGTCAGATCTTGTAATCTGAATCCGTTGGCATTCAGACCGGCCAGACCAATAAGTGCATTGGCTGGCGCAGGCAAAGGATTCGCTGCGGTTCTGTTCAGCACAGAAGGCGTGCTGTTGCTTTTAATCCATGTGGAACCATCAAATCCACCTTCAATGGTCACCCCATTTGGAATGGAGAGCTCGTTATTAAGCGTATAAGTACCAGCCGCCAACCATAGGATGTTGTTCGTGGAATTTGAAAGGCTTAATCCATGAGAGAGGCTAGCGGGGTTGGCTCGGGTTCCAGTGGAACCTGCAGAAGCACCGTTGGGAGAAACGAATATGATTCCGCATTCTTGAGCCCACAACTGCGCGGAAAACAAGATGGATAAAACCACGGAAAATACCCGGAAAGCGCTCATTATAGGGGGCTGAGTGATTCTGAAGACGATTATCCTTTAATAGGGTTGTTCATGCAAGGTACAAATTTAGACCACTGACGCTCTTCGGCTTGTAAGCCCCATGAACTATGAAACATGCACGGTGAATAACATTTGCCAAAAGCCCGATTCAAGGCTCGTCTCGCAGGTAACTTTGGGTTCTAAAGCAGAAAGTATGGAATTAAGGTCTTTTCATTGGGTTATCATTTCCGCATCAAGCATGATCCTGTTGGGTTCATGCGCCTCTGTCAAACCATGTGGAGAACCTTACACAGAAACGCAAGAGTTCTTTCAGTCCAAAAAATTCAAAGAGGCTTTTCACGAACGCGATTCTCTTTGCGAACGAACGGCTGATCTTGAAGGCATTCTTGCGAGCACAGAAAAAGACCTTGCCTCAACCAAGAAGGATCTTGAAGCCTCCAGAGATCAGGTTAAGAAGCTGAACGATGACCTTTCCGAATCAAAAAAGAAGTTTGATGACCTGCAACGTTCCTCGGGTGCACAAGTAGCAGGACTAAGCAGTGATCTGCAAGCGAAGCAGCGCGAGCTGGAGGCCAAGGAAGAACTTCTAAAGAACAGGGAAGAACGTTTGAAAATGCTGGAAGAGATTGTAAAGAAGCAGGACGAATTGATGAAGACCCTATCTGACCGAGTAAAGGATGCTCTAATGGGATTTGCGGCAGACGAACTGAGCGTGGAAATGAGGGATGGAAAAGTGTACGTGTCCATGAGCGATAAGCTCTTGTTCAAATCGGGCAGCGATGCAGTGGAACCGAAAGGCATAGAGGCCCTCAATAAAATTGCTGACGTCCTTAAAAAGAATGCGGACATAAGCATGGCCATTGAGGGCCACACGGATAGCATTCCGATCAAGACAAATCGATTTAAGGACAACTGGGACCTGAGTACTGCGCGCGCCACATCGGTTGTGCGGATTCTAACAGGCAATGGTGTTGAACCGGATCGATTGATAGCCTCAGGTAAAGGAGAATTCTCGCCTAAGGCGACAAACAGCACGAAGGAGGGTAGAGCAATCAACCGTAGGACCGAATTGGTTCTATCACCAAAGCTCAATGAGCTGCTAGAACTTCTCGGACAATATTCGGGTCGCTAAAGGGTGAAATTGACGTAAAGCCCTAATTCTTGGCCACCATTGGTGTAAGGAGCCCAGCTCATTCCCTTTAAAATAGGTTTTCTCCTGTGTAACCACGGAACCAGATAACCGATAGTGCCACCAATAAAATAGCCTGCGATCACATCACTCGGAAAGTGTTTTCCAGCCTCGTATCGTAGCAAACCTGTGGCAATGGGAGTTAGAGCAGCAGCGGTCCAGACCAGCGCCTCGTGGGTGGGATTATCCGAATAATCAGAAAAAATCTTTGCTGTAGTAAAACAGAGCGCAGTGGTCATTGAAGTGTGACCGGAAAAAAATGAAAGACGTGCGTCTCTGTCGGTACGTTCGTCCATCGAAACGTTCGGATTATATGCATAAGGCCGAGCCCGCTTGCTCAGACCTTTACTCAGCTCAGTAATGCCCAAGGTCAATAGGGCCGTTTCAGCATATATGAATCCTATGACCAGAAAATCTTTCCGCGCCCGCCTATTCAGCATCATGAAAGCTGGCAATGCCATTGATCCATATAGAAGGATATCACTTGCAAGATCGGCATTGTGGTTCCAGTTTTCGATTGCAGGTCGGTCGAATCCTGCTATGCTATAGGGATCCAATGAATTGACCTGAGCAGGGGTCAGGCCACGGGTCTGATAGCGGGTCAACAGCCCACCTGCGCTTAACAGACCAGAACCCGAAGCGTAGATCAGGTCTTTTTTCCAATTGAAATGGTATGGACTTGGGATTTCCTGTGACAGCAGTTGGATTGGAAAAGTGATGAGCAGCAATGCCGCAAACACCTTAAGCTTACTTGACACGGCTATGATTGGCCTCAATGGATAGACTTCAGTTTAACCTCTAGGTCTTGAACCGTTTTTGTCATGGCCTCGATCTCAGTCTTCTTACTGGCCTGGTCTTTCACATTCTGTTCTATATCAGCTTTAGCTTGTTTGATTTTTTCTGCAAGGCTTTCATTATCCTTCTCTAGCTTTTTCTTGTCCTTCACCATTCCATCCATTTCCTTTTCATATCCCTTGATCACCTTTTCAACCTCTTCTAAATGTCCTTCAAGCTGAGACGATTCTAGTTTGTGGATTTCCTGCTGCTTATTTTTCTGGTTGTCAATATTGGTGGTTATAGCAGCTTGATTCTCGATGATCTGGGCCTCGTGGTCTTTAATGTCCTTCTCGTGCTTTTCCTTGTCTTTGGTCAGGCCATCAAGGTCTTTCTCTAATCCTTTCAGGGACTTTTGTTTCAGGTCAATTTCTGTTTGAACTACAGCTTTTGCCTGAGTCACCGCAAAATCACGAACGATTTTTTCTGCAGAACGAAGTTGTTCAGGATGTTCTTGGCTGTTAAGGTACGCTCCACCAAGATCCATGGCAACAATCAATCGAACCTTGCCTTTAGTTACCTCTTCCACTATGGAGTACACATCGAAAGTATTGTCGCCCAAAGACTTATCCCTGCAATCGTCCGCAAAGATCACGGTCTTATCACTGACCTTTCCTTTCAGGTCTTTCAATAATTTTTTCCACTCTTTTTTAATTTCTTCAGCATCTGCACCGTCCAGCGTTACGGTCAATGAATTTCTACTGTTACCATCAATTGGTAACACCTCTTCGTTCACGTCAATGCGTGTTTGTGAGAAGCAGATCGTTGGGATAAGAAGAATAATAGCCAAATAGCGTTTCATATCTATGTTAGTTAAGTTCATGCTAAATAAACTAAAAACCCCGCTAATGCGGGGTTTTTGTGGGCCCACCTGGGCTTGAACCAGGGACCCCTTGATTATGAGTCAAGTGCTCTAACCAGCTGAGCTATAGGCCCGTGCCTTTCGGCTTTTCCGTTCGGTTTGAACGGATGGCAAAAGTATATATTTGGTCGTTGTCAACCAATACGGTTTTCATGCGGCCTAAAGACTACCAGAACATCATTTTCGACTTTGGCGGAGTCATCCTTAATTTAGATTACCAACGAACTATTTCCGCCTTTCGGGAATTGGGTCTTAACGATTTCGGGTTGAGTTTTTCACAGCTCGATCAAGTAGAGCTATTCGATACGTTTGAGCGGGGACAGATCTCATCAGATAGCTTCAGAACCGGCCTAAGAGCGGCTTTTGATCGGGAGGTTTCAGACAGCGAATTAGACCAAGCGTGGAATGCCATGCTGCTTGACCTACCAGCGGAAAGGCTTCATCTATTGGAAAGAATCAGGTCAGAAAAGCGAATTTGTCTATTGAGTAACACGAATGAGATTCATGTGGAATCGTTTGAGGCGGAGTTGTTGGCGTCACACGGGTTAAGAGACCTCACAAACGTTTTCGATAAGGTGTATTATTCATGCCGGGTGGGAATGCGAAAGCCAGAGGGGCGAATTTTTCGATTGGTACTGGAGCAGCAGAATTATGACCCGTCCAAAACGCTGTTCATAGACGATTCACCGCAGCATATAGAGGGCGCGAAGAAGGTAGGCCTGAACACGTATCATCTGCGAGCAGATAAGGGAGAAACGATATTGGACCTATTCTGATATGTCCTGACAGAGTTCTAGCAGAACCCCGGAAGCATCCTTCGGATGAACAAAGCAGATCAACTTGTTGTCCGCGCCCCGTTTGGGTTGATCGTTCAGCAGACGGAATCCTTCGTTCCTCAGTCGATTCATTTCTAAGGAGATATCATTGACCGAATATGCCACATGGTGCAGTCCTTCTCCTCGTTTTTCAATGAACTTGGCAATTGCACTGTCTGCAGAAGTGGCCTGAAGTAGTTCAATCTTGTTGTTGGCGGTACGGAAAAATGCTGTGATCACATGTTCCGAATCAACCGCCTCTTGTTTGTAGCAAGGAGTATTCAACAATTTCTCGTAGACAGGAATGGACTCCTTCAGATTCCTAACGGCAATACCAAGATGTTCAATATGTTCCATGCCTGTAAAATAATAAGGCTGCGCCAATTGGCGCAGCCTTATTCAAGTTTATTCATTTACTCTTACTTCTTGAATGTGGCTGTTTGAGTGCCGTAGTTCAAGTAGTAAACACCCTTCTCAAAACCGGATGCATCAATGCGCTTACCAACACCCTTGGCTACAATGTTTCCGTAACCATTGTAAACCTCGTACAAGGTAGTTTCAGAAAAATTGATCGCGTCCTCTACCTTTTTGCCATCGCCAGGTTGAAAAGTGATTTCTGGAAGGGGAGAGTTGATCTTTGCTTCGAACGAATAACGTGGTTTGCTACGGTGATCCTTTTGTTTCACTTGAAAACGATTCTGACCAGCATGAATGGTTGTTAGCTGAATCTCGTACTCATTCTTTTCTGGGCTTCCTTTTCCTTCAAATTCACCCACCTCAACCCATTTGTTCCATCGGAACTGCTCAATGATGTATGGAAGTTTTCCGGTCTCGTTGGTAGTGACCAAACTAAGCACACCGTCCTTGCTGATACCAATGGAAGCTACCTCAAATGTGCTCATAGGCTTCAATACTTCAGGGTTCACAACCTTTGGCTTACAATCATCTTTATGCGAAATTCTGATCTCAACCGGAGAACCAAGAGGTAGTTGAAAAAAACTTAGATCGATCTCGTAAGCACTGGAGTTTATTTCGTCTGTCGTGGTCTGCCCGTTCACTTTTACTTCAAACGTGCAGAAACCGACACCCTCAGAAGCAAATGGGTTCTGTACATAGAGATTCTTGCCATGATAATTCCCCTCTAACAGAATGGTTCCTGCAGAGGCAGATGCCGCCATTCCAAACATAAATACCGGAAGAACTAATGCTTTAATCGCGTTGAATCGTGTCATTTGTGTGGAAAACATGTTAGTAACAGGCAATATTACGGGGTTGTAAAGATAAATCAAAACATGCGCTTTTCGGAGCGGCTCATTAAATGTCGATATATGACCGTGTTGCTTTTATTCAGTGGCACCAACGTCTTACCTTTATTGGGTAAACAAACGATCAGACCCATGAGAATCTCTGCAACATCAGCATTTGTACTCATAATTCTTTCTTCGGTTACATTTTTTGGCTGCGAGGGAGAAAAAAAGCAAAACAGGACACGCAGCGTAAAAGGCGAAGTAAGTTTAGGCGGAACGTTGCACGTGGCCTCGAGACAACTTCCCCCATCTCTAGACCCCATACACTTGCGCACGAACGCAGCGGTTGAGGTCGGAGTGCATTTTTTAGAGGGTTTGGTAAGATTGGACCCCACATCTTCTAAGATCATTCCAGGGGTGGCGCGATCTTGGTCGGTGGATGAGTCAAAGAGTGCATATGTCTTCAGTTTGAATGAGGATGTAAGATTTCACTCTTTTCCATGCAACGCCAATAGCAGCAGAGAACTGACCGCCAAGGATGTTGTCTACAGCTTTGAGCGTCTTACAAAAGAAGCAGATTCTCTAATGTTCAGATCAACCCTCGGAGGCAAATTGAAAGGCGCTGACGAGTTTAGAGATGGAAAGACGGAAACGATAGCAGGCCTGGTCGTGATTGACGACTATTCGATCAAAATCGAACTCGAACAACCAGACGAGTCGTTTCTTTTTATCCTAGCCCAGCCATCGCTAGGAATTGTTTCAAAGGAAATGGGGTTGAACTGTAAGGGTCATCAGCTTGTGGGTAGCGGCCCCTTTCAGCTTGCTTCAGATCAACCTTTATTACTGACGCGATTTGAAGACTATCATCGAAAGGATGAATTCGGGAATCAGTTTCCTTATCTGGATACGCTAACGTTCGTGGTCTTGCCCAGCAACTCTGAACAACTGGAAGCATTCTTCGATGGCACCATTGATGCGGTTTTCAGGTTGGAGATCGATCCTGTTAGGATGATTTTGGAACAACACATTTCCGAATTTTCTGGCCAGCGTCCGAAATACATCATGAAGAGAGAGGCCGAAACGGCCAGTTACGAAACGTACAGCATCCATAAGGCAGAAGTAAAAGGCCTAAGTGACGGATTTATGGGATACCGGGATTTTACTCAGGTTCAGATTGAACAATAACAGCTAGATTCAACTTTGTATAAGCATGGATCTAAAGAATAAAATTGCGCTTGTTACTGGAGGAAGTAACGGAATTGGAAAAGAGCTGGCCAACAGCCTTGTGAAGAAAGGGGCAAAGGTTTTCATAACAGGAAGAAACCAAGGACGATTGATGGCCGCATCTAAGGAGATGGGAGCAACGGGAATCCTAGCGGACGTCTCTGTTGCTGCGGATGTTGAAAAAACGATAGATCAGGTTCTGACCGAAGGCGGTAAACTGGATATCCTTGTCAACAATGCGGGTTTCGGGGCCGGTTGGGCCGAGTTGGGCGACCTTAACATGGAAGATATGCTGCAGGTATTCCAAACCAATGTTTTTGGTGCTGCCATGATGGGTCAGGCAGCAGCTAGGGTATTCAAGGAACAACGATCAGGAAACATTGTCAATATCGGTTCAACTGCCTCGGTGAAAGGATATGCCAAGGGTAGTATTTACGCTTCATCCAAATTTGCTCTAAGAGGACTCAGTCAATGTTGGCAAGCCGACCTTAGACCATACAATGTGCGGGTTATGCATGTGAACCCATCTGAAGTTACCACGGCATTCGGAAAGGTCGATGGTGTGAGCCGTCCAGAAGTTTCGAATAAGCTTAGGCCCAAAGAAATTGCAGACGTAATCATCGCCCATTTGGAATTGGACGACCGTGGTTTTGTACCTGAGGTGACCATTTGGGCAACGAATCCTTTCTAAAGTAAGGGATTCACGTAACTCAACACTATATTTGAGTTCCATCAATTCAATAATTCATAGGTATGACAAGAATTTTTACCACCATCTCCGTTCTTACGCTTATTTTTTCAAACCTGGCCAATGCTCAACCGAGCACAGTAACTGTAGGTAACACCATCCTTGATGTTAGGGTAGTTATACAAGGTAATAACGCCAACAATGGAGTAGATATACCGTGGGAGATACAATGGGGACCGGATGACCACATCTGGATGACTGAGCGCTATGGAAGAGTTAGCAGATTGAATCCGGAAACGGGCGTGAGGACTACCATATTGGACCTTACTACCACCGTTTATGACAACTCGGAGTCGGGATTGCTCGGATTAGCGCTTCACCCTGATTTTGAGAATTACCCGCAGGTTTTTCTTGCCTACACCTATTACAGTGGTGGTGTAAAAGAGCGGATCGTGCGATATGACTACAATGGCACCACGGGAATGTTGGAAAACCCATTGACCTTGGTTCAAGGGATCAATGGTAACACCACGCATATTGGCTGTAGGCTGCATTTTCTTCCAGACAACACCCTGCTGGCCACAACAGGCGATTTTCAGGATCAATCATCGCCTCAGAATGAGAATTCTGTAAGCGGAAAGATACTCCGCATGAACTTGGACGGAAGTATTCCATCAGATAATCCTTTTGGGCCAAGCAGCTATCTGTACAGTATCGGACACAGGAATGCGCAAGGGCTGGTCTATGCGCCTAACGGAGTGCTGTACAGCTCTGAGCATGGCCCAACCACCAATGATGAGTTCAACATAATTGTTGCCGGTGGAAATTATGGTTGGCCAGATGTTGCCGGCTATTGTAATACATCTACCGAATTGGCCGCTTGCAATGCTATGGAGAATTATCAGGATCCTATTGCCAATTGGTATAATAGCAGCACCATTGCTCCTTCCGACCTCATTTGGTACGATCATCCTGCCATTCCAGAGTGGCAAGGCAAAATGTTGATGACGGTTCTGAAAGCCGAGCATCTGAAAGTGATAGAGGTGGACAACGTGGATGGAACTACTGTTGTCTCGCAGCAGATACTGTTCAATTCGGCACACGCCAATAACCCAACATCATCTTTCAACCAGGGAACGTTCGACAGACTTCGTGACATTTGCATGTCGCCAGATGGAAGGGTGTTCCTGGCAACGAGCGGCCCATCTTGGGGAACGAGTGGAACCTTTGCCAATTCCATTGTTGAGTTGAAGAACTCAGCATACGTGCCAACAGGTGTTGAAAGTGCTAAGCTTCCTAAAGTTCAGGTATATCCGAATCCAACTTCGGGCGTTATCCGCATGAACTTTGACCCAACTCACATTGGCGGGTTTTATGACATTCTGGATATCACAGGTAAAACGGTCCATTCCTCTTCCATAGGACAAATGCAAGTAGAACTGGACCTCAGCTCTTTGGCATCGGGATTGTATGTTGTGCGCACATCTGTCAATGAAAAGTCCTCTTACCAGCGTTTGGTGCTGATTCAATGAAACATTTCGTTATAAGCCTTTTTCTTTTCGCATGCACCGCGGTATCAGCGCAGGTGTTTGAGCCCCAATTCGATCAGGTGGCCAAGAAGTTTGAGAAGGGAAGTTACGAGTCGGCATTGGAAACGGCCGAGGCGCTAATGGAAAACGACAAGTACAAGAAAGAGCCCGAACCTTATCTATGGGCTGCCATGTGTTTTTATCAGATTCATCTTTCAGACGATGAGAAACTGAAGGAAAGGTTCAAATCAGCCTTGAGAGATGCGTTGAAGTATGCTGGAAAAGCCGTAGCGAAAGACAAAAACGGCACGCTGATGGAGAACAACAAGGACTTTTTCGATACCATGAAAGAAGAAGGCATAAAGGCGGCCAACGAATTTGAACTCGAGAACAATTACCGGAAAGCCTCCTACACGTATAAACAAATATTGGCCTTTGCTCCAGAAGATGCCTTTGTTCAATTTGCAAAGGGAGTAACGGACATCCGGCTCAGTTCCATGGTAGAGGCTGAAAAGGAGATTGGGGAAGCATTTCCCGTTATTGAGCGTAATTATCGCGACCTCAGCTATGAACCCGATCCCGTCAGTTCTCCATTACTTAAGCCTAACGTCATCTATTACATTGACCATCTATTGGCGGGTAACTATGCCGATTCTGCAAAAACGGTACTCATGGCGGCAAGAGTTTTTTTTCCTCTTGACGAGGAAATAAAGCAGAAGCTTCAGGAATTAGAATAGCCGATTGCGCAGAAAGAATGCGAGGGATCATTCACCCAGCATTCCTTTGATCATGTCGTTGGTTTCCTTCGCCTTCACCTCAGAAACGATAGCACTGATCTCTTGCTCAAGCTGTTTGGCCTCATTGGTTGCCAAAGCCTCTGCAGACTGGCGTAGACCGTTGAGTACCTGAATGGCAGAAAGACGCATCCACCAAGCATCCTCATCAACCGCAATGCCTTTAAGGAAGGTGAGGCTTTTGAGTCGCGTGGCCAGGTCTTGGTTCATCAGGTATTTACCGAAGATCTGCACATAAACGTACTTATCGTTGGGGTCGGAAATGTTATCGTAGCTATTGATGAAGAAGTCCATCTGTTCTGGGCCACCGTTCTTAGCATATAGGGAGGCGATGGATGAAACGAGACCGCCCTGTGCCCCATTCTCTGCTTTTTTAGCCAAAGTCAATGCGCGCTCGTTATCGTAGTTGGAAATGGCGTTGAGGGCCGAGCCAAGAACGAGGTAAGAGCGGTCGTCCATGGCACCTTCTATGACCGAACGAACGGAAGGATCGCCAGAGAAATTCTTGCTGAGCGCGGTGATAGCCTCTGCACGAACGGCAGATTTGGCATCTTTCTGTGCAAGAGTGATGAGCCTGTTCTTGTACAGCGAAGTGTCTGCAACGCTCTTATTGCTAAGCGCGGCAAGAGCAGCTTTGCGGGTTCCCCAGTATTCGTTTTCCAAGGCGTTGAGCATGGCCTCTACCACATCTGGATCGGTGCTGGATTTAAGCCCAGCGAGCGCTTCGGTCTTATCTAAATAAAGAGGTGCATACTTGAGCATGAACAGGTACTCATCCTCAGAAAGGGTTTCATCCATCGTACCCAAAAGCATATGCTCCGCATCTACATTCACCAATTCGGGCTTACCCAGCACATCGAATTCGAAGGTCTGCTCTGCCTCTGTAAGGTCTATTCTGTAGCGGTTTACTGCACCACCGAAGTAGACATCCACATCCATAGGAATGCGGTAAAGCGGGAATTCGGCCAGATCTTGATCCTGTGTAATGGTTACTGCATATTTTCTGGTGGACTCGTTGTAATTGTGTGCTACGCTAAGTTCGGGATGACCTTTGTCAAAGAACCATTGGTTGAAGAACCAGTTGAGGTCCATACCGGTGATCTCTTCCATTGCCAGACGCAGTTGGTGCATTTCCACAGCCTGGAACTTGTTCTCGTTGAGGTAAAGGTTGAGGCCTTGGTAGAAAGCAGAATCGCCAATGGTTTTGCGTAGCATGTGCAAAATGCGGCCACCCTTATTGTAAGAGTGCGCATCGAACATTTCCTCCTTGTCCTGATAAAAGAAGCGGATCATGTCCAAGTGGCCGGTCTGTGCCACAGAAGCCATGTACTCCCTTTGCTGTTGCTGACCGTGCTTGTCAGCTTCGTCTCTTCCATGGCGGTGCTCCAGCCACATGTATTCACCGTATGTGGCAAAAGACTCATTAAGCGGAAGGTTACTCCAGCTTTCGCAAGTTACAAGGTCACCGAACCAGTGGTGGAAAAGCTCGTGGGCGATTATCCTTTCGTTGTCTCCATCCAAGAGTTCGCGGTCTGTACGGTTAAGGAACTCACCATGGATGGTGGCGGTGGTGTTTTCCATCGCACCTGAAACGTAATCACGGACCACCACTTGGCTGTATTTCTCCCAAGCGTAAGGGTAATCCAACACATCAGAGTAGAAATCGAGCATGTTAGGGGTTTCGCCAAAAATGGCCTTGGCGTGCGGTTCGTAGGCAGGTTCTACGTAGTAATCCACATCAATTCCTTTCCATTTGTCCTTAACCACGGCAAACTCCCCAATGGCCATCATTGCCAAGTAAGGCGCATGAGGCTTAGACTGTTTCCAGTAATCCGTTCGGGTTCCGTCTCCGTTGGGTTTAGAGCTGAGCAACAATCCGTTTGATAGCGTTACATAACGGCTATCTACCGTTATCTTGATCTCCTGTGTCATATTCTCGTTAGGAGAATCGATGGTTGGGAACCAGCAAGAGCTTGACTCCGTTTCGCCCTGCGTCCAGATCTGCTTAGGCTTGTTTTTTTCCTCACCTAACGGGTTGATGAAGTAAAGGCCCTTTGCATCGGTAATGGCGGCACTTCCTTTGGCTTCCAGCTCTTCTGGTTTTGCTACATAATCAACCCAAACGCTAAGCGACTCGTTGCGCGTGTATTCCCTATCAAGCGTAATGTAGATCTTCTCCTTATCATAAGTGTATTTGAGGGCCTGTAGCTGGCCATTCTTGCGAAGGCTAACGGCTCTGAGGTCGAACCCTTTTGCATCCAACACCAGCTTATCTGTTGCGTAGAAATAGGGACGAAGGGTAAGTTCGGCCTTGCCCATAAGTTGTTGCTTTTCCCAGTTGAACCGAACATCCAACGAGGTATGGATCAGATCGAACGTGCGGGTGTTGGCCGCGCGATATTCTCTTGTTTCTTCTGTTTGGGCAGGAGCCTCTTCAACTATTTCAACCTCCTGAACAGATTCTGCCTTGGTGGTTTCCTTCTGTGTTTTACATGCATTGAAGCTTAGCACTAGCACAAATGAAAGTGGAAGCCAAGCGTTGATACGGGTAGAAATTCTCATTCTATTCTTTTCTTTGATCCTTGAACGGGCGGCAAAAATAGTTTAAGCCTGTAGAAGCGGAAGTTTATTAGCGATTTTTAGGAGATGAGTACACGGGTTAAGGTTTCGGGAAAAGAGTTTCAGGTTGATTTTTTTGATGACCTGCGTCAGGAGGGGGCGTTGAACGGTGAGGATTTCCGTTGGGATGTAAGTAAGATATCTGATAGGGTTTACCACATCATTAAAGACAACCGCAGCTACAATGTAGAGGTTTTGGAAACGGTGGATGACACCCAGCGTATTAAGGTGAATGGCACCATTTACGAAACGCAGACCATCGACAGATTTGATGAGCTGCTGAAAAGCCTTGGTATGGAAAAGGGCGGAGGCAGCAAGGTAAATGAGCTGAAAGCACCTATGCCCGGACTGGTTCTGCAAATAGCTGTAAAAGCCGGGGACGCCTTAAAGAAAGGCGACCGTGTGTTGGTGTTGGAGGCGATGAAGATGGAGAACGTGATCAAATCTCCAGCAGATGTTACCGTGGCCTCGGTAGAGGTAGAGAAAGGACAAACGGTTGATAAGAACCAGGTTATGGTCCGTTTCGCTTAATCGTTTACCAGCGAAATATCGAACTGCACAAGATCGATGAAGTCTTGAACGCGGTCATCGATCTCGTCCTGCGAAAGGTTGATCAGTCTCTCTGTACCGAATTTCTCCACGCAAAAAGAAGCCATGGCCGAACCGAAGATGATGGCGCGCTTCATATTGTCGAAAGAAATATCCCGTGTGCTTGCCAAGTAGCCGATAAACCCACCAGCAAAGCTGTCTCCAGCACCAGTTGGGTCGAAAACCTCTTCTAGGGGAAGTGCTGGCGCAAAGAACACAGAGTCTTTATTGAACAGAAGAGCTCCGTGCTCACCCTTTTTAATAACCAGGTACTGAGGACCCATATTCAGGATGACCTGAGCTGCTTTTACCAAAGAATATTCACCAGAAAGTTGGCGTGCCTCTTCGTCATTAATGGTCAACACATCAATCTTTTTAAGAACGGCTTTCAGCTCATCCAAGGCAATGTCCATCCAGAAGTTCATGGTATCCAGCACCACCAATTTCGGGCGGTTCTTGAGTTGGTTTATTACTGACATCTGCACGGCAGGCGTCAAGTTTCCAAGCATCAGGAACTCACAGTTCTGGTATTCATTCAACACAACAGGTTCGAAATCGGCCAGAACGTTCAGTTCTGTGGCCAGGGTATCGCGTGAGTTCATATCGTTGTGGTACTTACCACTCCAGAAGAAGGTCTTTTGGCCTTGCTTTATCTGAATGCCATCGGTGTTGGCTCCATGTGTGCGGAGGTTGTCCAAGGCGTCTGCGGGAAAGTCGTCTCCCACAACAGAAACCATATTTATAGGCTTGCTGAAGTAAGACGCAGCCAATGCAATGTAAGTGGCAGCACCCCCAACGATCTTATCGGTTTTTCCGAACGGAGTTTCTATGGCGTCAAAGGCAACGGTTCCAACAGTAAGTAAGCTCATTTGGGTGATTTTGAAATTTTCGACAAAGGTATTGGATTATATGACCGCACAAACTACATTTGCAGCCCTCAAATTCCTCCTTAGCTCAGCTGGTTAGAGCATCTGACTGTTAATCAGAGGGTCCTTGGTTCGAGCCCAAGAGGAGGAGCTTGAAAACGAAGGGGTTACATCAAAAAACGATGTGACCCCTTTTTATTTGCATTCTATTTGCAAACGATCTGTGCTTAAGTTTTGCTCGTTGGATATTAAAGGTAGTAGATGGTGTTCTAAACCCACACGCCTAGAGGGGGCCTGACGCGGCTTAACCTCGGCTGGCACCACTCATGGGGACAATTTAACTTTAGGATGAATCGTTCCCTTTCTTGTTCCGGTCAAGTTCGTGTGAAGGGTGAAATGCGAATGAGAGCCTTGCTCCTTTTCGATATACCGTATGAACCCTATTCTCTTCTCTGATGTTTGGTGGTTAACTTCGTACCACCATTCAAATTCATGATCAAAGAATTCACCGACTTCCTGTCTCAATTCAGTTTTCTGAGACCTTCAGACGTTAAAAAACTGGTAGGAATTGCGCAATTGAAGCGTTATAAAAAAGGGGATGTGGTAATAGCTGCTGGGAGTCGGGATAAAAATCTTTATCTCACCGTAAAAGGATTCTTCAGGACGTACGTGGTGCGTTCAGATGGAGAGGAACGAACGGTCTATCTTGCCGGGCCGGGTATGGGCTTCGGTTCAACCAAATCCGTTTACAGAGATGAACTGGGAAATGAGACGGTGGAGGCTCTGGAGAACAGTATGGCCATCTGTTGGGATTTCGTGGAATTAATGAATGCATGCGAAGAAAGCCCGAGACTGTGTAAACTCTACAATAAACTGCTTGAACGCAACCTCATTGAGGCGGTCGAGCGTTTGGAATTCCATAGCGTGATGAATCCGGATCAACGCTACGAATATCTGTTGAAGAACCGTCCGGAGCTCATGAAGAGCGTGCCGCTCAAGTACATTGCCTCTTACATCGGCATCACGCCCGTTTCCCTGTCACGACTACGTGCGCGAATTGCCAAACCAAGCTAAAACACCTCTTTCAGATAACTGAATGAGGTCAAGAAGTTAGCGTACGTTAACTTCCTTTGGTTATCCGCGTGGTGAAATTTGCGTCCGATCGCAAAATCATCCATCATGCAACGTATTTGTCTTGCAGCATTTGCTGCCGTGCTCTCCTTTTCACTTTCTATTCGACCGGTGGTTGCCCAGCAAGGCATGGGTGTTGGCAACGCCAATCCGCTTGAAATGCTCGATGTATCGGGCGCCATCAAAATAGGAACAGACATAAACAACAGTAATGCTGCGCCCACGGGTGGAGCAGGGACTATCCGCTTCCGCGCTGGGCAGTTCGAGGGCTGGGATGGAGCCTCTTGGATTCCGCTTGGTGGCGGAGGCGGTAACTCGCCTTTTTTGGTGAGCAACAACTTGGTGCAGCCAGATAATACATTGGTTAACCTGGCCACAGACGATTTCATTTTCGGTTCTCCGAGTTTGGACGACAATGCCAACACCGATAACGATGGCCGTTTCTTCTTCGACAAAAGCAAAGCCGCTTTCCGCGCTGGTCTGGTAACTGGTGACCAATGGGACGACTTCAAACGCGGAAACCAATCCTTTGCTGTGGGTTATGATGTTACGGCTTCGGGAGATTACTCCATGACGCTTGGAGAAAAATCATGGGCAACAGCCACAGGGGCCATTGCCATGGGAAGAAAGGCCTACGCTGAAGGTGAGCACAGTTTTGCCTCGGGTAATGATGTGCAAGCAACTGGAGAAGGTGCGGTGGCATTAGGTCGTTTGGCTTTTTCCACAGGCAATTTCAGCTATGCGGTTGGATCAGATGTTACCGCAAGTGCGGAGTACAGCATGGCCGTTGGCGCAAACAGTAATGCTTCTCAACCCTATGCAATAGCCTTAGGGGCAAATGCAACAGCTACAGCCGGTTCTGCCTTCGCCTTGGGTTATAACGCTGCGGCTAGCGCCTTCGAGGCGTCTGCAATAGGTTACAATGTTTTTGCTACAGGTGATCAGTCGATCGGATTCGGCCATGATGTTACCGCGCTTTCCAACTACGAAGTGGTATTGGGTAAGCATAATTCCATCTATGTTCCCCTAAGTTCAACATCTTGGCAACCGACAGACCGACTTTTCAGTATCGGCAACGGAATAGATGGTGCAAACCGCTCCAATGCGCTCACCATTCTTAAGAACGGAAATACGGGTATCGGAACTGACACGCCTTCGGCCACATTGCATGTGGATGGCTCATTGCGCTATGTGGATGGAAACCAGCAGGCAGGTTTCATACCCGTTTCGACCGCCAACGGAACCATGGTTTGGACTGACCCTGCTACCATTGCCACGGCCGCTGATGGAGACGGAAACTCAACCAACGAACTTCAAACCCTTTCACAATCAGGAACCGATGTTACTCTGAGCAACGGTGGTGGAACCATATCGGTAGCCGATAACGACAATGATGCTTCGAATGAGATCCAATCGTTGACGCTTACGGGTAACACCCTCGCCATCAGTGGTAGCAATAACGTGGACCTATCGGGTTACGTGAGTTCGGATGACCAGAACCTGACAGGAGCCACTTTGACCGGAACCACTCTGCAAATAGACATTGAAGGCGGTTCTTCCACCTCTGTGGATCTTGCTTCATTGGTCGATGATGGCGACTGGACAACTTCTGGCACCAATATTCACAATGCGAATACCGGTAATGTGGGGGTAGGCACTGCATCACCATCAGAAAAATTTCATGTGGTGAATAGTTCTGACGATGCGATTATCAGGGTCGAATCTCCGAGTTCAGGTTATGAAGCGCGAGTTGAGTTCTGGAAGTTTGGAAGCTTTAATTCTGCTGTTGGATATTACCCGGGAAACGCAAACCTCAGGGTTAGGACCAACACCAACAATGCGATTCTTTTCGAGCCAAATGCTGTTGAGGCAATGCGGGTGCAACCCAACGGCAATGTGGGTATAGGCGCAACTTCTCCATCAGAAAAATTACATGTTGCTGGTTCCATCAGAATGGTGGATGGTAACCAAGCGGCTGGCTACATCCCTGTTTCTGATGCCAATGGGAAAATGACATGGACAGACCCCACAACTGTTGCCGCAGCAGACGATGGCGATTGGACCATCAACGGAACC
>JBJOHR010000252.1:0-10675 GCA_046047575.1 Bacteroidota bacterium | reverse complement strand
AGATTGTGAGACACGAAAAGGATGGTGCGCCCCTGTTTTTTGAAATCGAAAATGCGTTCCATGCACTTGATCTGAAACATGGAATCGCCCACGGCAAGCACCTCGTCCAGTGCAATAATGTCGGTTTTGAGGTGTGCTATGACCGAGAAGGCCAAGCGCAATTTCATGCCGCTGGAATAGGTTCGGAGCGGTTCGTCTATGAATTTCCCAACGCCAGAAAACGCAATGATGTTTTCCAATTCATCGTTCACTTCCTTCTTGGAAATGCCAATGATGGAGGCATTCAAAAAAATGTTGTCGCGGCCGCTCAGGTCGGGATGAAAACCTGTTCCAACTTCCAATAGACTGGAGAATGTACCGGCAATTCTGGCTTCGCCCGAAGTGGGGAATGTCACATCGGAAAGCAGCTTCAGCAGAGTGCTTTTCCCTGCTCCATTCCTGCCAATGATCCCGACCGATTCGCCTTCTGAAATGGAGAATGAAACGTTTTTCAGTGCTTCAAACGTGGCGCGATTCTGCCCTTTGAGCCGATACGATTTGGAAAGCGATATGACTTCAATTGCTGTCATACTTCGTCAGCAAGGTTTCGTTCCAAGTTTCGGAAAACGCCAATTCCTATTGCAACAGAAACTGCACTTGAAATGCTCCAAAAGGTCAATTGATTCAAACTTGGAACAGCTGCGTTGAACCCACTTCTTAGCACATCCATTGCGCCAGCGATCGGGTTGAAATTGTAAAGAACTTGAAGCCATTCGCTGCTGATCTCTTCCATCGAATAGAAAATGGGTAGCACAAAGATCATTGCGTGAAGTAGGATCGGAATGGCGTGTCGGAAGTGACGATTCCAAACTACAACAGCCGCAGAAATGCAGGCGAGCCCGAATGAAACGGAAAGAATCAGCGAAATCGAGATCAACAGATTAAAGGGAAGAAGCGCGGAGATTTCGGCCTTCAATAGAATAGATGCAATAGTTATGATGACGAGCACAATCCCTAGGTCAAAGAGGCTTTTGATGAGCGGAGAAAGTATGAGATAGATGCGTGGGAAGGCGGCTTTGGTGATGAGGCCAGCATTGGATTGCATGCTGTTCATACCACCAAGGATAACGGAGGTGGTGAAATTCCATATGGCCAATCCGCAGAGTAGATAAAGTTCAAAAGGCATTTGCATTTCGGACGTTGTCCTGCCTGAAAAACGGATGACGCTGAGGATGACCGCGAAATAGACCAGCGGCTGAAAAACCGACCAGAGCAATCCGAAAACGGGCTTTTGATATTGCACTTTCAGGTCTTTCCAAACGAAGAACCAGAGTGTTTCGCGCCTTTGCCAGATCCGTTGCAGCCAATCGGATAACGACTGGTCTGCTCGGATAATGCGAATTGGTTTTAGGGAAGACATCGACCCAAATGTACACAGGCCGATCTATTGTCTGAGCGTGAAACAAGCGTAACGCTCGGTGATGTCCTCTTTAGAAATGGCACTCGGAAATTCTAACGATGAAGGCGCGATCAGTTTTATGGTGGTGCCAAGCGTATCCGAATCTAGAATTTCGGAATAATTGTTTGTTTCCACCATTTCCAATCGCCTCATCAAACTTGGTAAAGCTGGGCCGTAAACAAGATTTTCATCTACAAAAACCGCTTTTCGGGCATTCATTCTAAAGGAAGTCCAATCAGGCGGAATAATGTAAATGGTATTCGGCTCTTCCTCTTTTCCGATGGCCGAAATGACCTGAAATTCATCCATGTTCGCTTTGGAGATGCGGTCAACATGCTTGTCAACCAACCCGACCGAAACGAGGACGATAACCACCGCTACAGGAAGTAGCTTTGCCAGAAGCTCATTCCTGAAAATGAAGCCTGCTGAGACGAGGACAATAAGGAAAGCAACGATCTGAAGGAACTTCCAGGTATCCAAGAAATCGATCGAACCATTTCCGAACAGGCGGAAAACGATAAGGAAAGTGCCGATGATTCCAATAACACTCAAGGTGTGCGGTCGAACGGCCAGCCACATGCCGCTGCTCACAATTTTGGCAAGAATGGCGGCTGTTGCAATGGGCATTATGAGCACCGAAACCCGCCACGGATTGAGGCTGATGAGGGTCGTGTTGTCCAGACCGTAAGCAAGTGCTGTCAGCAGTATTCCGAACGCGAGAATTCCAATGCAGATGCTAGGAAGTCGCGACCGCCAAATGGCAAAGATTCCTAAAGCCATTATCAGCAGTTGGAGGTAGAATTTCGGATTGAGCCAGTTGCTTGGATTGATATGCGGATTGGTCTCTAAACCCTCCATAACCGCTTGGTTGATGCTGGTTTTCAGGCTTTCATCCAGTTGAATAAAATGACTGAAGACATAATAGGAGTAGGGGAGAACGAGTAGAAGAAGTGCAGAAGCGGCCAGTAAACTCCGCTTTCCGAAGTTTGACCGTAGCAGGTAAATGACGGTCAGCATTGCGCCCAAGAAAAGGTAGCTGGCATGAATGGTGGCCGCAGCTACGATGCTTAGAATGGCGAGCACGTATTTCCGTTGAATGGCCTGATACAGACTCAGCAGAAGAAAAACCCCGAACATGCTCGGTTGCAGGTAACCACGCAGCACGCCTTGCTCGGCAATGCCGCTGTCCCACATCCAACGCAGATCCATATCAAAAACGACTTGGAAATAGGTGCCCCAAACGGGTGATGAATGAAGGAAAAGGAAAAGCGCGGCAAAGGAAAAAAGTTGCCTGCTGTTACCGTAAATCGGTGTAATTCTGTCGGCAATTCCAAAAAGGGAAAAGGTGTAAATGGAAGAAAGAAAAACGTACAGAACTGTGGAGCAAAGTCCCAGAAAATGAACTGGGAAAATGGAAATGAGCCAACTGAAAAGCGGGTAGGGGTCGGGTGAACTCAGCAGTGGGTCGGCTGCGAAAGCGTTGGGCAGCATCTCGGCCATTCCCCACAGGAAATAGATGTTCTGATTGCCTGAGAACAAACCTTGCATCGGGTAATTGATGGTAAGCAACATGCCCATCAACAGATGCAACGCCAATCGATTGTTCCGTAGGAAATCCATGGTGCTAAATAACGAAGCATGGAACAGACCAACTAGGTTTTGAAAAGCTAGTAGGTCTTTGGTGGCTACTTTCGCACCATGGAAATCGTTTTTGCAAGCAATAATGCCCACAAATTGGAAGAGGTTCGGTCTAAACTCCCGAAGGAATTCAAGGTGCTTTCCTTAAAAGATGTGTTGGGAGATGTGGACATTCCCGAAACGGGCGTGACATTGGATGAGAATGCCAGCATTAAATCGCGTTACGTGTTTGAACGGACGGGAAAAAACTGCTTTTCGGATGATACCGGTCTCGAAATCGCTGCCTTGAACGGTGAGCCCGGAGTTTATTCGGCACGCTATGCTGGTGAAGGCTGTTCGTTTCAGGACAATATGGATAAGGTGCTTGGAAAGATGACGGGAGCGGAAGACCGGTCTGCCTGTTTCCGAACGGTTATCAGCCTCATTCTAAACGGAGAAGAGCACTTTTTTGAAGGTCGTGTGGATGGCGAGATCCTGACCGAAGAGCACGGAGAAAAAGGCTTCGGCTACGACCCGATCTTCCGACCGAATGGTTTCAAAGAATCGTTTGCGGAAATGACATTGGCGCAGAAAAATGAAATCAGCCATCGAGGGCGGGCGGTTCAGAAACTGGTGGATTTTCTTGCGAACTGATTTAGTACGTTTGACTCATGTGGTATAGGCTCTTATTATTGATTGGAATCTTGCTAACGCAGCTGGGTTGTGACAAACCTGATCAACGAGAGCAGGATTTTGACCCTATAGCGGGTCAATATCAGTTACTTTATACTAGGATCAATAATTATTACGGAGACCCTTTTCACAGCGGTGGAAGCTATTCGTATTCGGTTATTGTTGCCGATTCAGTACAAAATGTTAGGTCTGTCATCATTCAGTCTAGCGGTAAAGTTGAGTTTTATGTTGGTTACGATTTGGTTTTTGAAACATCTGATTTCGATTATAGCGTAAATGCGTACTTCAACTTCATGGAAATGGACATTTATTTGCCTTACACAGTTCAATTCGGTTTGGAGGGCGACTACAGCCCTTTTATAGTAAAATATGACGGTGGAAGAATGACAAGGTCGGTGAGCACTGGTACAAGTGGTGAGAGTATGAATGCAACTGAGTTTTATGAACGCATTCAAGAGTAGGTCCATTGCCATTTTCATAGCTTTCAGCATTCTGCAATCATGCACGGATGATGGAGTTGACTTTTTAGGGCCAGAGCAAGTCAATTGCGGTAGAGTTGAAACCTTTGTTGGAGATTATCAAGGCGACCTTCACTACTATTATGTTTCACCTGACACGTTGGACACCGTTTATCACGACACAATTATAAGTGCAATTGATGTCAGTACTCCTTATGGATGTCTTGTCAAGTTTGATGGGATTGTAAGGGAAACTTACTACGTTGATCCCGACATTGATTCGGTATATGGTTCTTCTGGACCTATTAGGTTCAAACTATGGGTCGACAGTCTATACTACTATTATTATTCAGATCCATTTACCCCAGATTTCACCGGCAATGGTCCTCCGTATAATCGAATTACAAGAATTGAATTTGCAGGTAAGCGCTTGTAATCATCAAGCTGAGCAGCTGGCATCTTCCACCAACAACCCAAAGAATTCCTTCAAAGACATTCCAGAATGAACTACCTGTTGCGGTAGCAGACTTGCCTCCGAAAGTCCGGGAATCGTGTTCACCTCTATCAAGTAAGGCACGCCATCCTGAACGATGTAGTCAATGCGCGACATGCCTTTCAGCTTCAATCGGGTAAAAACTCTTCGTGTGGTTTCTTGAATAAGGTCACGGACAGAATCGGGAATACGGGCAGGCGTGATCTCCTCGCTGGCACCTTCATACTTTGCCTGATAATCGAAGTATTCGTTCTTGGAAACGATCTCTGTCAAAGGAAGCGCGATCACCTCTCCGTCTGTGGCATAGACGCCACTCGCTATCTCAGCTCCGTTTATGAACTGTTCAATCACGGCCTCTTCATCATTCTCCAGTGCTTTGGCCAGCGCTTGATCAAAGTCTTCGGCCACCTTCAGTTTGGTGATGCCAAAACTGGAACCAAGGTTGTTCGGTTTCACGAAACAGGGCAAGCCGACCTTATCCAGAATGGCTTTGGCATCGACCGGATCGCCTTTGCGTACCATGACCGAACCAGCAATGTTCACATCACCGAACTGGCGCAGAAAGCCGTTGCAGTAGCTTTTGCTGAACGTGAGGGATGATGCCAACACACCGGGCGATGTATATGGTATTCCCAGCATGTCCCAATAACCTTGCAATTTTCCGTCTTCACCGGGCGTGCCATGAATCGCGTTGAAAACAGCATCGAACCTTTTCTGCTTGCCTTTCTCCATGAAAGAGAAGTCGTTGCGGTCAATAGGGCTTTTCGAACCATCGGTCTGCAACACATCCCAACTTTGCTTGGAGATGTTGACCAAGTAAGTGTCGTACATATTCCTGTCGAGGTGTTTGAATACAATTTTGGCACTCAATTCAGAAATGACCCACTCTGAAGAGTATCCACCAAAAACGATTGCAACTGTCTTTTTCATTTGACGATGTAACGCAACCAATGTACTTGAAATTATGAATCTTGCTTTTCGGGCATCCCAATAAATGCTAAACAGCCGAGGGTTCATAATTTATATCTTTGACAGCCGTTTCCATAGGCACAATTCTATTCGAACGTTGGGTTTTATCCGATTCATTTTCAGTAAACAGTTCATTCCGCATCTGGCTATGGCCTTGGGCTTTGTGGTGCTCTGCCTGGTAGGGCTGTTCTTTTGGTTGGATGCCTATACGGAAAATGGGGTAACAGTGAAGACCCCTGATTTTTCGGGAGTGTCGCTGAAGGAGATAGAGCAGTTTGCGGATACTACAGATGTGGAATACATCATTGTCGATTCGATCTACACCAACGAATACCCGAAAGGCACCGTGGCCTATCAGGATCCCAAGCCCGGTTATCCTGTGAAGCGAGGCCGAAAGGTGTATCTCACTGTGAATGCAATATTGCCGAAGCAAGTTGTAATGCCCGATGTCAGGAACCTTTCTATCCGACAGGCAAAAGCTGTTTTGGAAAGCGTTGGCCTGCGATTGGGCGAACTGAGCTACAGACCCGATATAGCAAAGAACGCGGTGCTCGATCAATTGATACGCGGTAGGTCTGCTTCAAAAGGCCGGTCGGTGGTGGTTGGTACGGTGGTCGATCTTGTGCTGGGTGATGGATTGAGCAACACACGCGTTCCCATTCCATACTTACTTTATTATACGCTGCAAGAAGCTACGGAACGGCTGAATCTATCATCGCTCAACTTGGCTACGTTCGTGGTCGATACTTCAGTGGTCGATACATCCCTGGCACGAGTTTACCGACAGGTTCCCGCATTCAGCCAAAAGGACCTGATCCCATTGGGCACCCCATTCATTATTTACCTGACGGACGATACGCTGAGTATTGAATACGATTCTTCATTGTATTCCAATGCGTTGGTCCCTGATTCGGTGTTAGTAGAAGAGAATTTTGATGAACAACAATTTGATAATTAAGCAGGTCTTTACTATCTGCCTGATTCTGATGGTTTTCGGGGCCGAAGCTCAGGAACGCCTGTTCGACCTTCACGGGAATAACAGACTCAGCAATTATGAAGAATACCTCCGTTCCGGGCTCGCTGCTTCACGGGCGGCTGGTGATACGGTGGACCTCCCGTTCTTTGATGATTTTTCCGAGCCGTTCTCGCGTCTTCGGAATTTGGGTGACGATTATCCGAATCCAGCCTTATGGCAAGGAAACACGGTTTATGTCAACAACCACATGGCCATCAATCCTATTTCGCAAGGTGTGGCCACTTTTGATGGTCTGAATGAACGCGGAAGGGCTTACGCATTCGGACTTTCCATACCGACCCTGTCCGACAGCCTTACTTCCAACTGCATTCGTTTGGCCAATGCGCCCGATACGGTTTACCTCAGCTTTTTCTATCAGGCACAGGGCATGGGAAATGCACCTGAGTTTGAAGATCTATTGGTATTGGAATTTAAAGATACGGCCAACACTTGGGACCAGGTCTGGGATGCTAACGGGTACATTTTAGAAGATTTCAATTTCAACAGAGTAATGTTGCCCATAGTGGATGAAAAGTACCTGTTCGATGGTTTCCAGTTCCGATTTACCAATTATGCGTCACTGTCAGGCAATGTGGATCATTGGCACATTGATTACGTGGAGTTGGACGGAGGACGGTCTGGGGCGGATACGCTAATTGATGATGTTGCGTTCATGTCTCAGACCAGTGTTGATTACAATGGATTCCGGCTTAACGCTACATCATCGGTACTGAAAGAGTATAATAGCATGCCATGGAACCATTTCAAAGAAAACCCATCTGAATTCTTGGGTGATTCAACGTACTTCTGTCTTCGTAATAACAAGTACGAGAGTAGTCCAGAAGGTTATTACTCTCTCAGAATTTACAATGCTTTTGATTCTTTGCTTCATGTTGGGTTGGTTGCGAGTCCAAATGTTTTCCCAAATGTTGTTTGTGGGAATGAACCTAACACCTGTGCACCGATTGTACAAGGAGAGGAGGATCTTCTATATGACTTCCTTAATTATGAACTCCCGACCAATAAGGAGATATCTGAAGATTCTATGTTCTTCAATATCGTTCACGATGTTGATAGTTTGTTTGATGATGTGTCTACGAATGATAGGACTGCTCAGATCCAGGAGTTTTACAACTACTATGCGTATGACGATGGAACGGCAGAAGCAGCATACGGGTTGGGTGAGTTAGAGAATGTTGGGCGTGTTGCTGTGAAGTACAACATCAAGAAATTGGATACGCTGCGGGCAATACAGTTGTATCTCAATCCAGTTGAATTCGACTTATCTCAAGAACCTGTGCAATTGGTTGTTTGGGGTGGCAACGAAGAACCTGATGATGTCAAGTGGGTTTCGGATCCGTTGTTTCTCAACTACACCGATCACATCAACTATTTCTACCATTACTTTTTAGAGGACACAGTACTGCGCGTAGTGGATAATATTTGGGTGGGTTGGATCCAGCAACCGGCCACCAACCAGAAATTCTCCATCGGTTTTGATCAGCGTACAGACAATTCTGACAAGGTGTTTTACAACCTGGGAACTACTTGGAGTCAGAGTTCCATCCCAGGTTCAATAATGATACGACCAGTGTTCGGATCGCCTTACAGTTGGGTTGGTGTGAATGAAGAACCTGTAATCAACGAGGTACTGGTTTACCCGAATCCTTCCACAGGAACAGTCCATTTGCAAGAGAATTATGCTGGGCAACTTACCAATGCCTCGGTACAGGTTTTCGACCTCTCTGGAAGAATGGTTTTCACGCAGAGTGGAAACGTTAATACCTTGAAGTTGGATCAACTGATTGCTGGAACATACATTCTTAGGGTCGAATCTGAGAAAGGTGTATTCACCCAACGGCTCATACTTCAGTAATGAGCGATAACAGCGAACTGTACGAAGAGGCAGACGAGCAGGAAGAACTCTACGAACATCATCGATTTGTGGCCGATCCAGGTCAGGAACCCCTGCGCATAGATAAGTTTTTGATGGACCGTGTGGCCAACGCCACGCGCAATAAAATTCAGATTGCCGCCCATGCTGGGAATGTGCATGTAAATGGCTCTCCGGTCAAACCCAATTATCGCGTTAAACCTAAGGATGTGGTTACCATTGTCATGGCACAGCCACCAAGGGATAAGACCATTCATCCGGAGGATATTCCGTTGGAAATACTCTACGAGGATAATGATGTGGTGGTAATTAACAAGCAGGCCGACCTGGTAGTGCATCCTGGTCACGGAAATTATACCGGCACCTTGGTTAACGGACTCATGCACCATTTCAAGAACCTGCCCGATATGGGTAAGCACGAAGAACCGCGCCCCGGACTGGTACACCGATTAGATAAAGGAACTTCTGGCATCATGGTCATTGCCAAGAATGAATTGGCCATGAGCGGATTGGCGCAACAGTTCTTTGACCGCACCACAGATCGACTTTACAATGCACTCGTTTGGGGCGATTTTGAGGAAGACGAAGGAAGGATTGAGGGTAACATCGGTCGGTCATTGAAGAACCGCTTACAGATGGATGTTTTTCCTGATGGTGATTTCGGCAAACATGCTGTAACGCACTACAAGGTTCTGGAACGTTTCGGGTATGTAACATTGGTGCAATGCAAACTGGAAACCGGCCGAACCCACCAGATACGCGCCCACATGAAACACATTGGTCACACGCTGTTCAACGATGAGCGCTATGGCGGCAATGTTGCACTTAAAGGGACTACCTATACCAAATACAAGCAGTTTGTACAGAACTGTTTTGAATTGGCACCGCGGGCTGTATTGCATGCCAAAAGCTTGGCCTTTACGCAGCCAATTACCAAACAGCGTCTGTCGTTCGAAACCGAACTGCCGACCGATATGCAACTGTTGTTGGAAAAATGGAGGGGCTATATCAGCACCCGAAAAGATTAGTTCAGAACTCGGTCACATTTCTTGGCCTTTACACTGTGGCCTGTAAAAAGCAAAAAAACACGGCCTCTTGGACAGGATAACACGTAACTATCAGGCTTCGGCCGTTTCGGATGCGAAGTCGTAGTTCATGTAATCGGTAATGGTGTTGTAAACCGTATCGCGCTCTATGGGATGGCGCCCAACTTGCTTGATCAAGCCTACAAGTTCTTCCGTGCTCAAGGCTGGATTCTGGTCTTCGGCCCCGGCCATGCTGTAAATTTTGGTACTATCATCTATGGTGCCGTCAATATCGTCCACACCAAATGCCAGACTCATTTGTGCGGTCTGTCGGCCTATCATGGGCCAGTAGGCCTTTATATGACCGAAGTTGTCCATGTAGATGCGACCGATGGCATAGTTGCGCAGGTCTTCAATGGTAGAAACTTCAGGAATGTGGCTCATCTGGTTGTCGCCATTGCGGAACTTGAGCGGAATGAAGGTGTTGAAGCCTCCCGTTTCGTCCTGCAAGTTTCGTAGGCGGTTCATATGGTCTACGCGGTGTTCGAATTTTTCGATATGCCCGTACAACATGGTGGCATTGCTCGGCATGCCCAGTTGGTGGGCTGTTCGGTGCATTTCCAGCCACTGTTCGCTGGTGCATTTGTCGTTGCAGATCTCCTGGCGTATGGTCTCATCAAAGATCTCGGCTCCACCGCCAGGTAAGGAATCCTGCCCGTGGTCTTTCAGTATCTGCAAGCCCTCGCGATAGCTTACTTTGGCCTTGCGGCACATGTATTCCAATTCCACCGCGGTAAATGCCTTTACGTGAATGTCAGGCCGGATCTCCTTCACCTTTTTTATCAGCGAAGCGAAATAATGCAGTCCCATTTTCGGATGAACGCCTCCCACGATGTGCACTTCGGTAATGGGTTTGCCCTCGTAGTTCCTTACAATCTCAAGTATCTCCGATTCTGAGAGTTCCCAGCCCTCGCTTTTCTGTTTGAGCAGGCGAGAGTAGGAGCAGAATTTGCAATCGAACACGCAGATATTGGTGGGTTCTACATGGAAATTGCGATTGAAAAACACCTTAT
>JBJOHR010000251.1:0-3591 GCA_046047575.1 Bacteroidota bacterium | reverse complement strand
CATCAGACGAAACAGTCACCGTGCCCGAACAGTTGTCTGTTGCTGTCGGTTCCACCAATGAGATCAGTTCACAATAAACGGTTTCAGCAGCCAAGGTGGGCGCATCGGCAACAGGGGCCGTATCATCGTTTATCACCACATCCTGTGTCTGCGTGCTGGTGTTTCCATTGCCGTCATCGTATGTCCACGTAATGGTGGTGCTGGCGCTCAATGGCAAGCTTACGTCAGGTGTAGCGGTTATTGCCCCAGCACAATTATCGGTAGCGGTCGGTGCGGTCAGGGCGGTTACTTCGCATTGGGCATTGATCGTGCTCAATGAAGCAACGTTCGCCACAGGCGCATCCACATCTCCCACTGTTACGGTTACGGTCTGTGTCATTTGAAGGTCGCAAACAGAAAGGTCTGGCCCTGGACACGGGTTCACAATACCAGCAACCCATCCGTTGACCCCAAGATTCACCAACGAGCCATCGATCTGGGCCGCAGAAATATCCTCGATCACGGAACCCGCTCCCTCATCGCAATGGAACAGACCCACCAACGACAGCTCTGAACCATCCAGGCAATCGTTCATGGTTTCCGCTATCTGTGTTTGCAAGAGTACGGTATTCCAAATGTTGACCATATCCACCTCGGCATTGGCGTAGAAGGTGGAGTAATTGCCTACACGGAGGTCTGACGAGGAAGCCAGCGTGGAACCTGTTCCGTTATTGCCGGAACTTTCCAATTGACCATCCACATAGACGCTCCACGCGCCAGTGACCGTATTGGCCGTTCCTGTGATGTAATGCCATGAGCCATCATTCACCGAAGTGGTTGACGGTCCAGAGGTGCGGTAAGTTCCGGCACCATCGCGCCCATCGAACACTGCTTTGCCCGTAGCATTCACAAACAGCAGAAAGCCGTTTACCGCGTTGTACTTCGACAAAATGAACTGATTGGCACCCGATGCGGTAGTGCGCACCCATGCGCTAGCGGTGACCTGAGAAGTGATTCCTCTGGCAGCCGTTCCCAAAGAGGCGTAACTGCTTGAGCCGTTCAATCCCAATGCGTATGGCAGGCTGCCTGTCAACTCCCCAATTACGTTGTAGGTGGTGGAAGCCGTGAGTGCTCCTGTGTTAAACGAAAGCGAACCTCCTGTTCCGGCCAGTGGCCCGGCAACAACCGAGTTATCTGCATCATCTCTCAGCGAGTAAACCACGCCTTGCACCGAGCTGCCCGTGGTGATCGTGGTGCTTCCACCAATACAAAGACTGCTCTGAGTTGCGTTTACACCCTCATCGTTTATGGCTGGCAGCACAGTCACGTTCACCTGCTGCGATTGAGTGTTTCCCCAACCGTCATCGGCCGTCAGGGTTACTGGATTCACACCTATGTCAGTACAGCTGAACTCCGACTGAGAAAGTGTCAGTGTAGGAGTCCCGCAATCAGAGAAGGACCCATTGTCGATGTCAGAAACGGTGATCGATGCCGAGCCTGTTTCGTCCAATTGCACGGTATGATCCTGCGCCAAAGCCGTTACCGATTGGCTGATGCACGCACTTTGATATGTGATATTGTCCATGCGCATTTCTCGGCTTGTGGCACCACTCAAGTAGATGACGATGTATTGATCAGTGCCAGCGTAATCCGAGAAATCGATAACGTGATGCGTATAGATGAGCACACCGCCCGAACTGGCGTAGTAGATATCCAAGGCCTCCACCAATTGAAAGTCGGACATGGCATTAGCTCCTGTGAGCGATGACACCCCGAACTGGAAGTTACCCGGACCCGCTTGTCCGTTCGTAGAATTCATGGCATCGAACTCGAGAATTCCGTTGGCGTTTTCGACCAATGGAAGGACGATATAGCGCCCTACGCCTCCTCCTGTGTTCAGGATAATGGTGTTGAAGGTGTGCGACCCATTGGTAGACCAGCAGGCTGGAAAGGTGCTGTTGAAATTCTCGCTCACGGAATTCACGGCCGTACCGCATTGCGATTGTGCCTGCAAGGCCCCCGCCACCAAGGTCATCGAAATGAATAGATGTTTGATTTTCATCGTGTGTGTTTTTGTGATTCAACCTCAAAATTGAAGGTCACACACACGTTGATCGGGCTACCGTTTCACGAACTGTCGTGAGTTTTTCACGAACGTCAGGCGCGATACTTCGCCAGCACCTCTTCCACCTCCTGTTTACGTTCTCGCGAAATGGGAAGATTGCTGCCGTTCTTCATGATCATGAGCGATTCGGCTCTTGAATAACTCTTCACCAAGGTCATGTTGATGAGATGCGCGCGATGAATACGGAAGAAATCGAGGTTCTGCTCCAACAATTCCTCGTACACCCGCAACCGCTGGCTGACGGTAAACCTGTCTCCGTTCATCATGTGAACGTGTGTATAAGAACCATCCGCCTCGAACTGCACCACCTCATTCAACTCCACGAAATCCAACCCCGTGGCGTGCGGAAGTGCCAACCGCTTGCTGGCTGCCGTATCCATGTTCACGCGAAGGGCATTGTAGGTACTTGATCGCTGCGTCTGTCTGACAGATGCCTTCTCCACCGCTGCGCGTAGATCAGTTGGGTCAACAGGCTTGAGCAGGTAATCGCAAGCACTCAATCGAAAAGCCTGCACGGCATATTCCGAATAAGCCGTTACGAAAATGATGTTGAACGTGAGGTCTTCGGGTTTGAAGAACGATGGCAATTCCAACCCTGAAATGCGCGGCATTTCGATATCCAGGAACACAATATCGGGTTGATGCTGATGAATGGCCTGCACAGCATCTTTCACATTTTCGGCTTCGGCAAGCACTTCCACCTGTGGACAATGGGCCGTCAGCATGTTGCGCAACAGGTCACGGGCCTTGGCCTCGTCATCAACCAGAATGGCGGTCAGCTTGCTCATGCTTCCAAAGGTATGACGATGGAAACTTTGGTGCCTTGCGCCTTTCCGTCCGCATCTTTCAGGTCTTCATACTCCACTACCAATTTGTTTGAACGGTTGTTGTTCAACAGTTCGAGGCGTTTGGCGGTCGCCTCCGAAGCGAACGAACGGTGCTCTGGGTTTCTGTCCGACTGTATCTGTGCCGAAGCGTGTCGGCCGATTCCGTTGTCTGTAATATTCACTTGAAGATGGTTCGAATCAGGCTGCGAAATGTGGATGCGGAGCTCCGAAGCGCCTTCCTTGTGCAGCAGTCCGTGCTTGACGGCATTCTCCACATACGGCTGAATAAGCATGGATGGGATCTTGATCATCTCATCATCGATCTGCTCGTCTAACTCAATCTTGTATGTGAACGAATTCTCGAACCGCAACCGTTCCAACTCCAAGTAGCTGGTGAGCGCATCCACTTCCTTGTAGAGCGACACGCTTGGCTGATCGGACATTTCCAGCACGCTGCGCATGAGTTTGGAGAACTTGCCGAGGTACTCACTGGCCTTTTCCTTCTCGTTGGCATAGAACAGGCTTTGCACCGAATTGAGCGCGTTGAAAATGAAATGCGGGTTCATCTGCGACTTCAAGGCACTCATCCTAGACTGGCGAAGTTGCTCCGTCCACTTGGCCTCCTCTTCCTGCCGTTTGAGTTGTTCCTCAAGTAACTCA
>JBJOHR010000250.1:0-15671 GCA_046047575.1 Bacteroidota bacterium | reverse complement strand
GTCACTGAAAGGGTTCTTGTGGAAGTTCCTGTGGTTCCAGAGAAAATGAGGTAATTTTCCCCTGCATCAGCAAAATCTCCGTCCCTGTTCCAATCAAACCATGCTCTGATATACTCAGTATAACTACCTGAAATATTCACAGTTACATTCAGATTGTAAGTCGATCCACGGTCGACCGTTGTGAACAGAGAATTTGCATAATTGGTGTACCAACTGGCGCCACTTGCCTGGCTGGCACCATTAAGAGAAACGTTCGTTATTCTTTCATCGGTATCGAGATTGCTGGCACAAGGGCAATACGCGCAACTTGCATAAAAGGTATTGGTCGATGGAGGTACAGCCCCTACGGTTGAGCCATAGAACCAATACGAAGGAGAATTCCTTCCTACTCGATAATAATTTTCACCTGGCCAACCACCACCGGTGTAGTTGACTACAATGGATTGTCCATCTGTAGCGGTGAAAGTGTAGTCAACTGGGCCATAGCCAGCTGCCAAAGTGACATTACTAAGAACCGTGGTGCCGTTAACAATTACGCTCACAGTGCCACCATTCCAGCCATCGCCATAAGTATCCAAAAGACTTATCATGTACGTGCATGAGTTGGTGGAGCCTGGCATGCTGCAGTTTGATGAACACTGTAAAAGGGTTGAACACGTGGTAGGCAGTTGTCCAATGATTGAACCTGGAAGTGAAGTGGAGACTGTACCACAATTATAAACATCGTTACCAGCATTAACGGTCCAGGGTGCGTTAATTCTGGTCTGGGTCAATGTTTGGCATGCGTTTGCATCCTCAACCATAACTTCGTAACTACCTCCAGGTAATCCAGTCCAAGCTCCAGATGTTGCAGGAGTGTTCACAGAACCGTTTAAATAATAGTTCAATGTACCTGTGCCTCCAGAAGCCGTAGCCGTGATAGAACCAGTGCCACTGGACCCACAACCAACCACATCAACCACATTCAAAGAAGAAATTACGATTGGAGAAGGTTCGGTAACAGTAAGAGTGTAATCAACCGATGGGCAGCCAAAGGCATCTCTGACCGAAACCAAGTAAGTTCCTGCAGACAGACTATCGATAACCTCGGGAACAGTTAGAAACTCATACCAACGGTCACCAGTGGCACCTGCAAGCGAATATTCCCATGGGCCACCGCCACCTCCAGAGGCAGCGCTTATTGTCATTTCGCCTTCAATCCCGCCTGCACAAAGTGCGTTTGAGGTCACTGAAATTGTGGCTACAACTGGTGTGGGTCCATCAAGGACTACGGGGTTGGAAGCGAAACTTGCTGTACAACCAATGGAATCCATGACCACCACGTTATAATTCACACCATCGTCAAGTCCTCCAAAATCTGGAAGTGAACCAAAAACACCACCATTATCGATGGAGTAAGTAAGCACGCCTTGACCAGAAGCTACTATTTGGATGGCACCGAAATCACTGTCACAGGACGTGTTTGGTGTTTCAATCACATTGGTGATGGTAGGAGTTGTACTCCATCTTATTATTCTCGTATCTGTCGGATTCTGACCGGTACAAGCTCCATTGCCGGTTACAGTTAACGTGACAATGAGGTTGCCGAATGCTGTAGAAGGGGTGAAACTCCACGCCCCAGGATTGGTGCCTCCGTTTGTGAATGAGCCGTTTCCATATCCAGAAGTGATAACCCAAGAAACAGAACCATACGTACCTGTTGCACTTGCGCCAGCAAGGGAAATGGCACTCGTTCCTGTACAGACCAATATATCAGTTCCCGCATCGGCTGTTGGTTCAGCTACCCAAGAAATTGAACGCGTTACGGTTGGGTCTGTACCAAGACAGCCGGCCGAGCCAATAGCTTCCAAAGTAGCAGTAAATGATCCTGAACCAGTTGAAGGGGTGAATGTCCATTGTGTGGGATCAGTGGTGCTTGTGCTACTCCATGAGCCTTGTCCTGCTCCACCGGTCCAGCTTAGGCTAGAATAGTTGCCTGATGCAGATGAACCGGTCATTGCAATTCCTGTAGTACCACAGCTTGTAATGGCCGATCCAGACGCCAGAGTAACCTGACCCCAACTGACTGTCCTTGTGTCAGTTGGATTTGTTCCAGAACACGACCCAGAACCTGTTGCCGTCAATGTTGCGGTGAAGCTTCCGCTGCTCGAACTTGGCGTGAACGTAGCCAAGGCTGGATTTGCATTCTGAGTCCATGATCCAAGACCACCGCCACCGGTCCATGTAACGGAAGAATATGTTCCGGTTGAAGTGGCACCAGTCATGGCGATGGCTGACGTGCCAGTACAAGAATTTATGTCCGATCCTGCATCAACAGCAGGTATCTCTACCCAAGTGATGGTACGCGTGTCCGTTGGATTCGTACCGGTACACGCCCCATTTCCAGTTGCAGTCAGTGTAGCTGTAAAACTTCCAGAGGATGTGCTTGGCGTAAATGTCCATTGTGTAGGATCTGTAGTGCTCGTGTTGCTCCAAGTGCCGGAACCGCCTCCACCTGTCCAGGCAATGGCCGAAAAATTACCTGTGGCAGTGGACCCCGACATATTAATGGCGGCCGTACCACAACTGCTAAGTGCCGCCCCCGCATTCACAGCAACAGCACCCCAGGTTATTACTCGTGTGGAAGTCGGGTTTGTTCCTGCACAAAGACCACTTCCTGTCACCGTCAATGTAGCTGTAAACGACCCTGATGATGTTGATGGAGTGAAACTGGCTAATGCTGGATTCGCATTCTGTGACCAAGACCCAAGACCTCCACCACCTGACCAGGAAAGTCCAGAATACGTTCCCGTGGCAGTTGCACCTGTCATAGTGATGGCCGTTGTTCCTGTGCATGTAGTGATATCTGTTCCAGCAGATGCGGTAGGGGCGCTCGTCCAACTGATGACTCGTGTGTCGGTAGCTGTCCCAGCGCAAGCACCACCAGCCGTAACAGTCAAAGTAGCAGTGAAGGAACCACTAGAAACCGATGGAGTAAATACATATGCGGAAGGATCAAGTCCACTACCAGACCACGAACCAAGCCCAGCTCCACCTGTCCAAACTGGAGTGCCCGTGGCACCACCACCGGTGGCCCCCGTCATGGTTATGGCCCCACTTCCACACTGATCAATATCTGATCCTGCGTTTGCAACCGGCCCAGACGACCAGGTCACGTTTCGAGTGTCCACAATATTCCCACAGGGACTGTTGCCATATATGGTCAACGTCAATGTTCCGCTACCGCTGGAGGTGGACGGGGAAATGTAGGCTCCAGTCAGTGAGGTCGGAACGTTCAACGATGCAGTTCCAGAAATAGGAGTATAGGTCCATATAAGTGAACTATACGATCCTGAAGCAGTGGCACCAGTTGTAAAAATGTTCGCAGTTCCACATCCAGCTAGCGGACCGCCAGCATCACCGGCTACACCGTTCCAAGTGATTGTTCTTGTAGAAGTACTCGTTTGCCCATTGCATGCACCTCCCGAAACGGCCACCGTAAGAGTTGCGGTGAAAGAACCGCTAAGCCCTGAAGGGGTAAACGTAGCTGCAGCCGGATTCGAAGTGTTCTGAGTCCAGCTACCAAGGCCGCCTCCACCGCTCCAAGTACCGGTCACAGTAGTGCCTGTTCCGGTCATGGAGGCGCCTGTCATTGCAATAGGCGATGTTCCGGTACAGCCACTGATATTAGAACCAGCCGTGGCAGTGGGCCTAAGGTTCCATGTAATGGTTCGGTTGGATGTGGCTGTTTGCCCGTTACATGAACCCCCGGTTACAGCAACTGTTAGAGTAGCAGTGAAGCTTCCGCTTGTGGTTGTAGGGGTAAAGTAAGCTGCAGCGGGGTTACTTGTGTTCTGAGTCCAAGTTCCTTGACCGCCTCCGCCACTCCATGTACCTGTAACTGTAGTTCCTGTACCGGTCATCGAAGATCCGGTCATGGTAATATTGTTACCGGCCCCAATGGCATTCATACATTGAGTAATGCCAGAACCAGCCGTTGCACCTGGACGAAGATTCCAACTCAATGTCCGCGTACGGGTTATGTTGGGACAGCCTGTAAGTCCATTTATTGTCAAGGTTAAAGTACCACTTCCCGTGGATGAAGAAGTTGTAAACGTGGCACCGGTAAGTGATGTAGGGCTGTTAACTGTGCCAGAACCAGTACCTGAATAGCTCCATGAAACAGAAGAGTAGTTGCTGGCCGTGGCTCCAGTAATGGCAATTGCTTGGCCAACAGAATTGATACAAGTTGAAATATTTGAACCGGCATTACCAGTAGCAGCTGCGTTAACAGTAATGGTTACCGTGTTCGAATAACCTATAGTTCCCTTACAGTCTGTAGCAACCCTTCTGTAATAAGTAGTGGAGGTAAGAGCAGGTGTTGTATAGGTGGTAGCTGTGGCACCGCCAATATTCGACCATGTTGAATTGTTTGGCGAACTCTGCCATTGATAGGTGAAACCGCCTGAACCGAAACCACCCGATGCAGATGCTGAGTTGGTAAGGGAAACGGTAGAACCAGAACAAATGGTTTGACTTGTGGCAATAGTACCACCCGCTACAGCAGGGGTTGTGAGGTCAATATATCGAAGCGTGCCATTACTTGCCAGCTGATTCCTGGAATACTGAGAAAGCTCAAGGTAGAACCAACCGGTGGCTGACGGTGTATACGTCAATCTGGACTGCAAACCGCACGCATCATCGTTAGAAGCGGCTAAAGAGTAACCGTTAGAACTAAACAAACGGATGTAAGTGTCTTCACCAGTATATCCACATGTTTCAAATTGATATTGTCTCCCTGCGGTAAGATACACTGACCAAGACCGGATGTAACCAGCTGTGTAAGCGGCTGATTGCCAAGCACAACCAGGTGTTATCTGGTTGGCGGTGCCAGCGTATTGCCACGATACGCGATATCTCACTCGGTGGTTGTTTGTACTGCCGCAATAACCAGAAACATAATACCCGGTTGTGGGCACACCCATTTCACGGATATCGAAGGAACATTGGTCACCGTTTCTACGGCAGTCGTCACCACTATTATGAGAACATCTTGAACCAGCATCATCCTCCCATGCATCTATGTTGCCGGTCATGGTGTATGCAGCGGTGTTGGTTCGCGTTCCAATGGTGGTGCCATTAGCATAACAAGAATTGCCGTTATAGTTCCGTTCAATACAGCCAGTAGAAACGAGGGTGCCGTTCGAGTTGTCTTTAAATCTGACGTATGCAGTGTATTCTTCATTGCCAGTTTCCCAGCAAGGGCCGCAGCAGTAGTTTTCGTAGCTGCAAATTTCGTTGACCCACACGCTGTAAGTGATGTTCGCCAATTGGCCTCGAGTTGTAAAACTCACCGCCATGAACAGTAAGGATGCGAAAAGAACTTTGTAACCGTTCATCATTCTCTTACATATTGAAGTTGATAACGGATGGCGGAATCTTCGTCCACATCATCCATAATTACGATAAGTTCATCTTGCGTAACCTGGACCAATTCGAAGGAAACATCCCAGATGTAACAGACGCACTCAGCATAAGATGATATGAAAATTCGATTTTCAGTTTCATCGAATTTCCAATAAGAGTCCTTTACATTGGTATTGGCTAAAAATGTTCCATGGTCTGATTGTAGCTGAAGGATGCTTCCCATCGGAAGGTCATGCCAGATCTCTGATTGTGCTGATGCACGTTGATCTTCGTTGTCTCCACCAAGTGCAATGATGTTTTTCACGACCCAGTTACCAGTCAATTCTGAAGGTTGGTTAAGTGAATTCGGTTTATGGAATACTAGGTCACATTTAACTGGTTGAGCCTCGTCAGAGAAATTGACAAACCCATATTCATCGTTCACTAATTCCTGACCCTGTGAACGATACCATTCGCGTTTCAATTGGTCATAACGCTGGTCGTCTGCTTCTTTGTTCCCGGTTTCAATATATTCCGGAAATCCGGCCGGCAGAGGGTACGATTCAGATTCCTGGGCTATGCAATATTGCGTCAACAGGCAAGTGGTCAGAATATAGAGATACCTCATAGGTTTGTGCTTACTTGGCAGATGCTTGGTTGCCAGACTGGTCAGACTGACCGATCAGCTTGGTCAATGATGCTTCAAGAGTAGAAACGGTACTGGAAAGGCGATCGATCATAGCTTGCTGTTCTTTCAATGCCTCGATCAGCACAGGAACCAAATGGCTGTATTGTACCGACTTATAGCCTTCTGCATCGGTAGCAACCAATTCGGGATAGACTTTTTCCAATTCTTGGGCTATCACACCGATCTCCCGACCATCATTGAAGTTTCTGTCAGGAAATTGAGCTGTGTTCCAATAATACGTTACACCATTAATTTTCAAAATGTTTTCGAGTGCACTTTCGATTGGTCTGATATTCTGTTTGAACCTTATATCAGAACTCTCTTGAATTCCATTTGAATTGAATTTTCCACTGATAGTGGCGTCACCTGCCACTTGCAGTTTGACCGTAGGGGCAGTAACGCCAATACCAACGTTGCCATCGGGAAGTATGGTCATTTTGGAATCTGTCAGAGCTGCACTGTTTGCATCCGCAGCACCATCAACTAAAAAGTGGAGTTTTCCTACACCAAATCCAGCAGTTCTTTCGCTAACCATGGCCACTTTGAAGAAATTTCCGTACTCAACTTGTTCATTGACCAAGCCAATACCAACCACATCTCCATTCGTGTTTGCACCTGAATTACGTACTACAAGAGGTACATTGAATCCGTTGGTTTGCACATCAACATGCAATTTGGAGTCAGGTGTTGTGGTTCCTACACCAACATTGGCCGTGTTGTTGTTGTGGATATTAGTTCCGTTGGCAGTCCAAACGCTGTTAAGCGTTGTACTGGCCCAAGAAAGTCCTGTTCCAGCGGTGAAGAGAGATGATCCAGTTGCTGTGCTAACGTTTCCTGAACCATCAACCTGTAATAATCCATTTGTGTAATTGGCAAATCTCAGAGTTCCGGTGGTATGTACCTGTGCGGTGGGTGTACCAATTCCAATTCCGATCATATCCAACCCTGCATCCAAAAAGAACATGTTCGGCTCATTATCAGACTCTACCCTAAAGTTTCTGTCGTTGCCTAAGTCGTTGAACACCACATCACCATCACCATGAATAATATGGTTTATGGCACCACTGTTGTAAACTTGAATACGACCATCGTCACCTGAACCTGCGTCAGCAATTTGAACCAATGTGGTTCCAGCGGAACTACCGTCATTGAACGTGACATCACCACCGAAAAAGGCATTTCCGTCATTATCATCAATCAAAAAATGGTCTGCTCCACCATCCTGAACGATGAAGCTTCCGGTGCTGTTCAAATTGAACACAAGGTCAAATCCATTTTGAGTAATAGTAGTGGCTTCAGTTAATGCGCCTCCTAATTGAACGCGATCTGCTGCTGCATCTACATTAAGACCATTGTTGGCCTCTACATCCAGAATCAATGCCGTTGCGGTTCCACTGTTGGTTAGGGCTTCGCCAGCGGTAACTGACTGAACCCCAGCCGCTCCCCAAATTGGATCAACACCGGTTCCCTGCGAAACAAGCACTTGGCCAGCGGTACCAGCAGAGCCATTCAAGCGGATATCGCCCGTAAAATTCACGTTGCCTTCAAAATATCCGGCATAATCACCTCCCGATCCGTAAACCGCGTAATTGGCACCTCCACCAGAAGTAGTATGATAGCCAAGGTATCCATTTGCAGACCAACCAGACAACTCACCTCGAACAACATAATAGGCTTCCGAATTCCCAGTGCTAGAATGTGAAGCATAAATTCCGTCCTCACTTACAGCCTGAACCTCAGCGCGCAAGCCAATGCTGCTACCACCGATTTTTACCGAATTGTTACTGTTAAGTACCGAAAGTTGGTAGGCCGCATCCACAGTAGTTCCAAATGCAGATTTACCTGTTACAAGTAATCCGCCTGCGCCTTGAATGTCTACCGCTCCAGCGTCTGCTGTAATGAAAGTGCCGCCATTATAAGCGTCATCTAAGGAAACAGCTGGCACGCTTCCCATGTTCGGAATCTCCTGCCAAGCAGTACCATCCCAATACCAATAGCTTGAAGTTGTGAGATCATAAACTGTGAGGCCGAAGTCTGACGAAGAAGTCGGAGTAACATCCGTATGGTTGGTGAGCCGAGGTAACAGAACCCCTTTGTTCGAAGATGAAACGTCCAAGATGGATTGCGCATCTGGTGCAGCACCAGTTGAGTTGATGGAAACCGCCTGGCCGAATGATGACAGGTTGGAGAACAAGAACATCACTACCAGAGTCGATGTTACGATAACGTAATGATTTTTCATCTTGAATTCAGTAAAGTTCAGCATGTTGTTTGATTCAGATAATCGGGAATTTTTGGTATTTGGGCGGAAACAAATTTAGGAGAAATCCCTATAGCAGTCCGGTAAAAAAAATATGTATTCAGGTCTTATTTAATTTTCAGATGTGGATTGCGTTGGATTTTTTTCTACTTTTCAACCAAGATACACATGTCAAAGGGAGACAAATTGTTCGGTTTGATACATTCGCTTGAGTTGAATGAGAAGCGATATTTCAAGCTGCAGGCTTCTGTTCAAAAAAAGGACAGCAATCTTGTGCGCCTGTTCGACTATTACGCTGACGCCAAAGAATTCGATGAAGCTGAATTGCGTAAGAAGTTTTCTGGTGAAAAGTTCTTGGATCAGTTGGCGGTGACCCAAAACCATTTGTATGATCTGATCCTACGGGGCATGAGACTGTATCATCTCAAACGGTCTCTGGAGTTCAGATTGCAAGGAATGCTTCAAGATGTTCAGTTCTTGTACGAGAAGGGATTGGTTGAACAGTCGGAAGATATGCTGCGGAAAGTGCGGAAATCAGCAGAGAAGAATGACTGCTTTCTGGTGATACTAAACGTTTTGGAGTGGGAATCGAAACTGCTGTCTGAAGGATTTTATGTTGGAAAGGACGAACAGGATATTGACCGGTTATCAGAAGAATATTACGAGGTGCTAGGGGCTTTGCAGAATGAGCGGGAATACATAGATCTTCAGTCCAAAATATTCAACAACTATTATAAGGTAGGAATTGAACGTAATAATAAGGAGTACAAGACCAACGAGCAGATCATCAATCAGTTCGCACTGAAAGACCCTGAGCGCGCTCTCACTTTTCGGTCAAAATGCTGTTACTTGAACATTCATGCACAGTATAATAAGATCAATGGCAATTGGGAGCAAGCATACATATATAGGATGCAGTTGCTGGAGTTGTTGGAAAATGAGTTCGGAACAAGTTTCAATAAGGATATTGTAAAGCGATACTTTGTGGCGCTGAATAATCTGATTCCCATATGTGTAAGGCTCCGTAAATGGGATCAAGCCCAGATGATGATCCAGAAAATGGAGTCAATAGAGGATCAATCGCTTAAGACCCATTTCTCCGAGGAAATGAAGTCTAGGATATTCATGCAGGCTTCGATTGCCAAATTGGCTGTTTATGCTCGCTTGGGAATGAAAGATGAGGGAATACAGCTGGTTCAGAAGCTAAGCCTAATGAAATCAGAATTGACTGCCTATCATCGCAAATATGTTCTTCTTCACCTTTATTTCAACATTGCATATTTTCTTTTCTCCATAGGTAAATTCTCACCTGCCATCCGGTGGCTTAATCCAGTTTTGAATGACACCGACATTAAAACAGCAGAGGATCTCCATGCTTCTACGCGGATTCTCACGCTCGTTTTACAATTTGAGCTTGGCAGGAACGAATTGCTAGAGTATCTCGCAAGATCGACTTATAGATTCTTGAACAAGTTGGAAGGTCTCTATAAGTTTGAAGAGGTCATGTTGGTCTTCATGAAGAAGTTTTCCAAGAATGACCATTTGAGGAATGATAAGGAAACGTATTTGGCTTTGAGACAGGATCTGCTGGAAGCAGGATATGAGCCAAGTGAACGCAACGCACTTTCGACTATTGATCTTATTGCATGGGTGGATTCTAAAATTTCTGGCCGAACTTTGGCCGAAGTTCTAAAAGACAAAAACATTGTTCAAGGGTAAGTTAACGGTAGTAAAACTGTCCAAGATGTTGGGCGGAAGGAAGTTGTATGTGGAGGATGAAACCCTTCTCTCCATAGAAAAGTCGGCCAACTACCTTCATGAAAAGGTCAATTCGTCTAAGGCCATCATTTATGGTGTTAATACAGGTTTCGGTTCGCTGAGTAATATCCGTATTGAGGATCATGAGTTGGAGGAACTGCAATCCAACCTAATTCTGTCTCATGCCTGCGGAACTGGGAAACGTGTTCCTGACAATATTGTCAGGGCCATGCTTTGCTTGAAAGTATGGAACATGCTCTACGGTAACAGTGGTGTGCAGAAGGAAACGGTTTTGCGTTTGGTTGACCATTTTAACCAGGATGTTCTTCCTGTGGTTTATACGCAAGGGTCGTTAGGTGCAAGTGGTGATCTTGCTCCATTGGCGCATCTCTGCCTTCCTCTAATTGGTCACGGAAACGTGATTCTGGATGGTAAGGAGGTTCCAGCCAAAGAAGCCCTGCTGTATTTAGGTTGGAAACCTCTTCAACTGAAAATGAAGGAGGGTTTGGCGCTGCTCAACGGAACGCAATTCATGTCGGCTTATGGTGCTTACTGCGTTTTCCATGCAGAGCGGCTGGCTTTTTTTGCTGACCTGATCGGTGCCATTGCGCTGGATGCTTATGGCGGTTTGACCGCGCCATTTGATGCATTGGTTCATCAAGTTCGGCCTCATCCCGGACAGATTGAATCAGCCAGAAGGCTTCGCGAACTTCTGGAGGAAAGTCCGCTTGCGCAGAAAGTAAAGGAACACATACAGGATCCGTATTCCTTCCGATGTATGCCGCAGGTTCATGGTGCAAGCATTGATGCCATTGCCCATGTGAAACAAGTAGTAGAACGCGAGTTGAACTCCGTTTCAGACAATCCGCTCATTTTTCCTGATGAGGATAAGATCATTTCGGCTGGGAATTTCCACGGACAACCATTGGCAATTTCTTACGATTATTTGTCCATAGCATTAGCGGAATTGGCTAACATTTCGGAACGCAGGACTTTCCAGTTGATCATGGGTAAAAACGGTTTGCCCGTTTATTTGGTGAAGAAACCAGGTTTACATTCAGGTTTCATGATTCCACAGTACACCTCGGCTGGAATTGTCAGTCAGAACAAGCAATTGTGCAGTCCTGCTTCGGTTGATAGCATTGTTAGTTCAAATGGACAGGAAGACCATGTGAGTATGGGGGCAAACGCTGCCACCAAACTTTATGAAGTGGTCGAGAATGTCTATCAGGTTCTGGCCATCGAACTCTTTACCGCTGCACAAGCATTGGATTTCCGTAGACCAGAAAAGTCATCGCCCGTTATTGAGAAATTCTTGAGCGAGTATCGCAGTATTGTGCCGTTCCTTCATGAGGACGAGCAGATGCATCCGCACATGATGAAGACCAAGGATTTTCTGATGAATGTGAAGTTGCCCAGTGTCTGATAAGAAGCTCCTAGAAGCTATCAGGGTCGTTGCCCAAGAGAACTAACTGAAGAATATTACAGCCCATTTGAAGCGCTTTGGTACGTGCTTCCTCACTGTCATTATGCACTTCAGCACTTTCCCAGCCATCGCCAAGATCGCACTCGAAGCTGTAAAACAGCACCAAACGTCCATTGTGAATGATTCCCAAGCCTTGCGGACGCCCCTTGTCGTGCTCATGGATCTTCGGTAATCCGTTCTTAAAATTGAATTTCTGATGATAGATCGGATGCGAGAAAGGCAACTCAACCAATTCGTATTCAGGGAAAACCTTCTTGATCTCGGAGCGGATGAATTGATCCATACCGTAGTTGTCGTCAATATGAAGGAAACCGCCTGCCAACAGGTACTTTCTCAGATTCTGCGCTTCCTGATCGGAGAAGATCACGTTTCCATGCCCTGTCATATGCACGAAAGCATACTTGAAAAGGTCTTTCGAACCTACTTCAACCACCTCCTGTTCAAAGTCAATGCTGGTGTTCAATTCCTTATTGCAGAACTGGATCAGGTTCGGGACCGAAGTAGTGAGATTCGCATACCAGTCGCCACCACCGTTGTACTTCAAGACAGCGAGTTTGAAATTCTGCGCTGAAGATGAAAGTGACGCCAACAAAAGAACCGTCATTGCGAACGAGGCACGAGTGAAGCAATCTCTCACTCTGAAACAGATTGCTTCGTTCCTCGCAATGACGCTATTCGCTAATTCGCCTATTCGCTTATTTCTTCTCATCCCTTTAAAAAATTCATGACCGAAAGTGCAAATATTCCAGCGGTTTCGGTGCGTAAACGGCTTTTTCCAAGATCTATTTCCGTTGCATTCTTGGCGAGTGCCAATTCGATTTCTCCCTCCGTAAAATCTCCTTCTGGACCGATCAGAATCCAACTTTCCGTGTTCAGATCCTTGTTCAACAAGACTTTCTTCCCATCTCTACAGTGCGCAATAAGCATTGGGTGGTCAACACTGGAAACGAAATCTGAGAATGCGGTCAACGGCTGAATGGTCGGCAACCAATTCCGTTGACTCTGCTTCATTGCCGCCAACAGCACTTTTTCGCTGCGGTCCAGTTTCAGGTTTCTACGTTCAGAATTTGCACAGAGGATCGGACATATCTCACTCACGCCAATTTCAACCGCCTTCTCTAAGAACCACTCAAAACGGTCAATGCTTTTGGTCGGTGCAATGGCGATCTTGGGTAGATTTGGAACTGATTCTTTGGTGAGTTCCAAGATCTGGAACGCGCAGTTTCGCTTGGAAATTTCAATTATTTCGGCCTTAGCCCGAACTCCCAAACCATCCGAAACTTCGATCATATCTCCCAACTGTAATCGAAGAACACGCACAGCATGGCGAGTTTCTTCTTCGCTTAGTTCATGAAGTCCATTCTGAAGTTGAGGTTGATAGAATTGGTGCATCTCGGTAAAATAAAAAACCCTTCCTGTTTCCGGGAAGGGTTTTCTGTTTGATTGGATTCGATTAAGCTGTTTGAGAGATTTTAGGCGCAGCAGCCATTATCTCTTCGTTGGCCAATTCCACATACTGCTCAAAGTTCTTAATGAAAGAAGCGGCCAATTTCTCAGCCTTCGAATCATAAGCTCCTTTGTCGGCCCAAGTTTCTCGAGGATTAAGCAGTTCGGAAGGAACATCTGGACACAAAGTAGGCATTGCCAATCCAAAGATGCTATCCTTCTTATACTCCACTGAGTCCAAAGCGCCATTCATGGCAGCTGTGATCATGGCACGTGTATATTTCAATTTGATCCGGCTTCCGATTCCGTATGGTCCACCCGACCAACCAGTGTTCAGCAACCACACATTTACATTGTGCTCTTTCAACTTTTCTCCCAACAGTTCAGCGTATTTTGTGGCTGGCAGAGGAAGGAAAGCCTCACCGAATCCTGCAGAGAACGTCTGCTGTGGTTCTGTAACTCCAACCTCAGTTCCGGCAACTTTTGCTGTGTAACCAGAGATGAAATAGTACATCGCCTGTCCTGGTGTCAATTTGGAAATAGGAGGAAGGATTCCGAACGCATCTGCTGTGAGCAGAAAGATGTTCTTCGGATTCTTTCCGTACGATGGGTTCATCACATTGTCGATATGATGGATCGGGTAAGCGACTCTGGTGTTCTCAGTCTTTTCGATGTTCTCGTAATCAACGGTTGAAGTTCCAGGATAGAAATTCGTGTTTTCCACCAACGCTCCGAACTTGATAGCATCAAAGATCTGTGGCTCTTTCTCACGAGTAAGATCGATACACTTCGCGTAACAACCGCCTTCGAAATTGAAGATGGTGTCGCCATCCCAACCGTGCTCGTCATCACCGATCAATTTTCTCTCCGGATCGGCAGAAAGCGTGGTTTTTCCCGTTCCTGAAAGACCGAAGAAGATAGCCGTGTCTCCATCCTTGCCCACGTTGGCTGAACAGTGCATCGAAAGCACGTTTCTTTCGTGCGGAAGCACAAAATTCAATACCGAGAAGATTCCCTTCTTGATCTCACCCGTGTAAGCCGTTCCTCCAATAAGGATCATCTTCTTGGTGAAGTTCAACACAGCAAAATTATGCTGGCGCGTTCCGTCAGTTTCTGGATCGGCATGAAATCCAGGAGCGCAAAGTATCGTCCATTCGGGAGTGAAATTCTCCACTTCCTCCTTGGTCGGACGAAGGAAAAGGTTGTTTGCAAAAAGGTTGCTCCATGGAAGCTCGGTTGCCACACGGATATTCATTCTGTGTTTGTCGCTGGCGCACGCGTATGCATCTCGCACATACACCTCCTTGCCTTGGAAATACGTGCACACCTTCTCATAAAGATGGTCGAACTTCTCTGGAGTGAACTTGATGTTGATGTTTCCCCAAGCAACAGCATTCTCCGTTTTTTCATCGCAAACGATGAATCGGTCTTTCGGAGAGCGGCCCGTGAACTCGCCCGTATCAACAGCTAGCGCGCCTGTGTCCGTCAGAGCGCCCATACCATTCAAAAGTGTCTCTTCTACAAGCTCCGCTGGGGTCAGATTCCAGTAAGCGGCAGCCACGTTTTTCAGGCCAAGGTCAGCAACTGTAGCTCCTTCTGCCTTCAATCCGTATTCATCCATGTGTTAAATATTGGTTAGTGTAAAGAATGTGCAAAGGTAATTCTTCTGTTCTACCTAAGGTTCAATTTACTGTCTGACAAGTGTCAGTTTTCCACAGTTGAACATGACTATTCTAACGCGTCTTCAAGACCGTAAATTGTTGAGTACTTCTTCTTTGCGTAATTCATAAAGTATTGGGCGTTCAGCGGTTCGCCCGTAATGCGCTCCGAAAGCTCATCCGAACCATATTGTCTTCCATATTGATGGATGTTCTCGCGAAGCCATGCCAACAGGTTTTTCAGGTATGGACGCGCATCTTTCGGGTCGAGGGTTCCGATCTGCTTTTCCGCAGCGGCATGGAATTGAGCCGCATAGAAACTACCAATAGAGTAGGTAGGGAAGTAGCCGATGCTGCCGTGGCTCCAATGAATGTCCTGCAACACACCTTGGCTATCGCTCGGAACATCCACGCCCAAGTATTCCTTGTATTTCGCGTTCCACGCAGATGGAAGGTCGGCCGCATTCAGTTTTTCTTCAATGATCGCCTTCTCGATCTCGTAACGGATCAGAATATGGAAATGGTAGGTCAGCTCATCGGCATTCACACGGATAAGACTTGGCTCAACCTTGTTCATGGCCTTGAAGAAGTCCATGGCCGAAACACCCTCAAACTGCGTTGGGAAGATCTCCTTCAACCGCGCGAATTTCCATTCCCAGAAAGCAAGCGAACGCCCCACGTTGTTCTCCCACAATCGGCTCTGACTTTCATGAATTCCCAACCCAACGGCAGAACCTGACGGAAGTCCGTAATCGCTGTCTGGCAGACCTTGCTCATACAGCGCGTGGCCTCCTTCGTGAATACAACTCCACAGCATTTCGTTGAACGTTTCCTCCGAAACACGTGTGGTCACACGCACATCCTTCGCCCCAAAATTGATGGTGAAAGGATGGCTCGAAAGATCCTGACGGCCACCGTCAAAATCGTAGCCCATATCCTTCAGAACCTCAATCCCGAAATCCCATTGTTTGTCGTGGTTGAAGTACTGAT
>JBJOHR010000249.1:0-6865 GCA_046047575.1 Bacteroidota bacterium | reverse complement strand
ACCAAATCAACGCGATGCTGAAAAGGCTCAGTTTCTTCATAATGGTAGTTTTTGGAACACTCCAAAATTCGAGAATTTCCTATTCCGTTGCTTGAAGAGCAAAAAAAAATTCCTGTAGTTCAGACCGCTCGATCCATCAAACTTTGGAAGTAAGAATGTGCAAACTTCAACCGACTTCCGTACCAACTGAACATCTCTCCGTCTACCAATAAAATGGTGGCATTCGGAAGGAGTTCTTGCAACTCATTAATGTGTTTCTCCTTGAATGGAAAAGGTTCGGATGAAAGTAGAATCACCTCTGGATTCAGGTCAACTATCTGCTGATCGGTCAATTGAGGATAGCGGGAATCAGAAACCACATTTTCAAACCCGCAACGCTGCAACATATCGGTAATGAATGTGTCTGAACCAGCCGCCATGTAAGGATTTTTCCAGATCAGGTAGAGCACTCGCTTGGAAGAATTCAGCGGTTTCAATTCATCAAATCCTGAATCGATTTCACTAATTAACTGAGATGCATCCGAATCGGTGATCTGTGCTATGGACCTGATCATCTCCAAAGCAGAATCGAGGTCGTTCACATCACTCACCCAAACAGGAAAATCCTTCTCAAGTGCTTCAATATCTTCTTGGTTATTCTCTTCCTTGTTGGCAATGATCAGGTCAGGATCCAATTCACGGATCGTATGAAAATGAATATGCTTTGTGCCGCCAACCCGGGTCTTGTTTTTGAACCACTCATTAGGATGTACACAGAATTTGGTAATGCCAACCACTCTTTGTTCCAGACCTAATTCAAACAGCAGTTCCGTCTGGCTGGGAACGAGTGAAACAATCCGCTGCAGTGGCCAGGTGGTTTTCACCTTTCGACCAAGTTGATCAATAAGTATCTGGTTTTCAGCCATAAAAAAAGAGGTTTCGTAAAGAAACCTCTCTTTATTAAATGTTCAAAGGCTATTAGGAGAACCGGCAGATAACACCGCCCATCAAGGCAAGCGTAATAACCCAGTACCCAACATTGACAGCAATGTACTTGAACCCTTTGTGCTCAAAAAGAGCGTTGGTTCCGAGAACAGGAAGAACAATGAAGAGGCCGGCAATGGTGCCATGCAAAGCACCATGACCAAAACTGCGGAATCGATCGCCATAGGCTGTAAGCAAGCCTTTCATTTCTTCTTGGCTTGCAGCATCGGTAAACCCATCAAACAGCGAAAAGATGTGCATTTGATGCACAACCAACGTCATTAGGATAAATGAAAGCATAACACTCAAGAGTAGGGAAACCCCGAAGATCACGGCCATATTGCCCGTTTTTGCCATGTCTTCCGTAACGCCAGAAGCGCTCATCCAAGCCTTGCCAAGGCCAAATTTCGGGTTGTAATAAATGAATCCGACAATGGTCGGGATAAGGGCTGCACCTAGAATAGCAAGAAAGTTAATGTCCATGATGGTTTAAGGTTTATTGGTTAGTTCAAGAAAGGTAGAATTTTCCAATGAAATCCGAACATCGTTAATCTGCAATGGCTTTGATAATGTCGTGTTTCGTCAGAATGCGGTAGGCGCCCGAACCATCTTTATAAAGAACCGCAGGGGTTTCCTTGTCGAAGACCTCGGCTATTTCGGTTACACTTTTACTGGCATCTACTACAGGAAAAGACGCTTGCATGATGTCTCTGACCTGGCAATTCCGGTCTTCAGGCCTGTTGAATAGATGACTGAACAGCTTCCCTTCCGTTACGGAACCGACTGGTTTGCCATTCTCGAAAACGGGCACCTGAGAAATGCCATTCTCGGTGATCAGTTTCACCACGTCAGCAACAGGATCGCTCGCCTCTACCGACATCAACTCAGGCTGCTTGGCACCATGGATCTCTACCACGCTGATCCGACCTTTGTCCAGAAAACCACGGTCGCGCATCCAGTCATCGTTGAAGATCTTGCCCACGTAACGGGTTCCATGGTCGTGGAAGATCACCACCACAAGGTCTGTTGGCTTAAGCTTGTCCTTAAGTTGAAGTAGACCTTGAACAGCGCATCCAGCACTGTTTCCCATCAACAGGCCTTCTTTCTTGGCCAATTCGCGGGTCATGAGCATACCTTCCTTGTCGCCTACTTTTTCAAAAAGATCGATCACCCCAAAATCAACGCACTTGGGAATGATATCCTCTCCGATTCCTTCCGTTACGTACGAATAGATCTCGTTAGGGTCGATCTGGCCGGTTTCGTGATACGCCTTCAGCGTTGATCCGTATGTGTCAATTCCCCAAACCTTGATATTCGGGTTTTTCTCCTTCAAATATTTTCCTGTTCCAGAGATGGTTCCACCAGTACCAACGCCAACCACCAAATGAGTGACCTTACCTTCCGTCTGTTCCCAGATCTCTGGGCCAGTTTGCTCATAGTTGGCCTTTGGGTTGCTCAGGTTGTCGTATTGGTTTGGGTAGAATGAATTGGGAATTTCCTTGTTCAATCTGCGCGCCACCGAGTAGTACGAGCGCGGGTCGTCTGCATCCACATTCGTTGGCGTTACAACCACCTCAGCGCCCATCGCACGCAGAATATCCATCTTCTCCTTGCTTTGCTTATCGGGCATGGTGCAGATCAGCCGATAGCCTTTCACAATGGCGGCCAAAGCCAAGCCCATTCCCGTGTTGCCTGAAGTTCCCTCAATGATCGTTCCACCCGGTTTCAGGCGACCGTCTGCCTCGGCATCTTCTATCATTTGCAATGCCATTCGGTCCTTTATGGAATGGCCAGGATTGAAGGTCTCCACCTTGGCCAAAACGGTGCAAGGGAGGTCTTTGCAAACTTTATTGAGTTTGACCAAAGGCGTGTTTCCAATGGTCTCAAGAATATTGTTGTAGTACATGGCCGCAAAGGTAGAAACCTCCTTTGCTCGGCATTGCCTTTTGCAATTTCTTTTGGGAAGGTTCAAATGACCAACAGCCCGATCTCCCGTAATTCTTCTAACAATCCATCTGCCCAAAGGCCCTCAAAGTCTTCCATTCCGAAGGCATCAAAATGCTGTTTCAAGGTCGGGAGTGTGAACTGCTCACCGCGCGAAGCACTCATCGCAGTCAAGATGGCTTCCAACCACTTTCCTTCCAATTCTTCGCATTCAAAGCGAACGGTCTCCTTGCTGGCCTCAATGTTCAGGACCATATCTTCCTCGTTGAACCATACTGGGCCGCCTATCCACACCAACGCATGGGTCGATTTTATCTCCCGGTCGTCCTGCTCAGCCAGATAACTCTCTATCAGGTTGGGTGGCAGGTTCGTATTTGGAACTTCCGTATCAAACCAGTCCTGCAAGGGCAGGTCGAAACCCGTTCCATGCATGAAATTGAACAGCGATTTCTTCAATCCTTCACCGAAAAGGTCGTGATTCGCTCCGGTCGGGTCTTCGTGTCGTAGGTCATTATTGGCAAACGAACCCAAAGTTTCGCCCACAATTTTCACCTTGAATTTCTCTGGTTCCATCCCAACAGGGCTGTGGGCCGTCATGGCAAAGCGGTGCCAGAATGCCGATTGCAGCACATTCGTTTCAAACAGTTGCCGCACAACTTCCAGCGAGTCGATGGTTTCCTGTGCCGTCTGGGTCGGAAAACCGTACATCAAATAGGCATGAACCATAATTCCAGCCCGATTGAAATTATCGTTCACCTTCGCCACCTGTTCCACCGTCACGCCCTTGGCAATCAGCTTCAGCAAGCGGTCCGAAGCCACTTCCAATCCGCCCGAAACCGCAATGCAGCCCGAAGCCGCTAGCAGTCGGCAGAGGTCGTAATTGAAACTCTTTTCAAAGCGGATGTTCGCCCACCAGGTCACCACCAGTTTACGCTTCAGAATTTCCAATGCAATGGCTTTCATCAAGGCTGGTGGGGCCGCTTCATCCACAAAATGAAAACCGCGTTCGCCTGTTTGAGCAATGAGTTCTTCCATGCGGTCAACGGTCAACGTGGCCGATGAGCCCTCATAATTCCGAATGTAATCCAACGAGATGTCGCAGAAGGTGCATTTCCCCCAATAGCAACCGTGCGCCATGGTCAGTTTGTTCCAACGTCCATCGCTCCAAAGTCGGTGCATGGGATTGGTCAATTGGATCACCGACAGGTATTTCTTGAGTGGCAAACCCGTGTAATCAGGCGTGCCGACCTTCTCCTGTCTGATGTCTGGTTTTATGCTTCCGTTGAGATAATTCACTTCGCCATCAACAAGAGCGAATGTGCGTTTTAGCCTATCTTTTTCAAGATGTCCTTCGAGATGAGAAAGCAATTCCACTAAAGGTGTTTCGCCATCGTCCAACGTAATGAAATCCACGAATTCAAAAACCCGTGGGTCAGACAGCGAGCGCAGTTCCGTATTGGGGAATCCACCACCCATTGCAACTGTGATCTTCGGATAGTGAAGTTTCAACCATTGTCCGCATTTGAAAGCTGCAAATAGGTTGCCTGGGAATGGTACTGAAAGACAGACCAAAGTTGGGTTTTCCGCTTCAACCTTTTCCTTGAGAACTGCAAGCATCAATTCGGAGATAAAACTCGTTTCCGAATTCAATTCAGTGTACAATTCGTCAAACGAACGAGCCGACAGGCCCAACCTTTCGGCATAGCGACTGAAACCGAAATGCGGGTCGATCAACTCAACGATGAAGTCGCTGATATCTTCGAGATAAAGCGTTGCCAAATGCCTTGCGCGGTCGCGGATTCCCATCGTTCCGAAAGCCCATTCCAAGTCTTCCGCCTGTTCAAACTTGGAAGCTTCTGGCAGGAAATTCCGTTCGCAGATGAAATGGCCCAAGGTCGGGTCGTCATCCTGCAAAAAACTGATGACAGCTTCGATGGTGCTGATGTAGCGTTCGCGTAGCGCATAGATCCGCAGGGAATTGTCAGATGCATCATCAAGTTTGTCTTTCGCCACCGCTAAAAGTTTGTTCAGACCGTTCTTCGAAAACAAACGGAGAATGGTCTCTATTCCAAGATCCATCTGGGCGCTTTCAATGCCTTGCGTGTTCAGAAAACCCTTCAGGTAAGCCGTTGCCGGATAGGGCGTATTCAACTGCGTGAATGGCGGACTGACAAGGAGAATTCTCTGGTTCATGGCGCGGGATCAAAGAACGGATTTACTTTTTTCGTTTCAGCGATTTTCTACTTTCATAGCCATGAACCAACCTCTCCAAGGCTACCGAATTCTCGACCTCACCAAGCTCTTGCCCGGTCCGTTGGCCACGCTGTGGATGGCGCAGCAGGGCGCGGAGGTGATCAAAGTGGAAGCGCCTCATTCGCCCGATACCGTGCGCTGGATGCCGCCCACGAAAGCCGATGGGAATTCGGTTTTCTACCACGCGTTGAATGCTGGCAAAAAGAGCCTTTCGGTCGATTACCGTTCGGAAGAGGGGAGAGAGGCCTTGCTGAGGTTGGCGGAAACCACGGATGTGGTCATGGAGCAGTTCAGACCGGGCGTAATGGAGGCGTTCGGGCTGGGGTTTGAGACGCTCAAGGCACGCAATCCGAAGATCATCCTCGTTTCCATAACCGGCTACGGACAAACGGGCGAAATGGCCCAGAAACCCGGTCACGATATCAACTACCTCAGTTATTCAGGCGTGTTGGACGGGCTGCGCGATAGCAATGGAGACCCCGTCATCCCGCAAGCACAACTGGCCGATGTGGCGGGTGGCAGCATGATGGCGCTCAATGCTACCATTACTGCTTTGCTCCACCGCGAACGGACAGGAGAAGGCCAGCACGTGGATGTGGCCATGGCAAAGAATGTTTCGGTGCTACAAATGCTGCGCATTGCCGAGGAAATGGAAACGGGCAAGTGCGATGATTACCTCTCAGGCCGATTAGCCTCGTACAACGTTTATCGGTGCGCAGATGGAAAGCACGTGGCATTGGGCGCATTGGAACCCAAATTCTGGCAGAAGTTCTGCAACCTCGTGGGGCATCCCGAATGGGGCGGCAGGTTGATGGAGCAGGAACTTGTGGCCGAAGTGGCCGCCCTTTTCGCCACGCACCCCATCAACTACTGGACAAACAAATTGGAGCATGAGGATGTCTGTCTTTCGCCAGTTCTGTCCGTTCAAGAAGCCATGAAACATCCGCTTTTCAAAGGCGGATTTCCATTTGCTTTCGGTTCATCTGAACTATCTCCAGCCCCCAAATTGGGGGCGGATAATGATGCGTTCATCCTCTGAGTAAAGCTTGCTATCCAGTCATTGAAACCTACTGTCATGAAAAATCTCACATCACTTATAATACTTGTATTGCTTAGTTCTGAATTGCTAGCACAGACCAGCCTTAACGATACGATTCATTGGCGCGCTCAAAGACCGTTAACATATGATGATTTCAAGGGAGAAGCAATGGAGTTCACAGGCTTCGTTGGGGAAAATTTCTGCCTGCTTTCAGCAAATTACAATAGACCAAACACCTTTGCTAAGACTGAATATCAGATTGAAGCCATATGGGATAGACAAAAGTCGTGGCTCGCCAAAGACGCGCAGACCAAAGAAAGTCTTTTGTTCTTTCAAGTCTGTTTTGACATCTATGAACTTCATGCGCGTCTGCTAAGGAAGAAATGCGCTGAGTTTCCACGCAATACCGACCCGACTCAAATATTGCAACCTACCTATAATCAAGCAATGTCTGGTTTGATGGAAGAATACAATATGTTTAGAAAGGAGACTAAAATGGGAAGCGATTCAGAGGCAGTTCTGGCATGGTCAGATGCAATTAGGCAGAAGCTTGATCAGTTGCAGGAATTCAAATGATCAATTGCAAGGCGCAAACGTGATCAACTGCAAATAGATCTTTGTCTTTCCCAACTGCCCCATCAGCCAATCGCGTTTCTGATGGTTGAT
>JBJOHR010000248.1:0-4020 GCA_046047575.1 Bacteroidota bacterium | reverse complement strand
ACATCACGATATCCTTCCCAACCCTGAGTTATTTGAGTTGTTGTGGCTTTCAGCTCCGAACCTAGTCCTTGTAGATACGCCAATCTATCTGACGCGTTGACCCCGGTTGTGAAAAGTTCATAAACCTGCTGATCGGTCTGTGTACCATCGCCAAAGATCAAGTATTCCAAAGCTGGGAAACCTACCGTTGACTTTGGGCAATTGGTCACTTCTGTTCCTAAAACAATATTGCTTTCAATGCCACTGGTGTTGGTTGGAAATGTATTGAATCGCTCTCTGAACGGAACGCCATCAATGAGAGCTGGTCCAAAAGCGAACTCCGAACATCGCTGATAACTAAGATAGGTCGCTCCGAAAGTCACCTTGATCTCATTAAGCAGATCGATCGTTGGCGCGGTGGCGAAGGCGTTTATAGATTCTTCGAGCAAGGTCAGACCCAAATGAAGGTCGTTAAAGCGTGGAATGATGATGTTATCAGCATAATTAACTAGCAACAACGATTCATCGTAATCGCAATTATTAAGGTCATTATTTGTTTCGCAGGCCGTTGCAAAAAGCAGCAGTCCAAGACATGACGTGAGTACCTTCTTCATACCTTATTTAATATCTCCGGTCGGAAATGCCATTTGAATATGACCGATCACCTCGTTGATCTGCGAATCGGTCAGATCGTAAAGGTTGGTATTTGCATTCAAAATCATTTGAGCGTGACCAAGGTGCGTATGTGAATAGTATGGTGGATACTTGGAATTACCTCCATCAAAATGATAATCAAGCGACATTAAGAAACCTATTGCTTCACTTAGCGCATGATGACGCTTGTAATTCGGTTCACCCGAAGTGGAAAGTCCTTTTCTCAGATAGTCAACTGCTGATGCAGCAATTACCACTGCCCACCTTTGCTGAATCGTTTGGATGGCCTCATCACGTTGTTCATATTCCTTGGCAGTTATCGCAGCCCTTGCGGTTCGAAAAGCATTGGAAAGTTCGTCATTGATGCCAGCGTAAAGGTCACTGTTTCTAGAATTGCAATACTTACCCCAGAAACGTGTATCATCAATGGTGGCTGCATTGGGAAAATCAGTTGGAACACCAAAGTAGCCGAATGCCTCATCAAAGTAATGTTCCATAGCCGTGTAGTTCTCACCTTGCTCAAGGTTTTCGTTACCTACCGTACCCATTCTGTCTCCAGATAAATAAACTTCCATGGCCTGATAGAAAAAGACAGCGCCCATCAATCCTTTTTCTATCACTTGCGTCAATTCTACGCCATTTTCATCTACGCGGTAACCTGTAAGCGGATCCAAGCTTCCTTCAACCAACACGCCTGCAGTTCCTTCAGATGCGGTTCCTGGAGCTTGGCTAGAAGCAGCCAATGCATCCATGTAGGATTCAAACATGGCCGTGTCATTCTGAAAACACTTCGATCTTAGGTCTTTTGTGAATGTTTGGCCAGCGAAAGGACTGTTGGTATTGGAGAACATGTCTTTCAAGATCTGAGCATCAATGGCAGTTGCACCAACGGAATTCGAAGATTTCATATACGTTGACATTAGCGCTAGCATGTCCAAACGTTCTGTTTGCCCAGCATGATCCACAGTAGACGCACCATTCCTAGTGAATTCGTAACTAGATGGAACATCCAATAGATCATCAGCCTCATTATTGCATGAAGAGAGTACGGAGGTTATCAGTATTGCAGCTGATGTGAGTTTCAAAAGTTGGAATGATTTCATAAGAAATTGCGTGTTTATTTAGATTGATTTTAAATAGCGTTCGCAAATCTATGTTGGCACTTCTCCGCGGGCAATACCTAACAAAGGGTATTAAATGAAAATGCCCGAGTCAATTCGTCTCGGGCATCATCCATTACCAGTTGTTGATTTCTAAGGGACGAGCAACTTCAAATTGTGAGATTGAGTTTCAAATTCCAACATGACGTTATACAAACCAGACTCCAGCTTGCTGCAATCAACATTCAATGAGTTATTACCAACGATTGTACTCACTGATTCTTGATAGACTGATTCACCGAGCGCATTGAATATTCGGACATACCCGACTTCTCGTTCGAATGCCTGATATGATATTGTTGCCAAATCGTTGGATGGATTTGGATAGACGCTAATGTTGGTTACAGTCGGCTCCGATTCATTAATTCCAACACCACTTTCCAACACTTCCAACATGGCCCCTTCCAATCTAATGCCATTTACGGTAAAATTCGGGTCACCGAAAGCATCTAGTAAAGCACCCATTTCGGTTAACCATGTATTGAAGCCTACGACTCCGCCAATTGCCGCAGGGTAGAAATTGGCAGCTCGAGCATCAATGAACAGCGTCAACGGATAAATTCCATCGCTGTTCGGTCCTCCACCGGCTGCAGCTGTCCACGCTGCTGCATCGCCCTCTATGGAAATGCAGCCCGTGGTATTGCTAAAACCAGTGGTAGTATCGCCAGGGTTTATCCAGTATCCGAACGGATCAGTTACAGCATCATAAGTGGTATCAAAAGCTGCATCGGTGGTATAGGTAAGTCCTTCAGGAAGTCCTCCAATTGAATCTAGCCTGAAGAAATCAGCGAATACGGTCACAGCAAGTGGCGGATTACCTGGAGACACCTCTACGCTAAGTGTAGTATCTGCAAATGTTTGAACGCTTATAACTCGAACGTGGTCACCGCAAGTTGCACAAGCATATACAGGCTCCAATATGTTGGGAGAAAACGTAAGGCCCGTGCCATTGAATGTCGTGCTCGGAACACATTGAGCAAAACCGACTGCGGAAACACCAAAACACGTGGCCAATAAAACGAATAGGGATTTCATACTTTTTTATTTAGGTCATTCAAAAAAAAAGCCTTGACGCATCACGTCAAGGCTTTTGGAAACGTTAAGCAACAATTACTTAACTGTCATTTTCTTGGTGAAGGTCTTAGAACCGTTAGAAACAGTGTAAACATAAAGACCAGCAGAAAGTCGTCCTGTGTTCAATTTGATATTGTTAACACCACGCTCAGAAAGGATATTCTCTGAGTGAACAAGAGCTCCCAACATGTTGAATACCTTGAACTCAACTTCCTCAATACCAGGAGTTGTGAAAGCAATGATGGCTTCATTGGCAGCTGGATTAGGATAGCTCTGAGCAACATCGAAAACATTCAGATTCAAAAGGTCTGTTACACCTGCAGGATCCTCAGCATAAACTCGAAGAACGTAGTTATCAACGGCCAATGCACCCAATCCCAATGAGCTAAGAGAAGAAATCCAAGTTCCGTTTGGCACTAGGAAACTGATATCTGGGCTGCTACCAGAAATTCTTGCATCAACAAGAACTTCAACAGGATAATCAGTGTAACCAGTTGCTGGTGCTGCAGCAGAAACATCGGCAGCAGAAGCGTTGAATCCCAAACAACCTTCTACAGGCGTTGTGTTGGTTCCAGAACCACCGTTGTTCCATTGTCCGTTAGAGAAAGTAGCACCACCTTCAGTGTAGGTAAAGCCAGCAGGCTGACCAGTTACGCTGAAAATCTTGAACGCATCGATGTAGGCGATGATCTGCTGATTTGGGTTAACTGGGTTATCAACAAGTGTGTCAGAAATTGTTCTGATGCTAACCTGACCAACGTAGTCTGAACCAGCAACAGCGTACTGCTGAGCAAGGAAAGTAACGCTGTCTGGGAAAAAGTTTCCAGATTCAGAAGCATAAGCTGGGTCAAAAGAACACTGAGCGTTAGCTGAACCAGCTACAAGCACTCCTGCAAATAAGGTAAGTAGAGTTTTTTTCATGATTTGATTTTATAAAGATTGATTAGGATTTACGATTTAACTATTCCTCTGTTCCGAGGTCTTTTTCAATTGATTCCATTGCCAAGAGGTCAACGGCCTCTTCAAAAGTAGGTGTGATGTTCAAAATTGTATCCAACTGAGAAATGGATATCAGTTTGGAAACCGACCTCTGAAGACCACAAAGAACAAAAGTTCCACCGGAGTTCTTGCAAAGCCTGTTGGCTACCAGTAT
>JBJOHR010000247.1:0-4303 GCA_046047575.1 Bacteroidota bacterium | reverse complement strand
TGAACCTGCTCATTCTGCGAAGCAAATACCAAGGGCCGTACGGTTTCTTTAACGGCTACATCAAAAACCGTGATGGCGAGAAAGTGGAGATAAAGGAAATGTTCGGAATGGGCGAGGATTTTTACCTCAGAGCCTAAATTAATCCTGAGATAATCCTTTCCATTTGCATTTGTGATCCTAACAAGGATATTTTCGCACCAAAATTCAACATATGCTATCCGATAAAATTTCTCTGGTTGTGTTTGACATGGCAGGAACTACCATGGTTGACAATGGCGAGATCGAAGACTGCTTTTATGAAGCCTGCGTGCAACATGGGCTGAAAGTTTCTCGCGAGCAGATCAACTCCATGATGGGTTGGTCGAAGATCGTTGTGTTTCAAACGTTTTGGAGGAAGAAATTGGGAGCCGATCACCCAGATCTGGACGACAAAGTGGAAGAATCATACAACACATTCTGTGATCTGTTGGAGGCGCACTACGAAAGCACTGAACAATTTCCTACCGAAGGGGCTTTGGAAACCATCAACTGGCTGCGTGAAAATGGTGTGAAGGTTGCATTGACCACAGGGTTCTATCGTGTAGTTACCGATATCATATTGGAGAAGTTGGGTTGGGACGAAGGTCTTGACGAGAATTATGTTTCCACTGGCAACTCTGTTATCGACATGTCCATCACTTCTGACGAGGTTCAGAAAGGTCGACCACATCCGTTCATGATCCAAAAGGCCATGAAGCAGTTCGGCATTACTGACCCGAAGAAGGTGGTTAAGGTTGGCGACACGCCCGTTGATATTGTTGCTGGTAGGAACGCCAAATGTCTATTCAGTTTGGCAGTAACCAATGGATCACACACGGAGGCCGAACTTTCCCGATTGGATAATGACGGACTATTGCCTACCGTGGGACACCTGAAAAGCTTCCTAATTGAGAAGCTTGAATTGAACAATGGCTGAGGTTTCAATTGAAACCGCGGTCAACGAGGTTTTCGAACTCTTCGAAAAACACGGAAATGCCGACTACATCGGTGAAGCCATTTCTCAACTCGAACACGCATGTCAAGCAGCTCAGTTGGCCGAATCAGAAGGGTTTGACAATGAGGTCATTCTAGCTGCGCTTTTCCACGATATCGGCCATCTCTGCGAAATGAATGGAGAACAACCCAACATGGGCGGCTATGGCGTGATGGAGCACGAGAAACTGGGCGCGGATTTTCTTCGCAAGCGTGGTTTTTCAGAAACAGTTGCCAAGTTGGTTCAAAGCCATGTAGAGGCCAAGCGTTATCTCTGCTTTACCGATCCGGAGTACTTCGGGAAATTGTCTGATGCTTCAAAGCAAACGCTCGTTTATCAGGGCGGCCCTATGAATGTGCAGGAAGCTACTTCCTTTGAAGCGGACCCTCTTTGTAAAACCATTATCCGCATGCGCCATTGGGACGAGATGGCCAAAGAGGTTGACGTGCCTTTGCCTGACATGGAACACTTTAAACAAATGGCCGTAGAACATTTGCGTGTCGCGCATTGAATCGATTTAATATCTTCATTCCATCATAACCTAATCGCCTCATCACATTTAAGAATGTCCTGGACGAATTACCACAGTCACACCAACTATTGTGACGGCACCAACACCCCCGAAGATTACATCCGAAAAGCTATTGCGCTAGAAATGCCCACCTATGGCTTCTCATCGCATGCGCCAATCCCATTTTTCGATTGTAAATGGGCCATGAAGATCGATGACCTTCAGGACTATGTTGACGAGGTCTACCGTTTGCAGAAGAAGTACGAGGATCGAATTGAGATTCTTCTTGGATTGGAAGTCGATTACATTCCAGATAAAATGGGCCCAACGGCCGATTTCCTTCAGACAGCTGGACTGGATTACGCTGTAGGATCCATTCACTTCGTGGACAGCTTCACAGGTGGGAAAGGCTGGGAGATCGATGGTACACTCGAGGCATTTAAGAAAGGGTTGTTCGAAATTTTTGAGGGAAACGTTGAAGCGGCCGTAAGACGATACTTTGAGTTGACACGTGAAATGTTGATTGAAGATTGTCCAGAAATTGTCGGACATCTCGACAAGATCAAAATGCAGAACCTGCGCGAGCATTTCTTCTCTGAAGATGAACGCTGGTATCGAGACGAAGTGATGCACACCTTAGAGTCCATTTCCAAGACCGATGCCATTATGGAAGTGAACACACGCGGTCTGTACAAGAAGCGCGCAAACGAAACGTATCCAAGCAAGTGGGTGTTGGAAGAGGCGTTGAAATTGGATATTCCTGTTCAGATCAATAGCGATGGACATACGCCAGATGAGATTTTGGGCGAGTTCGGGACTGCTGCCGAATTGCTGTTGAACGTAGGCTACAACAGCTGTGTCATCCTTATCGATGGCGAATGGTCGGAGGTTGGTCTGACCAAAGAAGGCTACGACATCTGACATTCATCCTTAACAATTCGGCAATGTTGTCAAGTAACCGTTTTATGAACTTGGCAGCTTGAAATCTTTCGGAAATAGCATTACTAAATGGTTGGCCGGAGCTAACGGATTGGTGCTTTCGCTTTACGCTATCATCGCGGCATTTTCCACGTATTCGTGTATGTATGCTTTCCGCAAACCGTTCTCGGCTGCGAGCTACGAAGGCATCGATGATCTCTGGGGACTTTCCTTCAAATCGGCCATCGTTATTGCGCAGGTTCTGGGTTACACGCTTTCCAAATTCATCGGCATTAAAGTGGTTTCCGAAATGGGTAGAAACAGCCGCGGTTTGGCCATTTTGGCGTTGATCGGTGTTGCTGAAATTGCGCTGCTCGGCTTTGCCGTTGTTCCCGTCAAACTCAAGTGGATCTTCCTCTTTTTGAACGGAATTCCACTCGGAATGGTGTGGGGATTGGTGTTCAGTTTTTTGGAAGGAAGACGTTTCACTGAAGTAATGGGCGCTGGTCTGTGTGCCAGTTTCATTTTCGCTTCGGGTTTTGTGAAAAGCGTTGGAAAATGGCTCTTGCTCGAAGGCGTTTCCGATTTCTGGATGCCTGCTGCCGTAGGAGCAATTTTCGCACTACCCCTTCTGTTTTTCGTTGGAATGCTTTCGTTGGTCCCCGACCCCTCAAAGGAAGACGAGGAACTGCGCACCAAGCGCGAACCGATGACGGGAGCACAGCGAAAAGCCTTCTTCAAACAGTTCGCTTGGGGGCTGACCTCGCTTATCATCGTCTACATTATGCTCACCGCTTTCCGCGACTTCCGCGACAATTTCATGGCGGAGATTCTTGGTCAACTCGGTTTTGGTGAAGCACCGGAGATATTCACCACCACCGAAATTCCCGTTACCATCGGAGTGTTGGTCATGCTGGCCTTCGTCATGTTCATACGGAATAACATGCTGGCGCTCACGGTCAACCACATCATCATCGGTTTGGGTTGTGCGGCTGTTGGAGCAAGCACCTGGCTTTTCCATCAGGGATTGATCGGCCCTATTCCTTGGATCATGCTCACAGGTTTTGGCGCATACATGGGTTACATCCCGTTCAATTGCATCCTTTTCGAGCGACTGATCGCGGCTTTCAAGTACCCGAGCAACGCTGGGTTCCTCATTTATTTGGCAGATGCATTCGGCTATCTCGGAAGTGTGGCCGTGCTGTTCTACAAAGACTTCTTCGTCAGTGAAATGGATTGGCTGACATTTTTCACCTACGCGTGCTACGCGCTGGCCGTTGTCGGAGTGGTTTTCACCATCTTCGCCATCATCTATTTCGAACGAAGAAAACTACTGCTCAACAGATAAGGTTATTACACAGAGATGATCGGAGAAAAGGAGTTTCACAGAGAAATATCACTTCACGAACTCTGCGTAATTCTCTGCGCCTCTGCGGTTCAACTCCATTCGCATATTCGTATCAATTCGTAATTCGCAACCACATTTATCCGTAACCATTTTGAAAGACAAACTGCTTTTTACCCCAGGCCCGCTCACCACTTCCATGACCGTAAAACAGGCCATGCTTCGCGACCTCGGCTCGCGCGATTTTGAGTTCATCCAACTCGTTAAGGAGATCCGGAATGAGCTTCTGGAACTCGGAAAAGTCAGTCAGGAAAAAGGCTACGAGTGCGTGATCATGCAAGGTTCCGGAACATTCGGTGTGGAAAGCATGATCTCTTCCGCCTTGGCGAAGGATGGACATTTGTTGGTGTTGGTGAACGGTGCTTACGGAGAGCGCATCTGCAAAATGGCGGAGGTTCACGGTATCAAGTTCGATGCATTGAGCTACGATGAAGACCGATCGCCATCGGTTGAGGAA
>JBJOHR010000246.1:0-7327 GCA_046047575.1 Bacteroidota bacterium | reverse complement strand
CTGAAACGATGGAGAACACATCGGCATCCGAAACCACGGGGCTCACCACGGCCGACTTGCTTTGGAATTTCTCCAGTATTTCGAGTTTCTCCTTTATGAGTTGTGCTTCCTCAAACTCCAGTTTCTCCGCGAATTCGGCCATCAGGGTTTGCAGGTGTTCGCGCACCTCGCGGATGTTGCCACGTATGATCTTCTTCACGTTCTGAATGGCGAGGTCGTAATCGTCCTCGGTCTGTTTGCCCACGCACGGCCCTTTGCAGTTGCCAATGTGGTACTCCAAACACACTTTGAATTTCTCGACCTGAATATTCTCTTGCGTTAGATTGAGATTGCAGGTGCGCAACGGATACAGCTGACGGATGAGTTCCAAAAGCGTGTGCATCATCTTCACATTCGCATACGGCCCGAAGTATTGCGAACCGTCCTTCACAATTCTCCGTGTCGGGAAAATGCGCGGATAAGGTTCCTTCTTGATGCAGATCCACGGAAAGGTCTTATCGTCCTTCAGCAGCACGTTGTACTTGGGCTGATTTTCCTTGATGAGGTTGTTCTCCAGCAGCAGCGCATCCAATTCGGAATTCACCACAATGAACTTGATGTCGCGTATCTGCCGAACGAGAATGGCCGTTTTGCGGCTGTCATACTTGTCTTTGGTGAAGTAGGACGACACGCGTTTCTTCAAGCTTTTGGCCTTGCCCACATAGATCAGCTTCCCGTCCTTATCGAAATACTGATACACTCCCGGAGACTCGGGAATGGTCTTCAAAAGGGTCTGAATATGCTCTGGGGCCTGATTGACACTCACTTTACAAATATAACCTCGCGCATTCCGTACATTTGGGAAATACTAATTCTCAAACATGAAAAAACTAATACCTCTTTTTGTTCTTGGAACGGTTGCCGCTGCCAATGCGCAGGTGGTGATCGATGAATCAGATTTCCCAAGCATTGGCGCAAGTATCACTTTCGGTGACGATGGTGATGTTAGCGGCCTTACCTTGGATGTAGGCTCTACAGGACAAGGTCAATCCTTCGACTTCTCTAACTTGGAAACGGACGGCATTTTCAATGTCGGATTCTACGACCCTACCACCGTTGATGGCGGTTCTGATTTTCCAACGGCCGACCTCGCAGTAGATCAGGTAGGAGGAATCTATGCTTTTGCTGAGGTCAGTTCAGGATCGGTTGACATTATCGGTCTTGGAGGCGATTTTGCCGGACAGTTAGGAAGCCCTATTCCAATTGTGGTTTCGCTTGCAGCAAATGATCCTTGGACGCTTTTCGAGTTCCCAGCATCGGTAAACTCTCCTGTGTTGATGGACACAGCGCATTTCGAAGGCAAATTCTTTTCTGATGGTCTTGTTCCTGCGCAGTTCAGTGCATTTTGGGATCCAGATTCTGTGCAGGTGAAGCGCGTGATCTACTACGAAGTTGAGGTTACAGGCGATGGTTCGCTGACCGATGTTCTTGGTGGAACGCACAGCGTCTTGAAAACAAATGTGATTGAAACAAGCATTGACACCATTTGGGGATGGACCGCATCTGGAGGTTGGGAACGTCCTCCATCATTCGTTGAGAGTCTTATCGGTGTGCCGAGCAATGAAACGGTTTACAGAACCCGATACATCAGCAAGGAATTGGGATACTACGTGGTTGACATTACTACTGAAGCCAACGGAACTCCGATCTCTGCCACACACAAATCTGACCAGAGCGAATGTTGCACCGGTGTTGAGGAGATCGTTGCTGCCGGTCAGAACGTTCTTTATCCGAACCCGACCAGTGACTTCATCCGTGTAAGAACGGGTGGTGATATTTACGAATTCAACGTTTACGACATGACGGGTAAACTGCTCGTTTCTGAGCTGTTGACCGTGGATGGCCAAACGGTAAGTGTTGATGGACTTTCAACAGGACTTTACATCTTCCAAATGGTTGATGAAAGTGGCAAGGTGGCACACACATCACGTTTGAGTGTGATCAAGTAAAACTCACAAAGAGACACAAAGAAAAGGGGGTTCTGATTTTCAGAACCCCCTTTTTCATTTACTCGATTTCCTCCGTTACTCTGTGTCTCCGTGTGAAAGCAGTCCTATACAAACCTTGGGTCAGTTTCCATTACATGTCCGCAATTGTTGCAGGTTCTGAGTTCTTCCGAACCATAGAAATCGCGGAAGCGTGGCAGAAAGTCGTTCTCAATATTGGAAAGTGGAAACCTGTATTCATGCAGTTTATGATTGCATCTGTCGCAGAACCACATCAGTCCATCTTGCATGTCGGTTCCTTTTCGCACGCGCTCGATCACCAATCCTACAGAACCTTCGCTGCGCATGGGTGAATGCGGCACATTGGCAGGCAGCAGGAACATTTCCCCGGCCTTGATCGGAATGTCAACAGCCTTGCCATTTTCCTGAATCCGCACGTTGATGTTGCCCTCTAGCTGGTAGAAAAGCTCTTCGGTTTCGTTGTAGTGGTAATCCTTACGCGCATTTGGCCCGCCAACGATCATTACAATGTAATCGCCCGATTCTGTATAGAGATTCTTGTTGCTTACCGGAGGCTTGAGAAGGTCGCGGTTGTCATTGATCCACTGTTGAAGATTAAAGGGTCTTTGAATGGGCATTTGTCTGGTGTTTGAAGGTCATCAAAGTAAGGAAATTCAAGTAGTTTTGACCAAAGCCCGAGCATGAGAATTGACCTGAAAGGAAAACGAGCGTTGGTATGCGGAAGCACCGCTGGAATTGGAAAAGCCGTTGCTTTGCAGCTGGCAGAAGCCGGAGCTACCGTTACCCTTTTGGCAAGGAATGAAGAGAAGTTGAAGGCTGTTTGTCATGAGCTCGATTCTACATCAGGTCAAAAGCATGGTTACCTGGTTGCGGATTTCAGCAAGCCAGAGGCATTGAAGATCGTGGTAGACAATCATATGAAATCGGCCAAGCCGTATCACATTCTACTCAACAATACGGGTGGTCCTGCCGGAGGCGCAGTTGCCGATGCTGCGTTGGATGATTTTGAGCGGGCATTCCGTTCGCACCTTATGTGCAACCATGTGTTGGTTCAGGCACTGGTAGCTGGAATGAAGGCCGAAGGTTACGGACGCATCATCAATATCATCTCCACTTCAGTAAAGATCCCGCTGAGTGGTTTGGGTGTTTCCAACACGATTAGAGGAGCGGTTGCAAATTGGAGTAAAACAATGGCCAACGAGCTTGGGCAATTCGGGATAACGGTGAATAACGTGCTGCCTGGTGCCACAGAAACTGAACGACTTTCTGCCATCATCAGCAACAAGGCCACCAAGTCGGGAAGCAGCGAAGCTGAGGTTGCTGCGCATATGAAAGCAGAAGTTCCCGCTAGGCGTTTTGCGCAACCGTGGGAAGTCGCAGCTGCAGCAACTTTTCTTGCATCGCCCTTAGCCGGCTACATCAACGGCATCAATGTGCCTGTGGATGGCGGTAGAACGGGGTGCCTTTAGTTGATAAGATGTTGGTTGACAAAGTTGACAGAGTTAGCTGAGCAACTTCATAAACTCTATCAACTCCATAAGCCGATTACTCTTTCGCTAGTAGCTTAAACCCTTTCCCGTGCACATTGATCAATTCAACTTCTGGGTCTAGCGACAGGTACTTTCGGAGTTTTGCAATGTAAACATCCATGCTGCGCGAATTGTAGTAGTTGTCATCACCCCAGATCTTGTTCAGAGCGTAGTTCCTGTCCAACACATCATATCTGTTCTCGCAGAGCATGAGCAGCAAGTTGGCCTCCTTAGTGGTAAGGCGTTGTTCCTTCCCCTCAAGAATGAGCACACTTTTATCAAAGTCGAATATAAAATCTCCGAGTTTGATGGATTCTTTCTTGTGCGATTTTCCTAACTCAGGAATGGTTCTTCGCAAGATGGCCTGCATGCGCATTAGGAGTTCGTCCATACTGAAGGGCTTGGTAATGTAATCGTCCGCACCGGCTCCAAACCCCTTCAGTTTATCATCTTTCATGCTTTTGGCAGTAAGGAAAATGATCGGCACCTGCTTATCAGTCTGTCGGATCTCCTCTGCAAGGGTGAACCCGTCCTTCACTGGCATCATCACATCCAGAATGCATAGGTCGAATCCGCCATGCATGAACTTTTCGTAGGCGATCTTCCCGTTTTCGGCCAAGGTGGTCTTGTATCCTTTGGCATCCAAATATTCGCGAAGCAGCATTCCCAGATTCGGGTCGTCTTCGGCCAATAGCACATTTATCGTTTCTGCGTTCATGATTCGTTGTATTTATGGGGTATGAGTATTTCGAATCGGCTGCCTTTGTTCAGCTCACTTTTTACGTTTATCCATCCGTTGTGCTTATCTACAATGGCTTTCACGTAGCTGAGCCCCAGGCCGAACCCTTTTACGTTGTGAATATTGCCAGTTGGCACACGATATAGTTTATCAAAAACCTTTTTCTGGTTTTCTTTCGAGATTCCGATACCGTTGTCTTCCACGTACACGACAACACCATTTGCTTCGTTGCGCGTTCCTACTTTGATCACGGGAATTTTTTCCGTGTATTTGAGTGCATTGTCTACCAGGTTGAAAACAACGTTGGTCAGGTGTACCTTATCTGCTTGCACCATGGTGTTGCTTGCTTTAAGGTCGGTAATGAACTGACCGCCTCTTTGCTCCAACTGGATCTTCATGTTCTGAAGCACTTGGTGCACCACTTCGTTCAGATCCATGTCAACGACCTTCAGCTTCAATTCACCTTTGTCCATCACCGCTGTTCGCAGCACATTTTCTACCACCATGGCCAAGCGTTTGTTCTCATCAGCGATCACGTTGATGTAGTTCTCCACAATTCCCTTGCGAGATTTTATATCAGGATCGTTCAGGGCTTGGCAAGCCAGAGAAATGGTGCTGATCGGGGTTTTCAGCTCATGCGTCATATTGTTGATGAAATCGTTCTTGATCTCGGATACTTTTTTCTGCCGGATAATGGTGGAAACCGTGAAGGAGAACGAAAAAATGATGACCAAAATGAACATGGCAGAAATGGTCAGAAGCAGCCACATGGTTCGGAGAAGATACTTGTTCTGGTTAGGAAAAAATATGCTGAGGAATTTCGGCTGACTGAAGACGTTGCCCGGTGTCAGATTCACTTTATGGGGTGATGCTAGAATGCCGGTGAGATCCGATTCTTTGCCATCAAGGAAGAAAGCATTCATGAACGGGTCGAAGATGCCGTAAACATAGTTGGCTCCAATGCCTTTATCCTCAAGCTGCTGTTTCAGAAGAGAGTCCAACGCTACCGTATCAATCTCATCGGCTTGCCCATATAGGTCAACATTCACTATCTCTTCAAATATCTCATTCACCATGTCAGCTCTTTTTTCAAGCCAATGCAAATTCATGGTCTGAGCCTGTTTAAGCGAATCGAGATAGAACGCCATACCGTTTTCCGATTCGGGCAATACTGGTTTGCGGATAGGGCCATAGTTGGGCGTTTCATAATGTTGCTCGCGACTGCGTTTAACGAACACTCCAGCGGAGTCAACCAGATATTCTTCGTAAACGCTGATAGCCATGGAAGGTGCTCTATTGCTCTGCACCCAGCTGAAAGGGTTGCGTTCCACAACTGGAGCTCGGAATTTTGACTGTTGCAGGAGCATGAGACTATCTTGTGTCCGATGAATGGCCCTATTGATGGAATCCATTTGCCAGACCAAGCGTTTGCGCTTCTCGTGCAGGTCCATTTTCAGCGCAAGACTTTCTGCGGTTTTAAGTTTTTCGTATTGATAAACCACATTGCCAAGCGCCTCGTTGACGGATGATTGGAATTTCTGTTGGCGCAGTTTAACGGCACTGTTTATCCAATATACCTGTATACCGATAAGCCCGACCAGAGCTACGGTCATTACAATTATGGTCGCTTTTATGGTATTCCGTCCCAACACATCAAAAGTACGTTCAAGGTAATGGCAGTATTATTCCATTAACACATTTTAACGCACTTAGGTAGCGCAGGCTTTCAACTCACCATACTCAGCTTCATCATGTTAGATTGGCCGCGTTCGGTGATCGGCATACTGGCAATGTTTATCACAAGGTCTCCTTCTCTGACCAACCCTTCTCGTTTAAGACGAAGCTTAAGGTCGGCAATGGTGTGATCAGTGCTCACGTATTTGTCGTAGTAGAAGCCACGTACACCCCAAACCAAACTCAGCATGTTCAAAATAGCGCGATTGTCTGTAAAGACAAATATGTTGGCCTTAGGTCGGTAACTGGCAATTTTAAATGCAGTATAGCCTGAATTGGTCATAGTGATGATTCCCTTGGCATCGGCTTGCTCTGCCAGCGAAACCGAGGTCTGACAAATTGAATCGGTAATGGTCCTATCTATGCTGGAAATAGGTTTCAAGGTGCGGTAATAGATATCTCCCTTTGTTTCCAAATGACGGATTATGCTGTACATAGCTTTGATGACCAATGCTGGGTGATCGCCCACGCTTGTCTCACCGCTAAGCATCAGAGCATCCGCACCGTCAAGTACGGAGTTCGCAACATCGTTCACTTCCGCCCGTGTAGGCGCTGGATTGGAGATCATACTCTCCATCATCTGCGTGGCAATGATAACAGGCTTCGATTCGTTCAAGCATTTCTTTACAATCTGTTTCTGAACTACAGGAACCTCCTGCATGGGAATCTCCACGCCAAGGTCGCCCCGCGCCACCATTACAGCATCCGTTTCACGGATAATGTTGTTCAGATCTTTAACGGCCTCTGGTTTTTCAATCTTGGCCACCACCTTGCTTGCACCGCCTTGTTTGGCAATCAACTCTTTTAGCTCTATCACATCTTCGGCACGTCTTACAAACGAAAGCCCGATCCACTCCACTTCATGTTTTATGGCGAATTCAAGATCGGCAAGGTCCTTTTCTGTAAGACAAGGCATCGAAATTTTCGTGTTGGGCAGATTGACGCCTTTCCGTGATTCCATCAGTCCGCCATGTTCCACTGTGGCTGTTACTTCTGTTTTTCTGTCGGTTCCGGTTACCTGTAGAACCAACTTACCGTCATTGATGAGGATAATGTCCCCTTCGGCCACGTCTTTCGGAAACTCAGGATAGCTTAGGTAGACCTTCTTTTCGTCTCCCACACATTTTTTGGTAGTTATAATGAGTTGATGTCCGTTTTTGATGAAAACTCCTCCATCCTTCACTTCGCCCAATCGGATCTTCGGGCCTTGTAGGTCCGCCAGTAATCCTACGTGAATTCCGAGCTCGTCATTAAGTTGACGTATGTTATTGACGATGCCGAGTACGTTCTCGTGGCTTCCGTGCGAGAAATTCAGTCGC
>JBJOHR010000245.1:0-7107 GCA_046047575.1 Bacteroidota bacterium | reverse complement strand
GTCCGTTCGGCTTCGGCCTTTTTTCTGTTCAGCAATCTGATCTCCAATGCCCTAGAACGGATGGAAGTAAGGCTCATATCATCGCATAGATAATTGATGGCGTTGAGCAGGAAATTCTTGTTCCCGAACTGCTGGCTGGTGTATTTGTCGAAGCCTGTGGGCAGATACGTTCCATCAGGGTTGATGTGATTTCGCATGATGTCGCCATCGGAAACCACGATCATCTTGGTAGACTTACCCTCTTCGCGGAACTTGATGTTCTCATCCAATTTTATGATGCGCGACATACGATTCTTGAACACGCTTTCGAATTTGCCTTCTAACAGAACTGCCACAGGCAAGAACTGTTTGTTGAATTGTTCCGGTTTCGGCTCCTCGAGCATCACGTCCAAACTGACCTGAGTAGGCGTTCTCAGAACACGCGATTTGTCTGAAGTTGAAAGCAGAACCGTTTTCCTGATCCCTTTACCACCAACGGTATCAATAGTTGAAGCAAATTCCAGTTTAATTCCGTTCAGATTGCGGACGATAGGATGCTCACTATCAGGAACAACAATTGGGAAGAAGACCCACGGTTGCAGGGCCCACTGAAGCTGATCGCCCACATAACCTGACGGCCCGGGAATGGCAGCGCAACGTGCATCTTGAATCAGATCAGGATTCACTCGCACCCCGTATTTGAAAAGCATGTCTTCCAAGTTGTTGGAAATTGGAATGGCCAGAGTGGAAGGCGCGTAACGCAAGCTGTCCATGTTGCAGAAAACTGGATCCAGCAACCAAAGAACACGACCGCCATACATGATAAATTGATCGATCATAAACTTGTCTTCCTCTGTAAAGGCCGTATCGGGCTTAGCAATAACAATGGCCTTGTATTTAGGGAAGATCACCGCACCACTGTCACCTTCAGCCCGCATGACCAAACTGTTCAATTTCCCATTGATCTGAACCCGCTCCAGACGGTAATATTCAGAAAGAGACTTGGCCATATCGGCCACTTGCCGCGAAGTCAATTCGCCATGATCTTCTACAAAACCGATACTCTCAGCACGAACTGAGGTCAGTTTTCTAATGGCGTTGGTGATCTCATACTCAAGATCTTCGGTAGAACTGTTGAGCATCTGCTCTGGCGCAGCGCCCATTTGGCTCTTCAACAATTGCATGGCGGTTTCCTCGCCACGGTAGGTCATTATGGCACCCGGGAAAATCAACTTTTGCTCAACGCCATCTTCAGATTTGATCTGAATATTGGTAGGCATCAGCCCTTCCTTGGCCAGCTGACGGTAAAGGTCATTCCGACTTTTCTCGTCCGGTTGATCGTTCGGGTTGATGAATTCGTACTCGATATTGTTGTTGGAATAGGCGCGGAATTCATCCAGCATTTCGCGGGTTCGGTCTCGCAACCGTCTGAAACCAGCTGGCAGTTCGCCATCTAGGTAAACCTTCAGGTAAACCACGTCTTCCAAGTTCTCCAACAATTCTTTGGATGTGTCGGAGAGCGTATATCGTTTCTCCGATGTAAGATCAATTCGTGTGAAAAAGAAACCGCTGAGCACATTCAGCGCCACAACGATTCCGATAACCGTCAGTAATTGGATGATATCTCGAACGGATGCTTTCATCACCATTTTCTACTTTCCAGAACGGTTCGTGTCAAAGCAATGAAAACAGCGATAAGACTGATGAGGTAAACCACATCCCGTGTATCAATTACACCACGGCTCAAACTGCTGTAATGGCTGTTGATGCCAATGCCGAGAAGCAGGTGGTCCCAAGTGCCCAAAAATTGGAAGGAGGCAATGGTTTCCAAGCCGATCCATAATGCCCAACTCATGAAGACGGCCAGAATGAAACTGACAATCTGATTGTTGGTTATTGCTGAGCTGAAAATACCGATGCTCACAAATGCAGCACCAAGCAGCAACAACCCGATGTAAGAACCCCAAACACTTCCTGTATCGATATTACCGATTGGATCGCCAAGTTGGTAAACCGATAAAAAGTAGATCAGTGTCGGAACCAGAGAGAATACCACCAGGAATAATCCTCCGAAGTATTTGGCCAGGATGATGCTGAGATCGCTGAGAGGCCGTGTGTGAAGAAGCTCAATTGTTCCGCTGCTTTTCTCATCGGCAAAACTGCGCATGGTTATAGCTGGTATCAGAAAAAGGAACAGCCAAGGAGCAATGGTAAATAATGTGCTGAGGTCGGCATACCCATTGTCGATAACGTTGGCATCTGTTGGCAGAACCCACATGAAAAGCCCAACGAACAGCAGAAACACCGAAATGACGATGTATCCGATCAGTGAATTCAGAAAACTGTTGATCTCTTTTTTAAGCAGTGCCCACATTGGTGCGCGAAGTTAACGGTTCATGCAAGACCCATCACCGCCAAAAATGGACATAAAATTACCTGTCTAAAGCGTTGCTACTTTGCCTCCTTCGCACCATAAACTGTTTGAACAAGCATCTCTAAATCGTATGGCGGTTCAGGTCGTTCTATATACATGGTGTCAGAACTTGCGGCAGTTCTCTCGTAAGTTTTAATTGGCTCAGTGGTTCCGTCTTGGTTTGTTATTACAACCTTAAACGGACCTTCACATTTTTCAACTGTTACCGTAACTTGCTTGTTAGGGTAAATACTTTCTGTTGTTTCGCCAGTAAAACCAGCGGGAAGATCAAGGAAAAAGTCGCAGCAAAATCGGGTAGGATAATCACAATCAGCTTGAGCAGCTGCGTGTTTTGGGTTATACAACGTAATGATTGCAATGGTGGCTAAACAAAAGGAAAGTGAAGTGGTTTTCATGATCTCATAGTTTGTCGGGTTGTTGATTAATGAAGATAACTTCTGTTATCATTACCCGTTTCGGAACAAGCTTTAATTTGAATGACGATGAAACATTTATCAATGATTGTCCTTTGTTTTCTGATGGCGATGGTTTCTAAAGCGCAGGAAATGGAAGTATTCCATCAGTACAACCAAGAATTGAATACGCATAGCCGTAACGGAATGATCGCATTGGGAAGTTGGGCAACCGGGAATTTGATCGTAGGAACAGCTGGCGCCCTCACCACCAGACCGGGTTCCATGATGTTCAGTTTCCATTTGATGAATGCGTCTTGGAACGTGGTGAATCTCGGAATTGCGTTACCAGCGTATTTTGGAGCTCGAAAGCGATTGAACAAACAATATGATATTCCTGGATCCTTTAAACTTCAACGCCAGCAGGAAACGCTTTATGCCGTGAACATGGCTGCCGATGTACTATATGTCGGGGCGGGTGTGTTCTTGCAAGAATTCGGAAATCGCTATTCGAACACGAATGTGCGAGACTCATTCAAAGGAATGGGCTATTCGCTCATCATGCAAGGCGGATTTCTCCTGTTTTTTGATGCAGCGATGTTGATCGTGCACAAAACGCATTGGAAGAAGAACGAGCAGAAAATATGGGAGCAACTGGAGTTCAATGGCACTTCCATCAAGTGGAATATTCCTTCCAAATAGATGTCAGATTAGAGATTTCAGACGTCAGAAACGTATCTGAAATCTGATGTCTGACTTCTGAAATCTTAATGATTCCAAAGCCAATCCACCGAATATTCGGTTCCTTCAAATGCCCAAAATTGGCCCTTTACGTAGCGGTAACCCGAATCTGCTGAAGCCATCAGTTTCATGTCATCTTCGGAGAGATTGATCTCAGTCGATTGGAAATTCTGAAGCTGTCTTTCAGGATTGACCGACTTCGGGATGACGGCCGTTCCGCGTTCCATGGCCCAAGCGATCATGACCTGAGCCTCGGTGCAACTGTGCTTTTTTGCCAATTCTTTGATCACAGGATGCTCGAACAAGTTCGGTTCGTCAGCTGCTTTCATTCCAGCGCTTCTATCTGGCGAACCGAGTGGGGAATAGGCAGTTACGTGCGTTCCGTTCTCTTTGCAGAATTCCAACAGATCGGTTTGATGAAGCATTGGGTGCAACTCAACCTGGTTCATTTCTGGGACGATGGTCGCTTGTTCTGACAATGCCTTCAGTTTGTGTTTGTTGAAGTTGCAAACACCAATGTGCTTTGCCAATCCAAGTTTAACGGCTTCTTCCATTTCGCGCCATGTCTCAATGTGCGGCACTTCTGCGGTTGACCACGTTTCTTCTGCCTTTGTAGCTCCGATGAAATCCTTTTTGAAAACATGCGGCCAATGCACCAAGTACAGGTCGAGATAATCCAGTTGAAGGTCAGAAAGCGTCTTCTTCAATGCAGGAAGAACGTCTTCTCTTTTGTGAGAATTATTCCAGAGTTTGGACGTGATCCAAACATCTTCTCGCTTTACATCACCATCGGCAAAAGCATCTGTAAATGCCTGCCCGATCTCTTTTTCATTCATATAAATGAACGCACAATCGAAATGGCGGTAACCGATCTTGATGGCCGAACGAACGGCATCATAAACCTCACCTGGCTTCGACTTCCAAGTTCCCAAACCGAGAATGTCGAGTTTGTCTCCGTTTCTGAATGTGAGTTTTTTCATGTTCAAGTCACAAGTTTCGAGTTACAATTCGCGAGAAAATCCGCGAAAATCTGTTCAATCCGTGTCATCCGCGTTCCATCTTAAAGCCGCAGATTTCCCAATTGTTCACAGGTCTGGTTGAATTCCTCTATAATCTCTTTCACTATTTCTGCTGCAGGCTTCATGGCATCGATGTAACCAGATATCTGCCCGATCTCCAATTCACCTTCTTCCAAATCGCCTTCGAACATTCCTTTTTTGGCGCGCGCTCTTCCAAGTAGTTCAAGTAATTCTCCACCTTCAGCACCTCGGTTTTCAAGCGCTTCCACTTCCTGAAAGAATTTGTTCTTCAGTAATCGGACAGGCACCAGCTTCTTCATGCTCAGCTTAGTGTCGCCTTCTTTGGCTTCAATAATTGCTTGTTTGAAAAATTCGTGACCGGAACTTTCGGGCGAAGCCACAAAACGACTTCCTATCTGGACACCTTCTGCTCCCAAAGCGAAAGCTGCCGCCATGGTTTTTCCAGTTCCAATTCCGCCTGCTGCGATTACTGGAATATTCACCGCATCTACCACCTGCGGAATAAGACACATGGTGGTGGTTTCTTCTCGTCCGTTGTGTCCGCCAGCTTCAAAACCTTCAGCAACAACGGCATCGCAACCAGCATCTTCAACCTTCTTTGCCAGAACAGAACTTGCCACCACATGAACCACAATTATTCCGTGTTCTTTCAGAATTGGTGTCCATTTTTTCGGGCTACCAGCAGATGAGAATACGATCGGAACCTTCTCTTGAATGATGGTTTCGATGTGCTTGTCGATATCAGGGTAGAGGAGTGGAATGTTCACAGCGAAAGGTTTATCCGTGGCAGCTTTACACTTCTGTACATGCTCTTTCAAAACATCAGGATACATCGATCCCGAACCGATAATTCCCAATCCGCCAGCGTTACTAACTGCACTTGCCAATCGCCACCCACTGCACCAGATCATTCCAGCCTGAATTATGGGATATTTTATGTTGAAAAGCTCTGTAATTCGATTGTTCATCGTCTCTATCGTCCTATAAATTTGTTTGCCGAACGAAAGTAGGAATATCGACTAATCCGCATCTTAAAACCTGAGTAACATGACACGAGACAAAGAGATCTTTGACCTGATCGAGAAGGAAAAACACAGACAACTGGAAGGAATTGAACTTATCGCTTCAGAAAACTTTGTCAGCGAGCAAGTGATGGAGGCCCAAGGTTCTGTGCTTACGAACAAATATGCCGAAGGACTTCCTGGAGCCCGATATTATGGCGGTTGTCAGTTTGTGGATCAGGTGGAGGATCTTGCCCGAGAAAGAGCCAAAACCCTCTTCAATTGTGAGTTCGTGAACGTGCAACCACACTCTGGAGCATCGGCCAATTCGGCTGTGGCGTTGGCTTGTTTGAAGCCTGGCGACAACATTCTTGGTTTCGATCTTTCGCACGGTGGTCACCTTACGCATGGTTCGCCTGTCAATTACAGCGGCATTCTTTATAAGGCGAACTTCTATGGCGTTGGTCGTGAGACGGGAACCGTGGATTATGATGCCATGGAAGTAACGGCCAAGAAATGCAAACCGAAATTGATCATTGCTGGGGCATCGGCCTATAGCCGCGATTGGGACTACAAACGCATGAGGCAGATAGCTGATGAGGTTGGCGCACTTCTGATGGCCGATATTTCGCACCCTTCTGGCCTGATCGCCAAAGGTTTGCTGAAAGACCCGATGGACGATTGCCATATCGTTACCACAACTACGCACAAAACCCTTCGTGGCCCACGCGGGGGTATCGTCATGATGGGCAAAAACTTCGATAACCCATGGGGATTGACCACACAGAAAGGAAATCTTAAAAGCATGGGCATGTTGATCAACAGCGCTGTTTTTCCAGGCATGCAAGGAGGGCCGCTGGAACATGTGATAGCTGCTAAAGCTGTGGCCTTTGGTGAAGCTTTGACAGATAATTACCTGAATTATTGTGTTCAAATGGTGAAGAATGCCAGCGTGATGGCCGATGAATTTGTTGCACGTGGTTACAAGATCATCTCAGGAGGAACGGACAATCATTGCATGCTCATCGATCTTCGGTCCAAAGGTGTAACAGGCAAAGATGCCGATGCCGCCTTAGGCAAAGCTGATATCACGGTCAATAAGAACATGGTTCCGTTCGATGATCAGCCACCAATGATCAGTTCTGGAATTCGGGTCGGAACCCCAGCCATCACAACTCGAGGTCTGAAAGAACAAGAAGTAAAAACGATTGTTGACCTCATGGACCGTGTGATCACCAATACTGAGAACGACAAGATCATTGCGGAAGTAAGAGAAGAAGTGAAGAACCTGATGAACGGAAGGCCGCTTTTTGCTTATTGAGACTTCAGATTGCAGATTTCGGGTTTCAGAAAAACATCATTCTGACCTCTGCAGTCTCAAATCTGAAATCAAAATTTCGGAACGAATATTTTAAATGGAAGACTATCAAGCCACAGTTGACGTACAGTTGCGCTTCAGAGACACGGATGCCTTGGGGCATGTGAACAATGCTGTTTATTTGAGTTGGATGGAATTGGGT
>JBJOHR010000244.1:0-16367 GCA_046047575.1 Bacteroidota bacterium | reverse complement strand
GCTTCCAGTTGGCGTAGCGCAAGATCCACGGTGCGTTCTGCCATTTTTCGATATCCGGTCAGTTTCCCGCCTGCAATGCTGATGAGGCCGTGTTGCGAGATAAAGATCTCGTCCTTTCTAGATAACTCTGAAGGTGATTTTCCATCTTCATGAATCAACGGTCGCAGTCCCGCCCACGTTGAACGGATATCTGCTTGCGTAAGTGGTTCAATATCGAATGCGTTGTTGGTGGCTGAAAGAATATAATCCACATCTTGCTGGGTTACGTAGGGCCGTTCCATACTGTCGCAGTAGTCAGTATCAGTGGTGCCAACGTAGGTAGCATTGTCGCGCGGAATGGCAAAGATCATACGCCCATCGGGAACATCGAAATACACGGCCTGCCGCAAAGGAAAGCGTTGGTGGTCGAATACCAGATGTACGCCTTTTGTGAGGTGCAATCGTTTTCCTCTCACGGTCTCGTCTTTGGAACGGACATCATCAACCCACGGTCCGGCCGCATTGATTGTTCTTTTGGCTTTGATCCTGAAGTTGGTTCCTGATTTCAGGTCGACCATGTCGCCACCGGAAATATGTTCATTTTCGTAGATGAATTCTTTGAACAGGCAGTAATTGAGCAGCAGAGCACCATCTTCTGCAGCAGTTTTTGCCACCTCGATCACCAAACGAGCATCATCACTCCGATATTCCCAATACAGAACGCCAGCTTCCAGTCCATCTTTCTTCAGCAACGGTTCGCGTTCCATTGTTTCTTTCCTGTCAAGAACGGCCCTGCGTTCGCTTCGTTTCACTCCGGCCAGCCAATCGTAGGTGTAAATGCCCAACGATGCGGAAGCTTTGCCGAAAGAGCCGCCTTCAGTAATTGGTAGCAGCATTTTTTCGGGAATGACAAGATGCGGAGCGTTATGGTAAACGGTCTTTCGCTCGTGACCCACTTCGCGAACCAGATTGAATTCAAGCTGTTTCAGATAGCGCAAACCGCCATGAATGAGTTTGGTGCTGCGGCTACTTGTTCCTGCGGCAAAATCCTGTTTCTCCACAAGGGCCACTTTCAGCTTTCGTCCGGCAGCATCGAGTGCCATGCCCACACCCGTAATACCCCCACCGATTATGAGCAGATCGAATGTCTCGTTCTGGAGTTTCGATATGATTTCCGATCGGTTCTTAGCTGAGAACATGTGCGTTTTCTGGCCGCGAAGTTAGTGGTTCGTTTCCTCTAAACTGAACTCGGACCATTAATGTTTGAAGAGCGAAGGGTCGGGCTCCAAACTGATGTGCTCATCTCCTGATTGATACGGCAGATAGGTAAAGATGAACTGAAACATTTCGTCTGTGGTCTTCATGTTTCCGGCCACAGGTTCTACAACGGTTTTTGGAGGATCGTATGGATTGTTCGGGTTGTCGAGGGTGTTGTCGTAAACCCCTTCAGCATGAATGATAGAACCCTTCGGGATTTTGAGCATGTGGTGGAAGGTGTAGAAATACTGCCACCGGAAATCCCATTTTGGAATAGAAATGAGCGGAATCGTATCCCCGCTTGGGGTCAGTGCCCAGGCCTTGAACGACCTACCGATCAGATGCATGTGTGGATTGATGGTAAGCAGCGACAAGTCTTGCGGCACGCGATAGTTGGTCTGTACGCGCATAACCTTGTTTGGCGGAACCACCAATGGTGGCACCACGGGCGTTTCGCCAAGTGTCCCCAACATCAACTCCTGTATGGGTCGTTTGGGTGGCTGATCGGTAAAGAAGACGTTGAAGTAAGATCGGTCATGATTATCCACGGGTGTTGGGCCGTAATGAATGTTGCGAATAAGGAATGCGGCTTTGCGCTTAACGGGAATGGTGCCTATTCCATCGGGATATAAGGCAGGCAGAACCCCTGGCAAATAATTACTCACCGAAGGAGATAGGACTGGAAACGTGCCATCATCATTTGCAATTTGGAGTTTGCCGTACATGCCTCGGTTGCCCGATTCTTTATCCTCAACGGCAAATTGTCCCTCAAAAACATTGGCCTTGGCGCCTTCCTCATAATTCATGAGATGTCCGTTCATATGATGAACCAAGTCGCGGTTTCCCGGCACAAATTCAATGAGTCGGATGAAGGTGTCATGCTCCAATTCGAACGGAACTTTCACCGCCATGAACTTGTCCAGGTTGTTGCCTTCCAGAAATATCGAATCCTGGAAATAAACGACCAGGTCGGGTTTCCCAAACTCAGAACCATCGGGGAATTTTGGGGGCTCAGGAGCGGTTCCAGAGCCTTCTTCTTTGCCATCGTCCAACCATTTTTGGAGCATCGCTATTTGGCGATCTGTAAGAAAACGTTCACCAACAAAAGAGCGATAGTTCGGATCGGCTGGCCAGGGCGGCATGTAACGGTCAGAGGTTACATCACAGATCATTTTTGCCCTTTTGGCCACATCTCGGTACGTGATCATTTGGAAGGGAGCTCCTCCATTCGGTCGGTGGCATGGTGTACAATTGTGGTGAATGATCGGGGCTACGTGTTCATTGAACGTGACCTTTTCGGGCAAATCGAAGCCGTTTCTATTTCCGCATGATGCAAGAAGAAGAATCGTAAGGATTTTCATGACTCCCCTCCTTGCAAGGAGGGGTTGGGGGAGGTCGCGATGCCGTTTCATTCTATCAGACATCCAATCGGTTTGGTGTACTTGGGGTTTATCGGTTTACCCTCTCGCCAAGCGATCAAGGCATTTTCCAGATAGTGGTCGGAAACCTCTGGTTTCTTCTTCCCAAGATCATTCACCCAGTTGTCAATTTTCCCGCTGTACAGAATCTGGCCTTGGCGGTTGATCACGAAAACCTCCGGTGTAGTAGTTGCCCCCAATTCATGAGCCAAGGTGTTGCCACCGTCAAATAGCATGTCGAATGAAAGATCATACTTCATCGCAAAGGAATCCACCTCGCTAGGCGAGTACCATTCTTTGGAATAAACCCCGTAGAAGGCAATACTATCCGAAGCGAAATCCTGCTCCAAGTTACGCATAGCCAGTGTGTAATTGATGCACAGCGGGCATTCCGGAGAAAGGAAGTAAATGACGGTGAGGGCGTTCTCATTCGGGTTGATGGACGTTTGGGCGTTTTCCAAATTCCAAAGCGAAACTTTTTGGATTTCTGGACCGTGGCTGCATCCAATAAAAAGAAGCGAAAAAAGTAAAAGAAAAGACCTCACAGGGTCAAAGGTAACGCGCTGGGTTATTTCAACTCGTTCAGGCTCCAATCGTATTCGTAAAATGAATACTTGGGGTTGAGTTTGATCTTCTTCAAGAGATATTTCCGAATGAACGGAATCACCTGTTCTTTTCCCCCGAAATCGGTTGCGTACCAATCGAAAATCTGAGAAACCGCTGCATCAGGACCACTCAAACGGATAAAGTCCGGGTCGTTGATAACGGTCCGCGTTTGACTTTCCAATTGTGCTTCAAGTTCCTTTCCGTTGTAAGCAAAAGAAGCCAACGCAGGACAGCCTTTGGCCGCACAGACAAGCACAAAATGTAAGCGTGCGTCTGGAAATTGCTTCATCAGAATCTCCTTTTCCAGCTGATTGAGCGTCACTTGTTTTCCTCTCAAGTTGAACGTTTGCTTATCGAAGAAGCCATCGATTTTCAGCGGGCCCTCCGTTGGGTAGCGGTTTACGATTCCCTTAATGACAAGCACATTGTAAACGTTGATGAGAAAAGCTTTCTCTTCATCTCCCTTGTACAAGGGTGCCCGGTTCAACTGAATGATCAACGCATTCAGTTCTGATAGATTCTCTTTGATGCCAGAATAATCAACCGCTCCGTCTTTCACATTCTTACGGATGAAACTATCGAAGTCTTGCGCTTGAATAGTAATACAGCACAGTGACAGGAATAAAGGAAGAAACGTTTTCATGCTTTTGGCAGAACGAAGATCATGCCAGATCACCAAGGGTTTTCAAGATCCTTGGCCGTGTAGCGATGATGGTTGGTAATGAAATTGCTTTTTTCTGGAGCACGTAATTGGAGCGGGTCTTTTTTCCCTATTCGAGACAGGAATGCAATCGGAGTAAGGATGAGATAGTAAACAAGGAAAAGCAGAATAGCAGCATTCACCTTCCCGATCTTCTCCCCAAACCAGAGCCATGATCTTTCGATGACGATGGCGGCCTTTCCGCTTAACGCAGCCAGAACCAGTACCGAAACAGCTACGATCAGAAACGCAACGGTCTTTTCTTTGAACACCAAATGCAACATGCAGAACCCTGCAATAAGCACCAGAATGTTCTTGTAGACCTTCTGCATCAGAAAAGTGTGTAAACGAAAGGGGCAACCGCTGTTCCACCCCCCATCACAATTAGAATTCCCAGCAGAAGAAGCACAAGGACAATTGGTGTTAGCCACCATTTCTTACGCTCCATCAGGAATTTTATAAGGTCAGAAAACGCTTCCATTCGGGTAAACTATCAAGTTCGGCAATCAGTTGCTCAGCGAAAATACGGTTTCCCTCTTCGTTCCAATGCCCGTCATAATAGTAGAACGGGCTGGTTTCGGTTTTTGGAAACTTCGGGTTTAGTAAGGGAACTTCAAGGCCATCTGAAGTCATCGTCATTGGAAAGGCCGCATCAAGCGTGTCGCAACCGCTAACATCAAAACCTAGTTCACTTAATGGTTCAAGCTCGTTTGGAAACTCATAAGGCCTATTCGGAATATTGATGAACAAAGGTTCAGCACCGGTGGATTCAGCAATGAATTTCAGTTCCAAGAGATGGTCGCGCAACCTGACAACGCCTTTATTGCAAAGCTCATTGGCCGTGTCCACAGCCTGCATGAACATGTCGGGATGATGCAACGACTCGTAGATCAGTGATGGGTTCAGCAGACCGTTTTCGAGATCGTTTCGGATTGTAGTATTGAGTGAATTGTACTTGGCAAGTTGTAATTCGTTCAGCTCTGACAAAAGGTTTTCTGCATCTTTTTTCCAGCGCGTTTGAATTGAAACCTTGGCGGGAAATCGCTTAGTGAAATTGGGCAAAATCAAACCCAAATACCGCCTGAGTTTTGCTTGCGGAGGTTCAGGTATAGATTCGGATTTAGGAATAGAATTACCCGATTCTTCAAACTCAATCAAACGCATGAGTTGGTGGAGGTCGTTGCCTTCAAGAACACAGACGAATACCACGTCTGGCTTGAGCAATGGAATTGTCTTTTTGGCAACTCGAACATGATCTCCGGGATGATTTCCGCCCTGCCCGAGATTTAGAAATTCAACAGTTGGATGCTGTTCAGAAAGCAGGTGAATCCAAGTTTCGTGCTCCTTCACCCCCCAGCCGAAAGTGAAAGAATCACCAATGACAACGACTCGTTTTCCTTGCTTCTTTAGCCTAGTGTTTGGCCCTCGAAACCCAAGATTATTTATCACTACATCCAATTCAAATTCTGAAGTGTGATGCTCAGCTTTGCTGAACGCGGGAAACAGTAGGCTGTCTGTTTCGGAAATGATGAGCCGTCCATAGGCCCTATCAAGCGACATGGTAAAAGCCAATGTCATCCACGCAGACACCACCATCAACCCGATGTTGGCCAATGATTTTCGGGCCAAGAATAAAATCGAAACCCCAAGAATCACAATTAATAATTCACAGAAAACAATGGTGCCAATAATGGTATAAGTAGTGATGTCTCCATCGTTTGAAAAGAGCCAAGAAAACAACCAAGGGTTGGATAGCAGTCCGATGAGAATTAGTAGAATCCCAAGCGTTTTGTGACCGCTTTTCATGGGTTATTGGTCTTGCTTCAACGCAATGAACGACCCGATGGCCAGCACATCCATTTCGGTGTTCAGAAAACCGTTAATGGCATCTTCTGGCGAACAGACGATCGGTTCATTGTTCACATTGAAACTGGTATTGATGGTGAGTCCGTGGCCCGTTTTCTCCTTTATTTTAGAAAGGAGAAAATGCATTTTTGGGTTGCTGTCTTTGCTAACGGTCTGAATGCGACCCGACATGTCCACATGTGCTACTGAAGCAAACTCAGAACGCACGGTTTCCAGTTTTTCCTTCCATGGAAGGGAAGTATAATTTTCGGGCAACGGATTGTGCCATTCTTCCTTCCATTGGTGCACTTGCAACATGTAAGGCGAAGGCAGTTTCACATCGAAATAGCGTTGCAGATCTTCTTCCAACAGAATGGGCGCAAACGGACGAAAACTCTCTCTGAACTTGATCTTGAGGTTCACCTTTTTCTGCATTTCGGGATTGCGTGCATCGGCAATGATGCTTCGGCAACCCAATGCACGCGGACCGAATTCCATTCGCCCCTGAAACCACCCGATGACATTCGCTGAAATGATGAGGTCGCTGACCTTTTGGGTCAGTTCTTCATCATTTTCAACCTTTGAATAATTGATGTTTTTTGCTTTCAGCGCAGATTCAATCTCCGCATCTGAATATTCGCTGCCAAGCAAGGCACCAGACATGGCATCAGGACGAGTAGCTGTTCGTTCTTTTCCTTCGAAGATGTGATAAACCGCTAAGGCGGCACCGACCGCTCCGCCCGCGTCTCCAGCCGCAGGCTGAATGAAAACCTCATCGAATAGGCCGCTGTCGATCAGCTTACCATTGGCCACGCTGTTCAATGCCACACCGCCCGCCAAGCAGATGTTCCTGCAACCCATTTTCTCCTTGGCGGTGGCCGCCATTTTGAAGAAAATGTCTTCGGTCACTTGCTGAATGGCCAACGCCATATCGCAATGCTCGCTCAGCATTTCGTCTTTCGCTTCGCGCTTTTTCAGCCCGAAAAGTTGCTGCCACTTGTCGTCTTTCGCCATGCGAAGTCCGGTGGCGTAGGCGAAATATTCCTGATTGAGCCAAATGGAACCATCATCATAAACGGTCACCAGATTATTGGTGATGAGTTTGCGGTAGTTGGCGGTTCGTTCGCCATCTGGGTTGCCGTACGGGGCCAAGCCCATCAGTTTGTACTCGCCCTTGTTCACCTCGAAACCGAGATAGTATGTGAAAGCAGAGTAGAGGAGACCCACCGAATGCGGGAAATTCATGGTGGCAAACATCTCGATGTCCTTGCCCGAACCCTTGCCAATGCTGGCGGTGCTCCATTCGCCTACACCATCAATCGTGAGAATGGCGGCTTCCTCAAATGGAGAAGGATAAAATGCCGAAGCTGCGTGTGAAAGGTGGTGGTCAGGAAAACGGATCGGAATCTTTTTCGCCTCTTTCGAATCGGAGATTTCCTTCAGTCCGTTGCGGATTTCCCGTTTGTGAAACAGCTTTTCGCGAAGCCAAACGGGAACGGCCTTATGGAACGAAATAAACCCGCTGGGCGCGAATGCATAATACGTTTCGAGTAAGCGTTCGAATTTGAGTAGCGGCTTGTCGTAGAATGCGATGGCATCTACATCCTCCAACTTCAGGTTGGCAAATTCCAAGCAGAAACGAACTGCATTCACCGGAAACGAAGCGTCTTGCTTTTTGCGTGTGAAACGTTCTTCCTGCGCAGCCGCGATGATCTTGCCGTCAACGATGAGAGCCGCAGCAGAGTCGTGGTAAAAGGCCGAGATGCCAAGGATGGTCATTTACGCGTCTTCCCACTTCCTGGTGCGTTCCACCGCCTTCTGCCAGCCCTTGTAAAGCTTCTTACTATCTGGTGCCGACATGCTCGATTTGAAGGTTCTGTCAATCGCCCAATTCTTCGAAATCTGTTTTTTCTCGTAGAATCCAACGGCAATTCCAGCCAAGTAGGCCGCTCCGAGTGCGGTGGTCTCAATCACCTGTGGACGCTGAACATCCGTTTGCAGAATATCCGATTGGAACTGCATTAGCAGGTCGTTGGCGCATGCACCACCATCGACCCGAAGCGCGTTCAAGGTGATCTTCGAATCCTTCTGCATGGCATCCAACACGTCTTTGGTCTGATAGGCCAGCGATTCGAGCGTAGCGCGGATGATGTGCTGTTTGGTAGTGCCGCGCGTGAGGCCGAACATGGCACCACGGGCGTACATGTCCCAATAAGGCGCGCCCAATCCTGCGAAAGCAGGAACGACATAAACCCCATCAGTATCCTTCACCTTCATGGCGAAGTATTCCGAATCGGGAGATTCATCGATCATCTTCAAGCCATCGCGAAGCCATTGGATGGCAGCACCTGCGATGAAAACTGAACCTTCCAGCGCGTATTCCACTTTGCCATCCAATCCCCAGGCGATGGTTGTCAGTAGTCCTTGCTTGGATTTAACTGGCGTTTCGCCCGTGTTCATCAGCATGAAACAGCCCGTTCCGTAGGTGTTCTTGGCCATGCCAGGCTCAAAACACGCCTGACCGAACAACGCAGATTGTTGATCACCAGCAATTCCAGCAATAGCAATCTCACCACCGAAAAGTGACTTGTCAGTTTTACCATAAACCGAACTGCTGTCTTTCACTTCAGGAAGTACCGAAGCGGGAACGTCCAACGCTTTCAGCAACTTCTTGTCCCATTTAAGTTCATTGATATTGTACATCAATGTTCGGGAAACATTCGAATAGTCGGTGACGTGTGTTTGGCCTTTGGTCAAGTTCCAAATAAGCCACGAATCAACCGTTCCGAAGGCCAATTCGCCTGCATCAGCACGCTTTCTAGCTCCTTTCACGTTATCAAGGATCCACTTCACTTTCGTTCCCGAGAAATAGGCATCAACCACCAATCCAGTTCGGTTGCGGATGTCCTTCTCATAACCATCGGCTTTCAGCTTGTCGCAGATGGAAGCGGTTCTTCTGTCTTGCCAAACAATGGCGTTGTAAACGGGCTTTCCTGTTTTTCGATCCCAAACCACAGTGGTTTCGCGCTGATTGGTGATGCCGATAGCCGCGATGTCCTTGGCTGAAACACCGTTCTTTTTAAGCACGTCTTGCGCCACTTCCAATTGGCTGCTCCAGATTTCCATCGGGTCGTGTTCCACCCAACCGGCTTTCGGGAAATACTGGGTGAATTCCTTCTGTGAAACGCCTGCAATGGCGCCTTTTTTATCAAATAGGATTGCTCTTGAACTGGTGGTTCCTTGGTCGAGGGCGAGAACGAATTTTGCCATTTAGTTGAGTTTTGCGGTCAGTAGTACGGGTTGATGATCGGAGAATTTGAAGTCGAGGTTTACGACCTCAACCTTTTTGACTGAAATGTTAGGACTGCACAGATAGAAATCAATGACCTGCGTCTGAGTTTCACCAGCTACGTATGCTTTTTCCAAGTTGCGGTTGGTCGGGTATGAAGTGTCGAATGCCCACGTCCATCCTTCAAGATATTCGTTTGGAACCTGGCGGTCACCAGTTCCTGGGGCGTGCTGATTCCAGTCGCCACCAACAATGACATAGTTGCCTTTTTGCTCTTCTGCCTTGAGGAATTCCTTCATGTAATCCATTTCAGCCTTCTTGAGAGAACCGTCATCATAGGCCGAATTGTGCGTGTTGATCACCACTAATTCCACATCGTTGTATGGCATTCGCTGCACCATAAAACAACGGTCTAGAAAATAGATGCTGTTGGGCCATGCGTAGCTTGATGGAAATTGATGGCGCGTTGCGTTGGTAACCGTAAATCGATTGAATGAGGCTAATCCACCCATCACCTTTCCCATTGGGTTTGTAAGAGGAATAGGAACAAATTTGACATTGTAATTCAGGCAGAAAGAAGCGTTGTGGTCAGGCAGAATGCTGGCAATGTCGCTGTATTCATTCAGTTGCCAACTTCGCTTGGAAAGTGTATCAACCTCCTGTAACAGGATAATATCGGCCTCATCGTAATACTTGAGCGTATTCATCACGCCATTGAGATTTTTCTGAACGATTGATTGCTCCATTCGAACAGTTGAACCACCATCGTAGAAGAAATCGCTTTCTTCGCCAAGGCCGCAATAACCGATATTCCAGTTCAGAATTTGGATGATGCTATCGGGGCGTTCTGCATGATTGGCAACAATTTCCAACGCCTCTTCTTTCTGTGGTTTGAAGTCGGTGAGTGTGCCGTAGATCAAGTTTCCGCCAACCCACAGCAGCGGGATAAGGATGATGACCACAACGGCTTTAAGTAGTTTTTTCATGGGCTTGAATTCGACCAAAGATAGAAGAATCAACCGCGTTGGTTAATCCTATATTTGGAATCAAATAAAGCAAATGCAGCACAACGAATATTCTTGGAAGTCAAAAACGGGGCTTACTGTTTATGGTCAGTCTTGGTTGGTGGAAAACCCAAAAGCGGTGGTCGGTATCATTCACGGAATGGGCGAACATTCATCGCGCTACAACTATTTGGTCGATGCGTTCAATGCTGCCGGCATATCGGTTGTGTCCTACGACCAGATCGGTCATGGGAAGACAGAGGGAAAGCGCGGCCATGTTTCCAATTACGACATGCTGCTAGGTTGTGTTGGCGAGTTAAGCTCCAAGATGCTGGAGTTGGTGCCTGCAAAACCAACATTCCTATTTGGTCACAGTATGGGTGGGAATGTGTTGCTGAACTATTTGATCAAACGAAATCCGAAGATCAATGGTGCCATCGTTTCTGCGCCATGGCTAAAACTGGCGTTCGACCCACCCGCCATCCAGGTAAAATTGGCACAATGGGTCAGTGGTGTTCTTCCAGGCCTGGTTCAATCGAGCAATTTGGATGTGACCGCAATCTCAAAAGACCCCAAGGAAGTGAAGCGTTATGTTGACGACAAGTTAGTTCACGATAAGATCAGCACGGCCTTCTTCGTGGGTGTTCACAATCAGGGTCTTTGGGCATTGGAACATGCGGCTGAATTGAAAACACCGCTCCTTATTTATCACGGAACAGCAGATAGACTGACTTCTCACAATGCATCGAAGGAATTTGCCGAAAAGGCGAATGGTGATGTCACCTTCAAATCGTTGGAAGGATTCTATCACGAATCACACAATGAACCTGAAAGAGGCGAGTTGTTCAAAATGATCGTCAGCTGGATCAACACCCATTCAGCATGATGGTATGGATCCGTTCTACGGTTCAGTAACGTTTTCCGGATTTACCTCCACACGGGCAGCATCCAACTCGGTCTTGTAGAGAGCCTCAGTGATGATCGCATCGCCCTTATAGAAGAACACGTCACCCCAACTGTGGGCTATCTTTTTGTAGGTGGTCTTGATGCCATAGACATCGGCCACGGTGATGGTTGTCGTGTTCGATGGATTCTTCTCAATAGTCGTCACTAGGGAATTCTCCTTTCGTTGTTCCCTTACGCGGGCAATTTCAGCCTGCTTGGCGGCTTCCTTGGCTGCCACTATGGAATCGGCTTTGGCCTTTTCGCGCCTATCCGCTTCTTCCTGTTGTCTCAGTCGTTCAAGACGTGCATCTTCTCTGGCCTTGGCAATGGAATCTGCACGGGCAAGCTCTGCCAGTTCTGCCTGTTTCTTGGCCTGTGCCAAAGAATCCAGACGCGCCTGCTTGGCGGCCTCTTCGGCCAACTGAGCAGCTTCGGCAGCCAAGCGCTGCGCTTCTTTTGCAGCAGCAATAGAGTCAGTGATGGCCTGCTTACGCTGGCGTTCCAACTCCTTGGCGAGTTCGGCTGCAACACGGGCAGCTTCTTTGGCGGCCATGATCGAATCTTTCTGCGCCTGAAGTCGGGCGGCTTCCAATGCAGCCAGCTTTTCCATTTCTACACGTTCGGCCTCTTTTACAGCCGCCAACGAATCGGCCGCTGCCTGTTTGCGCTCTGCATCCAGTTGTTTGGCCAATTCGGCCGCCTTTCGCTCAGCCTCCCTTACGGCTGCCAATGAATCCATTTCGGCCTGCTTGCGTTGAGCTTCCAGTTGTTTGGCCAATTCTGCCGCCTGGCGTTCGGCTTCTTTGGATGCAGCAGCAGAATCCTTCTCGGCCAGTTTTCTCAACCGTTCGGCCTCTTTTTCCTGTTGCAAGGCCAACTTATCCGCATCGCGCGCAGCAGCGATAGAATCTAAACGTGCCTGCTCTGCCAATTCCCTCGATCTCTTGGCTTCGGCAATGGAGTCTTTCCTTGCTTTTTCTGCAGCCAAGGCAGCTTCTTCAGCCGACAATTGCGCATTCTTCACCGAATCTGCACGGGCCGCCTCTAGCGCTGCCAAGCGCTTCCGTTCCCGCTCTGCGGCAGCCAGGTCGTTCAATTTGGCTTTTTCGGCCTCCGCAGCCTCTTCCCTTTCCTTGGCGCGCTTGGCCATCATCTTAGCCAAATGTGCCTCAACGGCAGCAATGGAATCAATACGTGCCTGTTCTCTGGCAGCGATCAGAGAATCCTGTCTTCTCTGCCAGTTAGCAATAGAATCGGCTATATACAATTCCCTTGCACGGGCAATGGAATCAAGCCGTGCCTGTTCTCTTGCCGCTGCCATGGCCTTCTGTCGTGCCTCATCCCGCTTGCGGGCAGCTTCTTCTGCCGCAGCAATATCTTCTTTGATGCGGCTTATATCTCTCGTAACCGTTACAAACGATTGGGTCTGTTCATTGAACATCACCCCACCAGCGTTTTCTTCCCTCACCGAATTTCCCTTATGGTCTTGCCGCATTCTCTGCAGGTCAAGAGTAATGGTCTGTGTATAGGCCCCATCTTTGGCCGTGTTCGGCACCTCGGTCAGTACCGTTACGGTGCGCGTGGCGAATCCCTTTTCCGATACGCTGACAATATATTCCTGATTCAGTTCTAGGGTAGCCACAAACTTACCTGCGTTGTTCGCATAGGAATATTTCAGCCCACCACTTGCCTGAAAGATCTTGATCTCAGCTTCCGGAAGTGGTTCGCCCTCTTTCGTCACATTACCGTTGAGCACCAATTTGCCTTCCTGAGCCAAAGTGGCAAAAGAGAGTAGCAAGAGAAAGAATAAGATCAAATGTTTGGTCACTGAACTAAGGTGTTCGGCAAACGCCTCTGAGCGTTATTTGTTATGTGCTTTCAAATTCGGCCTGCAAATTTAATAAAATGCCAAGCGGCCAAGTTTTATGTCTCATCGGTAAGGATAACCGTTTGTCGATTGGTCGCTGATAAGCACATTTTCGTCTAAAACTGGTAACATCTGTTGCGCTAATTGTGTAATACAGAACACCAAACGAAAAATTACTGCGGTCGGGACCGGGAAGAAATTAAGATCAACTAAAGCTCAAGAAGATGAGAACTGATACCAACGGAGGCAACAAGGAAAGAATTCTGATCAAGGCCAATTATCAATTGGTGCCTGTAAATCTAGACGAGATCCTTTTTATCAAAGCACTAAGCGATTACGTTATTATTAAGACAACCAACGGCAAGTACATTACTCTTTCTACCATGAAGGAGATGGAAAGCAGCCTGCCAGATAACGTGTTTGTCCGCTCACATCGTTCATTCATCGTGAATATGGACAAGGTGTCGGCTGTAAAGGGTAGCACCATAGAGATACGCGATTGCGACATGCGCTTCAGTGTTCCGATCGGAAGGGCGTATAAAAAAGACTTTAAGGCTTCTTTGAACGCTGCATAAAAGCAGTTTCATGGGTTGTAGGTTGGAAAGCCGTGCTGGGGAGCACGGCTTTTTTTATGCGCCCAACTCCGCCAACTTGCTTTCCAACCAGCTCAGGTCAGCCACGTTAGGGTTCTTGGCAATGCGTGCTTTAATAGTATCAAGTTTGCCCTTCTCCGCCCCGCTGCGCGAAAGCGATAGCGTATGGTTGATTAGATTCAGGTAGAGTTTCCGTTGTTGGTCCGAAATGGTCCTGTTCCTGTTCAGGAATGATCGAAACGCGCTTGCATGATAGAACAGCGCGTCCGTATCGTCCAATTCGTAGAATGATTTCAAGAGGATGGAACGCGCATCCAAACGGTAGAATACATCATCCAGATCCACTTTTTGCAATTGCTTGATGGCCGCGCGGTAATTCTTCTCCGAGAAATGCAGATTCGCCAGATTGTAAGCCAAAGCATTCGGGCGCTGCGCGGCAGGCAAATGCTGTTTATGGCCGTGAATGAAGTGACGTGCATAGTCCAAATTGCCGGTGCGCAACGATATGGTCACCACATTCTTGAAATCCCATTGCGAAAGCACCCCGTTACTCATCAATGCCCCGTGTTCCAGCGCACTTTGGTAAACCGCCAGCAGCTCTTTTTGAAACACCAACCGACCAGCGTTGATCTTTCTAATGCAATAGTTCAGCAGGTATTGGTACAGATCGGAAAGCTCTGAGGCAGACAGACGCCCCATCAGTTCAGGCACTTCCTTCTTCAGAAGAACGAACACTTCCTCATTGTCTGGTTCCGTCAGACTTTGAATAATGAGCCTGTATAAACGGATGTACGGACTGTGCCCGAAAAGACCTTGATCAACCTGCTCCAGAATATTCTTCAGAAAAGGGTCGTTCCATTCCTTTCGTAGTATGTAATTCAAATTGATCTTCTCCGCACTTATCTGCAGCTTCTTGGCCACAAAGTAGAGGTCTAGGAACAGCGAACTTTCCTCAAACACGTCTGAAGAACGCTTGCCCCTGCTCAACTCTTCTTTCGCCTTGAGCGAATAGAGTTCATATCGGTTAAGCAGGGCTTTTGAATCTACCTGCTGCCCTGAATCCAAGGCGCTCATTTCCTGGCGGTAGGTCTTTTCAAAGGCCTTCATACACTTGCGGTCCGAAAGTTCTTGTAGCAGTAGTTGCTGCTTTCGTTGCGGATCTTTCTGTAATTGTTTGAATACGAGGTATTCCGAAACACACCGGTTCACATCCGTAAGCAGATAGCGGATCACCTTGTCGTTGAATGGCGCGTTCGGAAACATCCCTTGATGTATCGCCTCCCGAGACAGTCCTACTGAACGTTTCTTCTGAAGAAGTTCCATGCACACGAACACATCTTGCCGCAACCGAGGGAATCGGAATTGTACGAAGCGCCTAAGCTCATCCCATTCCGCGGTGGTAAGTCCATCTAGCAGTTCTAAGGTCAGCATCAATAATAATAATCCGACAAATATCAATAATAGGAACCTCATATTAGCCATTATTGAATATGAAATTCATTTCACATGAATTGTTTGGCTCATTAATAAGACCGACAAATAGTGAATAGTGTAGTTTATTATTGAACGCCTTTAGGATACATTTGAAACGTGAAACCGTCTAAAGACCAAAGCCATGAATATGAATAAGCGAGTACGTAAGGGAATCAGTGGAATGATCCTAGCGCTCGTTGCACTAGTAGGAGCAATTGAAACCACTAATGCGCAATGCACGGTTGACATTATGGTCACTCAGAGTCCGAGTACCTGCTTCTCCCAGGTGGCCATTGCCTCAACGGCTTCAGACCCCGTCCAACAGTGGAGTTATTATTTAGATGGGCAGCTGGTTGGCACCGGAAGTTCAGTTCTTCTAAACTTAGAGCCAGGTGTTTATCAGGCCTATGTTGGTATAACAACCGATCAGGGCTGTACAGCAACCGACCTCACCACCTTCATTGTGGCGGGAAACGTGTTGCAAGTAGATGCCGGTGCCGATGTGTCTGTCTGTCAGGAGCAAACGGTTCTATCGGCAAGCATCAGCGCCACCAACTCTTATTCGGTGCAATGGACTCCGGCCTCATTGCTCGAAAACCCTACGGCCGCCAGCACCTTGGTTGCGCAGAATGTCACTGATCAATGGTTCATTGTAGATGTGATTGATGATGTGACCGGTTGCGTTGCCTCTGACACCGTTATTGTAACGCAGCAGAATCCCCTGTTCGACACGCTCGACCTCTGTTCAGGACAAGCGCTTATCGACCTCGGCCCTGGTGGTCTTTACTACCAATGGCTCTCTTGGACCGATACTGCTGGTAACAATCAGTCGCTCAATATACCTACTACGCAACAGTCCATTACCGTGAATGAGCCAGGGCAGTACTTTGCCGTAGCCAACTTCCCTCAGTGTGGCGGGCTTACCAGTCTTATTACCGTGGTCCCGTGTTCAGATTGCGAGAGTTTTTTCACCTACAACCTCAACTATCAGCAGTGCGAGGCGTTCGGCCAGTTCGTGGCTGGCTCCAACACCTCCGTAGTTTCCTACCTATGGGACTTTGGCGATGGACACACTAGCACTGTTTCCAATCCTTTTCACGCATTCACCGCAGGAATTTACACCGTTACACTCACCACCACCGATGTCAATGGTTGCGTAAGCACATCATCGCAACAAGTTGCGGTAACGGCCGGTTTTACGGCAACGGCTTCTGAAGATACGATTGCCTGCCAGGGTGCGGCAACAATGAGTGTGTCCACATTTGCAGGGTCGGGCAATTTCAGCTACCAGTGGACACCAACTCAAGGAAATTTCTCCGACCCGACCCTTTCTGAATACACAGTTGAAAGCGTACATGATCAAGTGTACTACGTTACAGTTACTGACCTTG
>JBJOHR010000243.1:0-2974 GCA_046047575.1 Bacteroidota bacterium | reverse complement strand
CCACAAGGAATTCAACGGTTCCAGCTCCTTCGTAATTCACAGCTGCAGCAGCTTTTATGGCCGCTTCACCCATCCGGTCTCGCAGTTCATCGGTCATAAAAGGGGAAGGAGTTTCTTCCATCAACTTCTGATGACGTCTTTGAATAGAACAATCTCTTTCAGATAGATGACAGAAATTGCCATACTGGTCCCCAACGATCTGAATTTCAATGTGTCGTGGGTCTTCGATGAACTTTTCCATGTACATGCCATCGTTACCGAAGGCTGCTTTTGCCTCTTGCGTTGCTGAATTCCAAGCTGCCTCCAGGTCTTCTTCATTCCACACCACGCGCATTCCTTTACCCCCGCCACCAGCAGTTGCCTTGAGCATGATCGGATACTTGATCTTCTTGGCCGTTTTCTTGGCGTGTTCAAGATCTTTAAGCAAGCCCTCAGAACCAGGTATGCACGGAACACCGGCCTTTATCATGGTTGCCTTGGCCGAAGCTTTATCTCCCATGCCATCGATCATATCTGGCGATGCACCAATGAATTTGATCCCATGTTCGCCACAGATCTTGGAAAACGTGGAGTTCTCGGCTAAGAATCCATATCCGGGATGAATGGCGTCCGCATTGGTTATCTCGGCTGCAGCAATGATGCTTGGAATATTCAGGTAGCTCTGTGGGCTTGGCGCAGGGCCTATACAAACGGCTTCGTCTGCAAATCGCACATGAAGACTGTCCTTATCTGCGGTAGAATAGACGGCTACTGTTCTGATGTTCATTTCCTTACACGTTCTGATAACGCGCAAAGCAATTTCGCCTCTATTGGCTATAAGGATCTTTTTGAACACGAAACAATGTTTGAATTAAACTTAATGCGGCTCAATAAGGAAGAGTGGCTGGTCGTATTCCACAGGGCTTGAATCATCTACCAGCACCTTCACAATTTTGCCGCTTACTTCAGCTTCTATCTCATTGAAGAGTTTCATGGCCTCAATGATGCAGATCACATCGCCTTTCTTCACTTCATCTCCAACACCCACAAATGGCGGCTTTTCTGGAGAAGGCGAACGATAGAATGTTCCGATCATCGGGGATTTCACTTCTTCATAGTTGCCGTTTTCTGCGGCAACTTCTGGCTTGGCCTGTGTTGGAGTGGCAACAGCCTGAGGAGCGGCCTGAACGACTGGTGCAGCTACCGTAGTTACCGGAGCGGCAGCCTGAATAACCTGTACTTCTGTTTGTCCTCCCCGCTTATAAGGTGGGGTCTTGATGTTGATCTTGAATCCCTTTGACTCAATTTCCACTTCACTCACACCCGATTTAGACACGAACTTTATAAGTTCTTGGATCTCTTTGATGTCCATGCTCTTTCCCTTAAAATGAGGGTCAAATGTATAAATTTTGAGGGCAGTCCGGCTTGTAATTCTACATGGGGTCGTAGGCCCATTTCAAATACAATGCCCCCCAGGTGAATCCTCCACCAAAAGCACTGATGATCAGATTATCTCCCTTTTTCAGTTTTTGTTCCCATTCAAAAAGGCAGAGTGGTATGGTTCCGTTGGTCGTATTCCCATATTTCATGATGTTCAGCATTACTTTGCTTCCATCAACGCCCATTCTGGTTGCGGCCGCATCAATAATACGCTTGTTGGCCTGGTGTGGAACCAAATAGGCCACATCATCAGCTGTAAGATGATTGCGTTTCATGATTTCTTCAGAAATGTCGGCCATCTTCGTAACCGCGAATTTGAATACTGCCGGACCTTCTTGATATACAAAGTGTTCACCGGCATCAACGGTTTCGTGTGTGGCAGGTCTTCTCGATCCGCCTGCCTTCTGATGCAGGTGTACCACCCCAGAACCGTCTGTGTGTAATTGATGGTCAAAGAGGCCGTTTCCTTCAGTATTGGGTTCCATGAGCACCGCTCCGGCCGCATCTCCAAAAATGATACACGTAGCTCGGTCTGTATAATCGATGATGGACGACATTTTATCTGCGCCCACCACAATTACCTTCCGATATCGGCCGCTTTCAATGTACATGGATGCGGTGGTGAGTGCGTAAATGAACCCGGAACAAGCAGCATTCAGGTCGAAGCTGAAGGCATTTATCAGTCCGCATTTATCCGAAATGATGTTGGCCGTGGCAGGGAATTGCATGTCGCCTGTTACTGTGGCGCATATCAATAGATCAATTTCTTCTGGATTGGTGTTGGTCTTTTCCAACAATCCGTTCACTGCAGGAATGGCCATCACCGATGTGCCTTGGTCTTTTCCCTTGAGGATTCTTCGTTCCTCTACTCCGGTTCTGGAACGTATCCACTCGTCATTCGTGTCAACCATCGTTTCAATTTCCGCATTGGTCAATCGGTATTCCGGAACCCATGCGTTCACTCCCGTAATGGCTGCTCTGATCTTAGTCATTCCAAATTCTATTACCTACCCCTACAAACAAAAATTGCGGCTAAGTTAGCCGCAATCCAGTCAATCACAAATTCATTCGGGGTGACCAGGTCACTCCTTTTCCATCACTACTTTACCTTTATAGTAAAGCTTACCCTCGTACCAATGGGCACGATGGTAAAGATGAGGCTCGCCAGTTGTTGGGCACAGGGCAATTGTTGGAGCCGTTGTCTTGTCGTGCGTACGTCTTTTGTCTCTACGCTGCTTCGATATTTTTCGTTTAGGATGCGCCATGATGCTCTACTTGATACTTGTTATTTCTTCAGTTGATCTTTGATCTTATTCAATTCTACCCACAGTGGGTTTTCGTTTTCCTGTTCTGATTCAGAATCTTCCAACACTTTCAGGGTTTCCATATCGCAAATAGAATTGTCACCGCTCTCTTCGCAAGGAACCTTTCGTATCGGAATATTCAGCCCGATAAACTCGTAGATCAATTGTGATACGTCTAGTTCGTATGCCTCTCGGGGCAATACGATCAGGTTTTCATCCGGTTCGTCATAATCCTCACCGAAATTCACGTA
>JBJOHR010000242.1:0-7924 GCA_046047575.1 Bacteroidota bacterium | reverse complement strand
TGTCTGTCTCGCCCGTTGGCAACTGACGTCTTATTTCCACAAAGAACGAATCGGCAAAGGCCGCACCAAGATTGGTGATCTTGATGTTCATCTCAAACTCGGTCATTTCCGTAGTGATCTCCTCTGGTTCAAACCAAATGCTCTGCTGATTCACCATCAGGTCGGGCAGCTCGCGGTCTGTAATGTTCAGAGCAGGGTCGCCATGAAGCGTATACTCCAGATCGTGCAGGCGTGTAATGTCATTGAAAGGTTGCGCGTTCTCTCGAATGGCACGTTTCACTTGCTGTCCGACCGTTTTGTAATAAGCCAAATGACTGACACTATGATAGAAATTGGTGCAGTAGCTGTTCAGGTAGAAGCGGCTTCCAGGGCCAATGGTGGCCAGAAAACCAAGAGCACCACCATCTGGTTCCAACACCCATTCTTCGGAAATGGAAGTAGGAACGCTGGCTGGTTGATGAATATCTCCAGCATAGCACGAGTTGGCCATCATGAACGGGTACTTGCCGTTGTTGTTTCCGAACAACGAAGGATGATCGATACTCACGTCAAAACCAACTGCCGAACCGTGACCAAAGAAATTGATGAACTGCACACCGCTGTTTACGAGCTGTGTAATGGAGTCGACCTGGGTGATCTGGAACGGCTCCGAACTGGTTTTCTGAAATGTTTGAACGCTCGCGCCATACAGCGTATCCTCAATAATATACTTGTAGGAATCCATGAAGGCGCGGATCTGAGCGACTTCCGATTCTGTGCCACCGCCAGAGAAATGAAGTACCTTCTTCATCCATAGATCGATGGGCAATGCCTCGTACTCCATCATCTTCTGCATGTAATCCGAAACTTGCTGCGGATTCTTGGCAGCCAATCGGCCAATGGCAATTCCGGTTTCCTCCAGATACGTGCCTGTGCCGAGGTACGAAGTGATCATATTATCGCTTGGCGGATAACCGAACGATGGAACCAGAATCTCGGAAAACAGGGCCGCGTTGTTTCTGGCAATGACATGGTTCACCGCTTTACCAATGAGAAAAATGTGCTTTGGAGCAGTAAGTGTTCCCAACGCCCAATCGGCAAACTTGCGGATGGCCAACGGATGCTTATTGATGCCCCAGCCGAACTGATTGTAGAGTTCATTCACATCAATTCCAATTGCATTGTGACCAGAAACGTTCCGGTAAGAAGCATACTGCTGCACCTCATTGTACATGCTCTGATGGCCAATGGCGAAGTAATCCGTGTTGGGGTCGAGCGCATTGAAATCGGTGAAATAGACCGTACCGTTTGCCCCAGCAGGCGTGATCTCGGTTATGGCATTGGATACGATGAGTGATTCGTGCGTGAGGTAACATGCCTTCAACGAACCGTTATCCGGAATGAGTACTTGATAATTATTGGGGGAACCACCTAACTGGATACGCCTGTGGTTAGTAAGGTCATACAATCGGGGGTTGGCCTGCGAATAAGCTGATAACTGCACATACGATTTGCTCTGCGCTGGGAAGTTGGCATTGTCTGGCACCAAGAACTTGGCCGTTTGTCCTCCGCCCATGTTGGGAACTTGAGGATAACGAACTTTAACATACGCTACCGTGGCGCGATACGCCCCATTGCTCGGTTGGTTGTTGATGGAAAAGGTGAAGTTGGAAGTGGTATTCCCTAAAGCAGAGGTCGGCACATCGAAATTGAACCGATACCCGTTGAAGAGTTCCATCACCGTATCGAAGTTGATAGTCGGCCCCTGAATGTTAAGGTTCTTGTTGTCGAACGATTGTCCCACCAGGCTGATCTCCACTTCAGCATCTGGACCTTGGTCGTAATTGTTGGCCGTGTTCAGGTTCCAGAAACTGTCTGTCCAACCGGCATCGAAATAGTAGCCATAGTAGCCCTCGCCACCAGAATACATGGGGCTTGTACTTCCACCTGTGGCGCTGTAGGTCTGACCATAGTAATAGGTGTCGTGCAGCTCATCAATTTCATCGCGCAGCACATAAGGGGATGCGGTATATCCGCTAAAATTGACGTCCGTTTCAACGGTCATTCTAGCGTTGTTGATGGAGCTGTTCCAAGTTAGGAAGTAGCGAATGGTATCATTGATCAGGCTGTGGTAGGGATTGGCGTTGTTCAGCGGATTATCGAAATAGACATCCGTATCAAAAACGCCATCATTTCCTGTGGCGTAGAACTCAATGAAGTCAGTTGGGTCGAAGTTACCGTCAGACTCGCCTTCCACATAAATGAACTGCTGTTGTCCGCGGGCAAACACTTGCAGGTTACGCGGGTCGATTCCGGACAGGCTGAAACCCTGCGCGGCCAGCGCATCGTTCAGCGCCTGATAGCTGATACGATAAACGCCTTCTTGATGTATTTTGAATTGGAAATAAGGTTGAGAAGCATTTACCCATTCGTTACCATACGGCTGCGAAAGGGCAAAAACAGACTGAAGCAAAAGGGCTATCAGTAAAAGTTTCCTCATTCAACCTTCTCCTTTTTCTTGAACATGTCTTTATGAATGTCTACCCGCAAGGAGAAGACATTGCTGAAAAGTGCTACCGATTGATTTCCTACATCGGTCAACGCATAATCGATGTAGAAATCTTTGATACGGACGCCCACACCAACGTTGGGCTGCCAGGTCCAAACCTTGTCGCCATCATCATCGGTGTAATCTTGAATGTTGGTCACTCCAAACCGGACAAACACGAAATCAGAGTAGAACAACTCCAAGCCCCAATGCGGTTCAATGCTTATGGGGTCGCCTTTTACAAGGACCGAACGCTTTCCATCGAAGGTGAAATCGAAATTGAATTCGGTATACAGGCCGAATTTCTTGTAGATATCGAATCGTCTTCCTGCCCCAAGGATCATTTTAGGAAGTGTTACTTCCAAAGAGTTCTTTGGAATCTCGTTTCCTGTCTGCAACCAAACTTCCTTCGTTTCCTCATCCAATGTAAAGTTCCAGGCATTGAAGGTTGAGGTAACGTCTCGGGCCATCAATCCGAATTTCCATTTACGGAAATCATACTGAACACCTCCATCGAGCCCGAAGCCCCATGAGTTGGCGAACTTGCCCACATGGCGGTAAACCACCTTGACTGTTCCACCGTAACGCAAGCCAGGGATTTTCGGACTGCTGCGCCCTACACTGAACATGAACGCGTAGTCGGCTGCGGTAAAAGCGGTTACCCGATCATAATCGATGTTGCCTTCGTCATCCAATAGTTGCGTTGTATTTGGAATATCATCTACCCCGAACCGGATGAAACTGAATGCAGCCTGAGTGTGCGGATCGAGTATCGGTGCAGAAACTGCAGCATAATCGTACTTAGCAATGCCGGCAAAATATTCGGAGTGCATGAGCGACACTTGCCACTTCTGCTTGGCCATTGGTAATGCAGCCGGATTCCAGTAGCCACCCGTTACATCGTTTACGCTGGCCACCAAACTATTGGCCATGCCCATACCACGGGCGCCAACGCCTATGGCCAGGAATTCGTTACTGTACTTGGGGGTTTGCGCCATTGCTCGGTTTCCAACGAAAACCAGAACAATCAATATGAAGGAGACGAGGGAATGTCTGATCATGCTTGCGAACGGGGATTAAAGTTATCAAAAATGACAATCGCGAAGGTTGCCGAGACGCCCAACGCAGGTCTTTTCTGAAAATTGTGTCGAAGGTAGTTGTTAGCTTTGAACAGCATTGGGCTAAGATGTGAAAATGAGCCGAATGGGTCGCGCATGGGACAGAAGGTTTTCTTTAAGAATTTGGATGCGCTCCGTTTCATTGCCTTCCTGTTCATCTTTTTGGGTCATGCGTTGGATACCGACAGCAACGCGATACGGGAATCGGATGTTTACGGATGGGTGAAAAACTACGTTTACATCTTCGGGAAAACGGGTTTCAGCTTTGCATTTGTGCTTTCGAGCTACATTAACACATGGGTTATTTTGGAGGAGCGACAATATGCTGGGAAATTCAAACCCTGGCTCTATTATATACGGAGGGCCTTACGCATATGGCCGCTCTATTTTCTGGTGCTTTTCGTTGGTTTTGTGCTTCTGCCGCTTGGAATGGAACTTATGGGGAAGCCCTATACGGAGGTTGGAAACCCTTGGTACTTCATTCTTTTCGTGGGTAATTTCTTTCTGATCGACCACGGCTGGACGCATTCTCCCATCATCAGCGTGTTGTGGAGCGTATCGGTAGAAGAGCAGTTTTACATCTTCTGGCCTTTCCTTCTTATTCTTTTCCGAAAGCATGAAAAGTGGCTTTTCCTTGTTCTGCTCATCCTGTTCGGGATGACCACGGTGCACTATTATGGCACGGATGTGAACATCTGGTTTCACACGCTTTTCTTGTTGGGCGATATTGCCTTGGGCGCGCTTTTCGCATTCATTTCGTTTAACCGAAACTGGGGATTTGAGCAGCTGGCCGGGCTGAGCAAGAATGCAATTGCCGCGATCTATGGCATATTCATTTTCAGTCTGCTCGAATACCATCCATTGTTTGACAACACATTTTTGCCGGGTGCTGTGAATCTGATCCTGGAGAAACTGTTTTACGCCATAATCCTTTCGTTCTTCATTTTCGAACAGAACTTCTGTGCAAACAGTTTTTTCAAGTTCGGAACCTTGAAAACCATTACCTACCTGGGTGTGATCAGCTACGGCTTATTCTGCTTCCACGAAATAGGGTTGCTACTGGGAAATCAGTTGCTGGTGGGAACGGGCCTTGAGGGTGACATTTGGGCTTTTCTGCTTCTGAAGCCCTTGGTGGCATTCTTGGTTATTCTGCCTTTCTCGCATGTGAGTTGGAACTACTTTGAAAAACCGATCCTTGGATTGAAGAGGCACTTCTACACAAGGTGAATCAAACTTTGCGGCTGAGTTCTTTGATCTCCTGACGTTTTCTGAATTGTTCGGTCTTGCGCTTCACGGCCTGTGTCTTCTCTTCTTTCTCCCCTTCCATGTACAGATTGAGGTATTTGGCCGATTCCTCTTCCTGACCCAGTTCCAGACAAACCTCACTCAAGGCCTTCAACACATCATGTTCGGTTGGTTTGAAATTGATGGAACGTGCATAGTTGAGCGCGCTTTTCAGTTCTTTCTTGGCTTCTTCCAATTTACCCATTTTCTGTAGGGCAATTCCAACGTTCATCATGGTAACTGCAATTCCGCGCGGGTGTTTTGCTTTTCTGTGCAGCTCTAGCGAGCGTCTTACCAATTCGAGGCCTTTGGCGTATTCGCCTTGATAGACGTGGATACCTGCCATTCCTGAGATCATATTGGCAGCTCCTTGCGGATTGTCCACTTCCTTGTAGTAGTCCAAACTGTGCTGAAAACAGTTGACCGCATCTTTGTATCTGCCAAACTGGAAGTAGACATGGCCGATGTTACCGGTGAGTGTTGCAGCCAACTGGTCCTTCCCGACCCTTCTGGCTGCGGACAGTCCTTCTTCAAAATACTCCAAGGCGGTACGATATTCCTGCAATACGCCACAAATGATCCCCATGCCGCAATAGCATCTGGCCACTGCATGCAGATCGCCTAGGCCGAGGAAGTTGTCGATGGCAATCTCAAAGTTATCCAGTGCTTCGGTGTATTCCCCCAATTTCCAGAGGTAGTTGGCCAAGGCGTCATGTGTCTTTGCAATTGTTGCCCTATGCCCCAGCTGTTGTGCCAGGTCTACCGCTTCTGTGCTGTATTTCCAGCCTTCCACATAGTCATTGATGACGTTCTCGTCAATGAGCCGAAGGAGCACCGAAAGCCGCTCTTCGGGGTCTGACAGCGTATTCAATCTTCTTTCTAATTCCAGTACTTCGTCTTGCTGCATGGGCTTAAAACGGAATGATCGAGGGCAGGTTACAGGGGTGAGTCAACTTTATTGGCCTGAATACGCAGATAAGACGGATCGGTTGTTTGCTACTTTCGTAAAATGATCCTGTTGAGACATCTGCCCAACTTTCTGACCTGTTTGAATCTGCTTTGCGGATGTTTTGCTCTTGTGAGTTTGGCTCTTGGCAACCCACTGAATGCTGCCTATCTGGTTATTGCTGCTGCTGTTTTCGATTTCTTTGATGGTTTTGTAGCCAGGCTTCTGAAGGTATCGTCACCGATAGGTCTTCAGTTGGACTCGTTGGCCGATATGGTGACCTTTGGGGTGGTTCCCGGATCGGTGCTTTTTCATTATCTGCTATTGGATACGCAATGGCCGATGACGGGAATCGGAGCATTCGTTGAGCATCCGCTTCTTCTGATACCGTTTGCCGTGCCTGTATTCTCTGCGCTACGGTTGGCCAAGTTCAATGTGGATACGCGCCAGTCTGATGGTTTCAGGGGCTTGCCGACACCGGCCAGCGCGATGTGGGTGATGTCTATTCCGCTGATGATCGAATTCATGCCGTTTCATCTGTGGTGGGAACCGGAACAAGTTGTTGTTGACAGGTGGTACTTGATCGGTTCGGCCATTGGGCTCTGTGTACTTATGGTTTCTGATATTCCGCTGCTGGCGATGAAGTTCAAATCGTTCGGTTGGAAGGGGAATGAGGCACGGTGGGTGCTCTTGATAATTTCGGCCGTAGTGTTGATAATTCTTCGGCCCTTGGCCATACCGGTCATTCTATCTTTGTACGTGCTAGTTTCTATAATAAACAACCAATTTCTGACTAAAAATGAAGTTCAAAGCTGAGATCGATGTAATGCCTAAAAAGGAACTGCTGGACCCACAGGGGAAGGCTGTGAGTTCGAGTATGAAGAATCTTGGTCTGCCTGAGGTTGGCAATGTGAGGATAGGCAAGCACATTTCTTTGGAGGTTGAAGCAGAGAATGCCGAGGGGGCGAAAGCAAAAGTCGAAAAAGCATGTAAGGAGCTCTTGGCTAATCAGATAATGGAAAGTTTTGAGTTTAAGCTAAGCGAGGCTTAAGCTAGCGCAGCACAAAATTCTGACCGAGGTAGACGCGCCTAACCTGTTCGTCATTGGCGAGGTCTTCTGCTGTACCGGCCTTTAGGATGTCTCCTTCGAAGAGCAGATAGGCTCTGTCTGTGATGCGAAGGGTTTCGTGGACGTTGTGGTCGGTTATGAGGATTCCGATGTTCTTTTCTTTGAGTTTGGCCACGATGTGCTGAATGTCTTCTACGGCAATGGGGTCTACGCCTGCAAAAGGTTCGTCCAGAAGAATGAACTTGGGGTCGACTGCGAGGCAGCGGGCGATCTCGGTCCTTCTGCGTTCGCCACCGGAGAGGAGGTCGCCACGGTTGGTGCGTACGTGTTGCAGGCCGAATTCGGAGAGCAGGGATTCGAGCTTTTGGTGCTGTGCCTTTTTGGGGGCACCTACCATTTCTAGCACGGCAAGTATGTTGTCTTCTACGCTTAGCTTGCGGAAGACGGAGGCTTCTTGCGGCAGGTAGCCGATACCGAGCTGTGCCCTTTTGTACATGGGCAGGTCGGTTATGTCTTGATCTTGAAGATAGATGCGCCCTTGGTTAGGACGGATGAGGCCTACGATCATGTAGAATGATGTGGTCTTACCGGCACCGTTGGGACCAAGAAGTCCGACAATCTCGCCTTGATGCACGCTGATGGTGACGCCTTTTACAACCTCTCGGCTGCCGTACTTCTTCTTTATGTTCTCTGCTCTGAGCTGCATTAGAATCTGATTCCGGCACGCACTCTGAAGCCCCAACCACGGGCTGAGCCCAACTTTGAAACGTTGGGATTATCCAGATGCGTGAACCTTTTGACGAGGTCAACGCTGACAACCTTGAAAATATTCTCTATACCTACGCTTGCCTCTATATATGGCATTTTTTCGAGGGTGAAGGTGACCTGATCATACTGTTCGTTGCCGTAGGGGTCTAAGAGGGGATTTCCATCTTCGTCTTCCAGCCTACGGCTCGGATAGTTGAAAATGCGCGGATCTT
>JBJOHR010000241.1:0-3558 GCA_046047575.1 Bacteroidota bacterium | reverse complement strand
GAAAACGGCCAATTACCGATATGCAACTTCGGCTGAGGAGTTGAAAGCTGCTGTGGCAGAAGTTGGAATTCCGTGTGTGGTAAAACCGTTGATGTCTTCTTCTGGAAAAGGACAGTCTTCCATTAAAGGTGAGGATGAGATTCTGAAGGCTTGGGAGTATGCCGTTTCTGGTTCAAGAGGTGACTTGGTGGAAGTGATTGTGGAGGAATTCATTCCATTTGAGTCTGAGATTACGCTTTTGACAGTCAGTCAGAAGAACGGACCGACACTTTTTTGTCCGGCCATTGGACACAGACAGGAGCGAGGCGACTACCAAGAAAGTTGGCAGCCAGCCGCTTTGAGTGATGCGGCTCTGAAAACAGCTCAAGACATGGCCGATAAGGTAACAGCAGCTTTAACGGGTGCTGGAATTTGGGGTGTTGAGTTCTTCATTTCAGGTGACACTGTTTGGTTCTCAGAATTGTCACCTCGTCCGCACGATACAGGCATGGTAACGCTGGCCGGCTCGCAGAATTTCTCTGAGTTTGAGTTGCATGCGCGGGCCATTCTTGGTCTGCCAATTCCAGAAGTTACCTTGGAAAGGGTCGCGGCTAGTGCGGTTGTGTTGGCTGATTTTGAAAGCGTTGATTATCCGACCATTTCAGGTTTGGAAGAGGCATCGGCCATTCCTCAAACCGATTTCCGTGTATTCGGAAAACCTTCAACACGGAAATACAGAAGAATGGCGGTTGGATTGGCTTATGAACCGTTGGAAGGTTCAACCGACAGCGTTCGTAAAGTGGCGAAGGAGGTGGTTGATCTGATTAAAGTTTCGAAGTCTTAGAAAACATCCCAATCTCCAAGGGTAAGTAACCAGTTCTGTTCTTGCAGAAGTGGATTTTCATCCAAGTTGCTTGAAGTTCTAGCAAGTAGATTAAGAACACGCGGGTTGATCTTTTCAGGAATTTGATAAAACCCAATTTGCTTTAAAGAAGGTAGGAGAGGAGTGATGGCTGAAATGAACAGCAAATTGCTTTTTACTCGAGACAGAACCTTCTTCTTTCGAACTTGGTCGATGAGGTAAAGCAAATCGGTTTCTTTTCCATTTAAGTGTGCGAAATCCAAAATGAGCAAAGCTGGATTGCCCAACATTTCATCTTCTTTCAACACGAGCACAGCAGTTAGTTTGCCCGTCTCCCGAACTCCAAGAACATGGTGTTTGCCCCGCACTGACTTCAGATAACGCCAATCCAGCCAGGCTTTATCTCGGATCAGATGATTTTTGAATGACTTAGAGTATTCGGAAAAAACTGATTCAACCTCATCTGTGATTTTAGAAATTACCTCAATTTCAGCTTCATGCAGTGTCACATTCTTCGAGAATAAATTCACGAATCCATCCGCAAACCAACCCGCAACTTTTTCTAATCCAAGCAACTTGATTTTGCTTGCCAGTATTCCTCCGGAATCGATTGGTCTTAAGTAAGTTGGGACAGCACTTACCGTGCTGAACTTGTTGTATTTCAAGAACGTTCTGATGCTCTTATCGTTCGGAAAAGTGTAGATCAGATCAACATCGGTTATGTCCAGATCTTCATTGGCAAACTCGGCCAACTTTCGGAACAGACCAACTCCACGGTAATTCGGATTTACAGCAACATCCTGAATGTTACCGATCAGCTTTTCCTCACCATTTATTACGCATTTGTAAACTGGAACGTGGTAATAGCCAATGATCTTGTCATCATCCCATGCGGCATACACGTAGCTTTTGCCCGTAGGTAATTGTTTGTACTGCCAATCCCAATAGGTTTTGTTGTAAATCTCAACGTTGTGAGCGCCAACTTCGGTCAGAATGTTGCGAATTTCCTCAAGCAGTTGTGCCCGCTGTTCGGGTTCAATCCTTGAGAATCTCAATGCTGTACTCATTGACTTCTCGTTCTGCTTTGTACTGTTTAACCACGTTGCTGACCGTATCGAATTTGAACTGCCCAAGCAGCTTATCCGTGAATGGAATGGTCTTGCTCAATCTGGTATAGTGCGTGATCTTGGCCTTGCGTTCCATTTCTACAACAGGGTGGTTGGGGTCGTATTCCCACGGGTGGATGTAGAACATGTTCACCTTGCCTTCTTTGGCACGTTGCTTCAGACCGTTACTGGTAAGCATGTATGGAAACAGCCGGAAGTATGCGCCACCGATCCCTAAGTTTTTAGTCAACAGTTTGAACGTGGAGACAGGGAATTCGGTGAGACCATTTTCTTTAATGGTGAAGATCTCATCTGGCGTGGTGGAAATGCCATAGCGCCATGTTTTCACGGGAGAAATGGAACAGTCGATGGTGTAGCCTTCTTCCTTCAGAATGTCCAGTGCCCAAAGGCTTTTGTTGGTTACCGAAAAGAAGGGAGCGCGAAACGAGGTTACTTCCGTTCCAGAGATATCTTCCAGCACCTTTTTGGTTCGGCTGATTTCCTCTCTGAATGCTTCTGGGGTGAGGTCGTATACCTTCTCGTGCGAATAGCCGTGAGAAGCCATTTCGTGCCCAGCATCCGTTATCTGTTTGATGAGTTCAGGATACCTCTCACCGATCCAACCAAGCGTAAAAAAGGTCGCTTTGGTGTTGTGCTTTTCAAGCAGTTCAAGCAACGGGTCCAATCCTTTTCGGATGCGCTCCGTGTGCTGATTCCAAGAATCGAACGGCAGTTCAATTCCCTGATACCAATCCTCTAAGTCAACGCTGAAAGCATTCATGTTCGAAAAGTAGTGATTAGTTAACCTTCAACCTGAATCCAACCCCATGAACATTCTCAATCTGAATATTCTCATCGGCTTTCAGGTATTTACGGAGTTTTGAGATGAAAACATCCAGACTTCTTCCAGTAAAGTAATCCGTAGCGCCCCAAACGGTGCTGAGAATCAATTCACGTTTAACGGTGTCGCCTTCATTCTGGCACAGAAGTTTCAACACGTCCGATTCCTTTTGGGTAAGCTGGCGGTTTTCCGACTTGTGTTTCAGTTGTAGATTGAGATGGTCAAAAATGAATGATCCCAGTTCGTAGCTATTCTTGGCCTGGCTTTCTGTATTCGGATAACATCTGTTCAGCACAGCCCTTACACGAAGCAAAAACTCCTGATTACTGAAAGGTTTGGTGATATAATCGTCCGCTCCAACCTGAAAACCGCGCACTCGGTCAGTTTCCATTCCACGGGCGGTTAGGAAAATGATCGGGCTTTGCGGGTTACTTTGCTTCAACTCTTCGCCAAGTTTGTAGCCGTCTTTCTTCGGCAGCATGATATCCAGCACACTTAAATGTGGTTGAAAGTCTTGAAATGTCTTGGCACCTGCCTCGCCATCTTTCTCCCATCGTACTAAATAACCTTCCATTTCCAGTAGATCATTCACTACAAAACCTAGGTTCTCATCGTCCTCAACTAATAGAATGCGGAATGTCTCGGTCAGGTTCATTTCGTGTACGGTATGAATAGAGTGAAGGTACTTCCGGAGGAGTCGCTAATGACATCAATGCTACCATTATGGGCTTCAACCAACGACCGCACGTAATACAATCCAAGTCCAAAAC
>JBJOHR010000240.1:0-13195 GCA_046047575.1 Bacteroidota bacterium | reverse complement strand
GTAAGCAATGTCGCGTTCTTCATGTCTGTAAAGCGCACGGAAATACAATCGGAACGTGGTCTTTTCCGAGTTCGTTTTCTTCTGAAATCCGACCTCGCCATTGTAAAGTCCGTCCAACACGCGACCGGAAACATCGACCTGACTGTTCTTCCAATACTTGGCCAGGGAAGTGCGATAATCGAACAGGAAATTCACGGGCATGAATTGGTCGTCTTCCACATTATCGGGAAGATCCCACTGAAGGAAACCTGAATTGGCCCAAACGTATGCATTGAAAACATGGTTGATGTTGAAATGCCCGCCATGCACATGCAGTCCGAATTTCACACCATCAAAACCGTTGTACCAGATGTCTGGTCGGGCAAAAAGCTCATACTTGCGCCAATCGGGTGCGTTGTAAACCTGATGGTCGAACTCAATGCTCAGAGGCGTGTAGCTCGTATTGTCGAGCATATTCACATCGGCCAAGCGCGTGGTCGGATCAATGATCACCTGTTTGATCCCTTCGGGAACGATCACCTCGGCTTCATATGTTCGATTTAGGTCACCGAAACCAGCCCATTTCGGTAGCACGGTTGCGTCTGTTTCCTTTACAAACCACGTGTTCGGAATATGGAAGTGATGGACGCTATCGTTCTTGTCGACCACCGTAAAATCAATCGGCATTTGCATATCGCCTTTCCGTTTGAAACGAATGCTGTACGCTCCTTCTTCGGATTTTCGGACGCGTTTCACACCATAATCGATGTGCTTGGTGGTTTCCATCCACTGATCGAAAAACCAATTCAGATCCGCTTTGGTGTAGCGGACAATTGACTTTCGGAAGTCATCGAAATACGGATGGCGGAATTTCCACTCATCAAAATAGAACTGCATGGCACGGTTGAAAAGCGTGTCGCCCAGCACGTATTCCAAGTTGTACAACATGGCGGCCGTCTTGTAATACACGTGGCCATAACCGTGCATGTAGCTGTTCTCAAATTGGTCTGAATGCGTGTTCAATTGCGGGTCACGATACGTGATGGCGCTGCGCATGAAACCGTTGTAGATCTCATCGTCAATGGCCAATCGTTCCTTCTCAAACCGCTTGCGATACCAACCTTCGGGCTCCTCCGAAACCACCGTGTCACCATCAATTTTCCGCAGGCCGTAAACTGTTAAATATTGAGTGAAACCTTCATCCAGCGCAGCGCGGTATGTTTCGTTGTTCCCAACCTGACCGAAAAACCAATTGTGACCGATCTCGTGCACCAACAGCCCGCGGTAGTAAGGATCCTCATCGCCATCGAGCGTCAGCATCGGATATTCCATACCATCTTCCGCATCGGCCACGATCATCTTGTGGTAATTGTACATGCCAATGCCTTCGGAGAAATACTTGATGGTTTTGGCGGTGTATTCCGCTGCATTCTGCCAACCCGAAGCATGGCCTTCCTGCGCCAGCGCGATGCATTTGATACCGTTCCATTCGGTTTCTCCAATTCGGTAAGTTGGATCTGCCGTAAAGGCAAAATCATGCACATTTTCTGCGTGAAAGATCCATGTTTTGTGCTCGGTTGTGTCGTACGGAATGATCTCTGAAGCAGGCTCATCCCAAGGCTTATTGGCAAAGTTTTTCAGGTCGAGTTTGGCCCTGAGTTCCTGCGGAAGAACTGCTTCGCGATTGAGCAGAAAACCCGTTGCCTCAACGATGTAATTGCTGGCAAAGGTCAGTGCCACATCAAACGTTCCGAAATCACCATAGAACTCGCTGCCAAGATGTTGGTCAGTGGTCCAACCGAACTTAGGGTCGTAAACCGAAATGCGCGGGTACCAATGCACACCATCGAAATGCGTGAAATCGCCAGAAGAGAATTTCTTCATTCGCCTTCCCATCGAACCTTGGTCGAAGTATGTTTTGAACTCGACTTTGAACTCCGTTTTTGAGTTGGGAAGAATGGGTTCGTTTGGAATGATGCGGAGAATTGTGTTGTCCAACTCCTGCTTCACTTCCTTTTCATTCAGCGTTAGAGAAAGCACTTCGGTGCCTTTCCCATCGGCCTCATATTTCCCGAAACGGTTCTTGTTTCCGTGGGCGCCATCAAGCAGGTCGTGGTAAGAACCTGGCTGAAACGCATTCTGGTACAGATGGAAGAAAACCTCATAAAGCGTATCGGGCGAATTGTTCCAATAGCTCAACTCCATCTTGGCGGAGATGATGTCGGTCTGCTCGTCCACATTTGCGGCAATGCGGTAATGCACGTCCTGCTGCCAGTAATCGGAAGCATGTTCGCGGTTCTGCCAGTACAGCGGATTATCTGCCGAGCGGAATGTGTTTGGCGGTGAAAGCGGATTGTATTGGGCGAATCCCGTAAGTGAAAACGCCAATAATGCCAACAATATGAATCGTTTCATGGGCGACTTCCTTTTTCAATTTCCTCTTCTAAAGAGATGTTCAATGAGCGCTTGTTGAGTGCAATTTCACGCAGCTTGGCATCTTCAATACTGGCATTCAATTCAAATCCGATCAACAACGCTATCGAATTGAAGAACATCCAAAGCATAACGATGACCAATGTGCCAATAGAACCATAGAGTTTATTGTACTGACCGAAGTTCTCTACGAAATAGCTGAACCCAAGCGAAGTTATGACCACCAGAACAGTAGCCAAAGTCGATCCGGCAGAAAAAAAGCGCCATTTGGTCTGCTTTGCTGGTCCCAGAAAGTAAAGGACCGAAATGGCGAAGAAAATGAGTCCAAGGATCACAACCCATCGGGCCAAGTTCAAAGCGAAGCTAAGTAGGTCGTCCTCTATCCAACCTTGCTGCCGAATAAAGTCCATACCCATTTGACCGAATATGATAAGTCCAATAGCGACCAGTGTGAATACGGTAAGGATCAAGGTGAGCAAAATTGCTATGCCCCGTTGTATGAAATATGGTCTACTTTCAATGGTATGGAACGTTGTATTGAAGCTATCGATCAAGGTGTGAAGGCCTGTTGTGGCAAAATACAGAGTGGAGATAACAGTGATTGAGAGTAGCCCTCCGCGCTGACGGGTGATGATATCTGCAAACGTTTCGTCAACACTTTCAAAAACACTTTTAGGAAGAAGGATCTCCATCATGCTTAACAGTTGCTCCTGAAATCCCTCAATTGGTATGTAGGCGATCAACGTAAAAAGGAAAATGATTCCGGGAAAGATGGCGAGTATGAAATTGAAGGCAACTGCAGACGCTCGCAGACTCAACCAGCCTTCCTGAAGTCCTTTGACGAAGAATGCTGCAACATCATAAAGCGGCAATCCATCAAATCCAGGGATCCTTACCTCTTTGGAAAGGCGGATGATGTTCCGAATGATCGGAAGTTGAAGGAATTTGACAATGAGTTTTCTGACCATGTCAGACGGCTTTCAGGCTAAGATCGAGACTTTTGATGTGATGCGTCAACGCACCAACCGAAATGTAATCAACACCTGCCAATGCATGTGCTCGGATCGTTTCTTCGGTTATGCCGCCAGATGATTCGGTTTCGTACCGACCAGCAATCAACTCAACCGCCTTTTTCTCATCATCAGGTAGGAAGTTATCGAGCATGATGCGATGGAAACCGCCCGCAGCAAGCGCTTGGTCCAGCTCTTCAAAATCACGGACTTCTATTTCTATCTTCAGGTCTTTCCCGATGGACTTCAAATGCTGATGAACTCGTTCAATCGCTTGTGGTATGCCACCTGCCATGTCAATATGATTGTCTTTGATCATCACCATATCGTACAACCCGAAACGGTGATTGATCCCGCCACCGATCTTCACCGCCCACTTTTCAATTTCGCGGAGCAGGGGAGTGGTCTTGCGTGTATCAAGCAACTTGGCGTTTGTGCCCTCAATGAGTTTGTTGAGCTTGGCGGTTTTGGAAGCGATTCCACTCATACGCTGCATGAAATTGAGCACCAATCGCTCGGTTTTCAGAATGGAACGCGAAGAACCTTCTACCGTTAGAATAACATCACCAACTTTTATTTCAGAACCATCCTTAGTGAAAACTTCGACCTTCAACTTTGGGTCGAAACGGGAAAAGATGCGTTGCGCCAGTTCAACACCAGCGATCACACCATTTTCCTTTACTAAAAGTTGTGCCTTTCCTTTTGCATCAGCAGGAATACAGGCATCAGCCGTGTGATCGCCATCGCCAATGTCTTCACGCAAGGCTGCGTCAATGATCTCATCAATCGTCATTGGCGATTATTCGCTTGGCTCAATGCGGAACTGTTGGATGCGGAGACTTCCTCCAACCTCTTTGGTAAGCACATATGTTCTATATGTTCCTGAAGAGGTGGTAAGAGTGCCTATCGCATATTGCGCACCATCGGGCGATTTGCCTCGATGTATCACCTGATAATTGGAAACTTTTTCTTTGGCAAAGAAATCTTTGACAATAAGTTCAGCCTGTGCCTTGCTGTAATGGTCCTCTTTATTGGACATGGTCAATTCAACTTTAGAGTCAAAGAACTTAGAAAGCTCCTTATAGTTACCCAACTTGATAGCTGAACTGATGGTTTCATTGGCATCTTGCGCAAATCCAACGGACAACGCAAAACACATGGAAAGGAATATGGATGTTATTTTCTTCATTGTAGCTTCGGTTGTCACTAGGCAAGAATCGCGCCATGCCAAGTTGTTGCACCACAAAATAAATCTATACTTTGACCAACACCAAACGGAATCCTATGAAGTTATGCCTAATGGTTGTTGGAGAAACTGATGACACAGAACTTGTTGGGGCCATTGATCGCTACGTAGGTCGATTGAAGCACTACTGTTCGTTTGAGGTGGAAGTGCTGAAAACACCGAAGCAGTTCAAAAAACTCGGTCAGGAAGAACTGAAAGTTGCCGAAGGAAAACTGATTCTCGAACACCTTAGTAATCAGGATTTTCTGGTTCTGTTGGATGAACGCGGAACGGAGTTCAGTTCGGTAGCTTTTTCAGAAAAGTTGCAGAAATGGCTGAATGGTGGCCACAAGAAAATCGTGTTTCTTATAGGTGGTGCCTTCGGTTTTTCGGATGACGTTTACCAACGGGCCGACTTCAAAATAGGGCTTTCAAAAATGACGCTGACACATCAGATGGTTAGACTGTTCTTTACTGAACAACTTTATCGTGCGTTTACAATTCTCAAGAACGAGAAGTATCATCACTAGCTGAAACGTGTTCATATACACGGTTGTAGCGTTTCACGCCTTCTTCAAGCGAATAGTATTTCTGTGCAGCAGCTTGTAATGTTTCCGTAGGGATTTTCAGTAGGTCATCAATCTGATCAACGGCCTTTTCGTAGGCTTGGGTTGTGAATTCCTTTACGAGAATACCGCTATTTGTGTCTTCGATGATCGTATCCACATCGCCAACTCCAGCATTGGCAATTACAGGCAGTCCCATTCCAAGCATTTCGCCATGTTTTGTCGGTGATGAACCCGATTTGGAGAAAACTGGCTGAATGAAAAAAATAGCAGCATTGGCCAAACTCAAGTAAGTTGGAATTTCTTCGCGCTTGGCTGGAGTAACAAGAATAAGGTCAGTTGAAATTCCTTTTTGCTTGGCAGGATTCAGAATGGTTTCAGGGCTGTCTGTTGTAATGAACAGAAACTTCGCTTCAGGTCGCTTCTGCACCAATACTTTGAAAAAATCGAGCATTTCATCCAGCAGATACCACGTTCCGATCGATCCCAGATAAGTGATTACGAAGTCATCTTCCTTCAAGTTGAACTGCGTTTTCAGATCAGATTGAAGCGATACATCAATCTGTGACGGATGAAAATGATCAAGGTCGGCACAGCAAGGAATCACTTCAATATTCACAGGCTGGTTTTGGATCGTTTTCCATGAATGAATGATCTCTTTTCCCTTGGAGGTTAGAGAAATACTATGGTCCGCTTCAGAGAGGAATTCGATCTCTTTCTTTTTAAAGTAATGATAAACCGATCTGAAAATCGGGTTATTCAAATTCCAAAGTTTGCCATCCACCCGTTCGTCTGCATAAAACGCACGCATATCAAAGACGAATTTGATACCATGCTTACGCTTCATGCTTAATCCCACCAATGAAGTGATGTAACTGCGGCAGTGAATAATGTCGAAAGGCGTCTCTTTGTGTAATCGCTCTGCTGCTGTTCGTAATTGATACACATCATATATGGTAGAGATCACCGGTGGAGAGGAAGTATAGACCAACGGAACCCATCTGATACCCGCTTCATCCACTATTTTTTGAATGGCAGCTTTGTCGGTGTTGAATTTGGCGGACTTTTCACAGCTGATGATGGTGAACTGGTGACCCTTTTTCTGCAAACCGAGTATGTAAGGTAACACTTGCGAGCGCCCAAGGCTGTCGGTCAACCCATCATAAAGCATATACAGCACATTCATTTGGACGAATTTAGCCTATCTCCCAACACCTTCAGTAAATTTGGCAGGATGCTCACCATTTCAATTCACTTGGGTAGATGAAGTATATCGGACTTTGGGATTTTATTTGGGTTCCGATCTTTTTGTTGCTGATCCACTATGTTGCTCGCAGAGTACCCAGGAATAGCATTGATCAGAATGAAGCCTTCAAATATTATCGTTCTGGCTTATTGGCCAAGATCTATGGAGGTCTTGCATTCGCGCTCATCTATGTGTTCTATTATGATGGAGGAGATACCACGGCTTACTGGATCGATGCAGGTAGATTGTCGGCCCTTATAACAACAGAGCCAAGTTGTTTTCTACGGATTCTTTCCGGTGATCTTTCAATGAAATGGTTTTATTGCTTCGACCTATCTAATGGAACACCATTACATTATTTACGTGATCCACAGTCATATTCTGTTACTCGATTTACAAGCATTTTCCATTTCTTATCGGTAGATAGTTTTCTAGGTTGTACCATTCTGATCGCGTGGATCTCTTTTGGAGGGGTTTGGAGACTGTATCTCGTTTTTTGCGAAGAATATCCGAAGCTATCGAAGGAACTAGCCATTGCTTTTCTTTTCATTCCATCCGTGTTGTTCTGGGGCTCGGGAATTATGAAAGATACTTACACGTTGACGGCTGCCTGCTGGATGACCTCTTCCGTTTACGGCTTACTTCTTAAACGAAGAGAACTGTTCAAAAACACCATTTACGTCATTTTCTCATCCTACGTAATGATTGTAATGAAACCCTACATTTTTGTCGCCTTGTTGCCGGGTATTTTTATTTGGGTTGTTTTCAATAGAATTCAAACGATAGAAAATCAAATTGTACGTGTAATGTCTGCACCGGTAATTATGATGATAGGTGTTGTGGGTGCTGCGGTAGTGTTTTCCCAGGCATCAAGTAGCTTAGGTAGTTATGGTTCTGTGGACAGTATTATGGAAAGGGCAGTGGCTACTCAGGAGGATCTCAAACGAGAAGCTTATGAGGGAAATACATTTGACATCGGAACCATTGACCCATCGGTCGGTGGTATGCTATCTAAAGCACCTGTGGCCATTTTTGCTGGTTTGTTCCGACCAACGGTTCTCGATGTTCGAAACCCGCTCATGTTTATCTCTGCTATTGAGAATACTGTTTTGATGATTTTCCTTCTTTATATGCTGTTCAGAATCGGTCCTTTGGCATTTGCACGATACGTTTTCGGCAAACCGATGATCTTGTTTTCGTTCACGTTTGCAATCATCTTCTCTTTTGCCGTAGGTCTTACAACCTCCAATTTCGGATCATTGGTTCGCTACAAGATACCCGCACTTCCGTTTTTCTTGGCCAGTTTGTACATGATACGTTACAGCCAGCAGCGAGATAGGTTCGGGGATATGGATGAAGAAGGAGAAACAGCCAAGTTTGATATTTCCACGGTCGAGAAGGTCAGAGAACCGCGACCTCCTTTTATTCCCAAGCCATACGGGCCTACTGGAGAGTATAAATGAGCCATTGCTGTAGCAGAATCATCAACCAAACACGGTTGTACAAGTGATTCTGGCCACTTCTCCATTTAGCAAGAAGCGACTTTACTTCTGACCATTTAAGAATTCCCACTTCATTGACCGATTTCTCATTCAGGTATTCATCAACCAAGTACGAAAGTTCATTTTTCAGCCACTTATCCAGCGGAATGCTGAAGCCCCATTTGGGACGGTCGAAAAGCTCCTTAGGAACGTGATCAAAAAGAACCTGTTTGAGCAAGTATTTTGCAACGCCATCCTTCACTTTCAGCTTCGGATCAAGGTTCAGAGAAAACTCAACCACAGTGTGATCAAGAATTGGAACACGTGCTTCCAACGAATACTTCATGGATGCACGGTCAACCTTGGTCAGCAGGTCATCTTTCAGGTAGAATTCAATATCGAACAATGCCTGGAATTCTGCTGGAGAAAGTTTCCTCGCAAGGGTCGAATTCATGTCCAAAATTGAAAAGTCTACTGCACTCGAATCCATTAACAGGTTCTTGATCTCTGAACCGGAGAACATGTACTGTTCCTGAGAGAAAATGTGCGAATGCAATTGACTTGAATTAGATGTGGCGAAAACCTTGGCAACGCGTTTGAAGCGGTCATTTCCAAAGGTCAAAATCCCCCCGAATGAATTGCCGATTGTTCTAGTCAAAGGATTCGCTAAGCGTTCAGCCCACGAATGCATTCCGTAGCCATGAAACAACTCATCGCCACCATCGCCAGAAAGCGTCATGGTCACTTCTTGCCGAGCCATTTTCGAAACCAGCATGGTCGGAATGGCCGATGAATCTGCATAAGGTTCGTCATACTGCGGAAGAATCTCAGGAATAAGTTCCAACGCATCTTTTTCCGTTACACGATATTCATGATGTTCTGTTCCGAGATACTCCGAAACTTTTCGGGCAAAACCAGATTCATCATGCTTGGCATCATCAAAGCCAATGGAAAAGGTTTTCAGTTTCTCGGAAGTGGCTTTGTGCGCCAATGCAGTTACCAGACTTGAATCAATACCGCCACTTAAGAACGTGCCGAACGGAACATCGGCAACCAATCTTCGGCTTACAGAAGCTTGAAGCAATTCAGCCAATTGTTCCTGTGCCTGGTGTTCATCGGAAAGAACATTCGAGCTGATTTTTTTCTCAGGATTCCAGTATCCCTCAATTCGGAAAGACTCACCATCTGTTACGGCCCAACTTCCCGAAGGGAATTTATCCACCTCATTGTAAATGGAAAGCGGCTGCGGAATGTAACCGAGATGCAGAAAATATGGAATGGCCTTTTGGTTGATGGTCAGTGACAATTCCTTCAAAGCCGTTATTGCTTTCAGTTCGGAAGCAAAAGCGATGATTCCGTTCTTTCGATAAACGTAGACCGGTTTGATGCCCAATCGGTCGCGGAACAGGTACAGTTTCTTCTCGGAAGTATCGAAAATGGCAATTGCAAACATGCCGTTGAGGCGGTTTACCATCTGCGGTCCCCACTTGGCAAAGGCTTCGAGAATCACCTCCGAATCGCCCGAAGTTTTCAGCTTCACATCCAACTCCTTGGCAATCTCGCGGTAGTTGTAAACCTCACCATTGAAAACCATCCAATACCGCCCACAACCCGATTGCATCGGTTGGTTAGCGGCCGTGCTCAGGTCGATGATGCTCAATCTTCGGTGAGCAAGACCGAAATTCCCATCCACAAAAAAGCCTTCTGCATCTGGTCCGCGGTGCGAAATGGCATCGCTCATCTGCTTCAGCATTTCTTGCTGAACGCCCTTCGGATGGTAAATGCCTGCAATGCCGCACATGGGTCAGAATTCGTGATTCCAATGATACGCAATGCGCTTCGAACTCAGTTAAGTAAGGCAATAATGCGGTAATTCGCAGTATGTCTTCGGAACAGCGACACTTGGTGATCTTCTGCGGGAATTTCCCGTTCGGGTTCGCTGAGCCGTTTCTTGAAGTTGAACTCACTTATCTCAAAGAGCATTTTCAGAAGATTACGATTTGTACAACTGCGCTTTCAAATGCTCAGAAGGAACCGCAGTTTGAAATGCCTGAAGGCGTTGAATTGCTTGATATTCAACTAAATCCGAGCCTTCTGGAAAAAGCGCTTTCCGTTTCTCGGGCATTTTTTGATGAAGAAGTTCGTGAAGAAATGCAGGTCATTCGCGAGGCATACCACAACCACGTCAGTTGGGGCAGGCTGAAAACCATGCTGGTGTCAAAACTTCGGGCACAGAAAATCAAGAAGTTCACTGAGGAAAAACTACTTGCAAATGAAAGTGACCAGGTTTTTCTCTACAGTTATTGGGCTGATGATGCCGCTTTGGCATTGACCTACATCAAGCGTGAAAACCCGAATGTCACGGCATTCTGTCGAATACATGGTTGGGATCTGTATTTCGAGCGCAGCCCATATTTCTATTTGCCATTCCGAAAATTCATTTTCAATGGGTTGGACGCGGTTTTCCCGATTTCGGAGAATGGCAAGAACTACTTGCTGAGTCATTTCGATACGATTATCAATCGAGGCCGTGTCTATCCGAGTCGGTTGGGAATCCGAACCGTTGATTCGCTGCCCGAGCAGAACAGAAAATTCAGACGATTCCGATTGATCAGTTGTTCCAATCTGATTCCGATAAAGCGGGTTGAGTTGATCATTCGCGCGCTTTCGTTCGTGAAGGATTTGCAGATCGACTGGACACATTTTGGTGATGGTTCGGAGCATGCCAATATGCGGGTTCTCGCTAGCCAATTGCTCGATGGAAAAGAGAACATCGAATACCATTTTCCAGGTCGGCTTCCGAATTGGAAAGTGCTGAAATTCTATTCCGACCATACTGTCGATCTGTTCATTACGCTTAGTCGGTATGACGGAATTCCTGTGAGCATCATGGAAGCGATGTCGTTCGGAATTCCAGCGTTGGCAACGGATGTTGGCGGTGTTTCAGAGATTGTCATCAACGGAAAAACGGGCTTTCTGCTTGATCAGGAAGTGAACCCGAAAGATGTGGCAGAGGTCATCGAAAAGGTGGCTTCTATGGATGCCGAAAAAATTGACGCTATGCGTGCCGAAGCCAAGAATATGTGGGGAACATTCTATTCTGCCGACATCAACTATCCCGAATTCTGCAAGAAGGTGTTATTGCTCCGCGAGGGATAGATAAAGTGCTTTCAAACGCTCCATCTCGACAGGTCGATTACCGTGTTTCGAGACATTCACAAATGCTGCATTGATTTTTTCCTGCGGATAATTTTGAATTGATTCCGTGATCAATTCTGTCAATTCATCCACCGAATCGGTTTTCATCCGATGGCAGAATTGTTCCGAGAAAAGGTCTTCATCGTACTGGAATGAACCCAAAATGAGCGGACATTTGGCGGCCATGGCTTCGAGGGCCGAGTTGGGCGTTCCGTCCGTTTTCGGGGTCATGATGGCCAATGAACTCAACTTGAACATCGACCACATTTCATGTTGTGTAAGCGATTCGAAAATGTGAAAAGGCAGGCCGCATTCCTTCAGCACCCGCTCAATTTTCTGCATATAAGAATCAGGAGTTCGATTGCCTTTAATGAGCACCAAAGCGAGTTGTGGCCGTAGGTTCTCGGGAATTTCAAGCAACGCTTTCAATTGCAACTCCGTTTGGTAGATCGGGCGAATGTAGCGCGGTAGGAAGATGGTCTTCTTGCCGCTGAAAATGGGAGGCAATTTCAACTTCGGTTCCAACTGATTGATCTCTTCCACATTCACGCCTGTTCGGATGATCTCTGCTTGCAGATTCGTGCCGAAAATGGAATTGATCCTGTCCAATTGTCCTTGCGAAGTGCAAGTGATGGCTGCCGCATTTTCAAATGCCGACTGAAACCGCTTCAAAAGCAACTTTCCATGAATCATTTTTAGAAAAGAACCCTTCCCCAAACTGGCCAGAACCACATGAATATCTGAACCCCGACAAGTGATAATGGACGGAACGGGAAGGTTTCGAGTCCATAATGAGAATGGCGTGGCAAAAAGCGGATGAACCACGTCAATTTTCCGCTTCGCGATGACCTCTTTTATCTTGTGGATGGAAGCTTGATTCTCCCAAAATCGCCACAGCGAATAGCTCTTGATAGGCCCTTCAACCGTGATTCCAAGTTCATCGAATTGCTTCTTCCGCTCAGGAGTGATCAGGTGCATTTCGTGCTCCTGAACGAGGAAATACGCTTCAAAATCGGGTCGTGTGCTGAAGTAACTCACCCATTTCAGATCGTGAACGCTGCTCGGATCACCGATATAAAGCACGCGCGTCATGAACCGATCCGGATGTTGTGCCACTCCAACCACGCATCCAAAATGCTGATGTTGATGACCAGTCGCGCCAAGTTGGGATGAAGCGGTTCGTTTTTGGCGTATAGACTCAGCAAGAAGTTTTTCCTTCCGCCAAGGAAGTATTCACCAACGCCATTCGGACGAACAACGATTTTTGAGAAGTGGTCTTTGAGGAACGGCAGATGAATCCAATCCTCGAAACAAGAGTTCAAACCAACCTTTTTACGGTAGATGAAATCGTGGTTCATGTACTGCGATAGGATCTTCTTGAGAGGATATTTGATGGTGTTCTCCAGCGTTTTCTCCGCCCACGAATAATGCCCCTGATCCTCAAGAATTGACTTCCAAGTGAACGGATAAAGTCCCGAATTCTGCGGTTGCGAATTATCGTAACTCTTGGCCGTGTTGTTCTTGCAGGCGTAGTTCACCATCTTGAAAACGCTGTAGCGCATCCAATCGTCCTGCTTCGATTTTTCGGGTTTCAGGTAATCGTAGTAATACTGCCACAGCGGAAGCAACGCTTCAGAATGCTTCTTGGAATCTTTCAGCCACATATTACCGAACGGACCCAAATACACGTCCATGAACTGCAGATACGGGTCATCGATGTAGCTATCACGCGGATGGAAACGCTCAAAACCGGGCAATTTTCTGCTTTGGAGCTGCGCTGCGATCCACTCGTTCAAACGCTGTTGCCATTGCGGACGTTCTGGAATGTCACCGATCACGTTTCGGTTGTAATTGGTGGAGCCGTAGCAGCCATCGGCCAGCGTGCCATCAATGATCTTGTAACCCGAATGGCCCTGCCGCATGAAATGGTACGCGGTCGAAATGGTGGAACTTTCACCTATCGGCTGAATGGCATGTTCGTTCTGATACTCGAAACTTGGAATCGTGTCTTCAGGCTCGAAAAGCGCGATTTCCAATTCGGCTTTGGTAGCCGCAGC
>JBJOHR010000239.1:0-11008 GCA_046047575.1 Bacteroidota bacterium | reverse complement strand
ACTGTTGGCGCTGACGGACAGGTTACTACTGGAGGGGTATTATCGAGGACCGTTACATTGAATGTACACGTGCTTTGATTAGGATTAGGCACAGCATCATCAGTAGCCACCAACGTAACCGTGTAAGTTCCTGAAACCGTTGCACCAACAGATGGTTGAGTTACAACGGGAGTTCCTCCACAATTGTCGGTTGCAACAACAGATGGAAGAGTTGTGTAATCAGGCAGGACGGCCTCACATCCTGAAGTGGCTGGAATAGTCCTATCTGCTGGACAAATTATTGAAGGAGGAATAAGGTCATTTGGTTGAGCCAAGAAAGTACATGGAACGGAATTGGCACCATCAGAAACAGTTACCGTGACAGATACTGGATTGAGATGTAATGTTCCTGCCGATGGCGTTTGAGTGAATGTAAAACTAGGATTACACGCATCTGAAGCTGTAAGTCCTACTGTGAAATCGGGCATTAAAAACTGGCAACTATTATTGACAGCAACAAGTTGTGGTGCAGTAGGGCAGTTGTCAAATGTTGGGGGAGTATTATCAAACGGAGTTACGGTCCAAGCACATGAGCTTTCATTTCCTGCATTATCGGTTGCGGTTATCGTAATGGTTGTCTCAACCGTTATGATTCCTGCTGATGGTACTTGGACAACAGAAGCCAGAACACAATTATCTGCAATACCCGGATCTCCGGTAAAATCTGCAAGTACATATTGACAGTTTGGGAAGGTGGTAGTAACAGATGATGGACAAACCACATCAGGGAATTCGTTATCCTCAACGGTTACAACGAAAATGCAATTGGCAGGGGAATTTCCCGAGCCATCGACCACAGAATATTCAACCGTGGTGGCACCGATCGGAAATACATCTCCATTTCCGAGAGCGGAAACCTTTGAAATTGTAGGATTGGCCGTACAGTTATCATCTGCATCAATCGTAAAATTCACTACTGCTGTGCATACGTCCGGATCTGTAGAAACAGTAAAGTTAGACGGACAAGGAGCCCATTCAGGATCTTCATTATCAGCAACCGTAAAGCTGAACGTGCAATCAGTGGTATTGTTAGAAGCATCTCTCACCTCGTAGCCAATCGTGTAACTACCATTTTGAAATGTGTTACCGCTACTTAATGGTATTTGATCCGTTCTACTTAAGGGATTAGACGGTAAACTACAATTATCGCCAGGCACAGGATTTGCCCAGGTAACTTGTGCGCCACATGCCCCAGGGCTGTACGTAACAACAGCTGTTGGGCAGCTGAGAGTAGGAGGTTGATTATCTGCAACAGTAACCGAAAAGGAACATGTTCCTACGTTTCCACTCGCATCAGATGCAGAATAACTCACGGTCGAAACTCCGACTGGGAAATTCGGTCCACCTGGATTTGGTCCTGCAGATTGAGAGGCACTTCCTGCTCCACTACAGTTATCAGAAACTGAAACTCCACCCCAATTAACGGTGGCAGCACATAAGCCTGCGTCTGTTACAGCATTGATGTTTGCTGGACAGGTTAGAACAGGTGATGTGTTGTCATTAACCTGCACCACGAACGAACAACTCGCTGAATTCGTACCATCCGAAGCCGTAAAAGACAGATTGTGAGTTCCAACGTTAAAGTTTCCTCCGTTTATACTAGCATTCCCTGTTAAGACCAAGTTAGATGGACAGTTATCTGTAGCAGAAACCGTGTACGGAACGTTTGCCAAACAATTTCCAGACCCAGAAACAGCTGTCAAAGTTCCTGTAGGGCAGGTAATAACAGGTGAAGTATTATCAGATACTGTGACGACAAACGAACAATTAGTGAAGTTTCCTGCAGGGTCCGTTGCTCTCCAAGTTACAGTAGTTGCCCCAGCTGGGAAATTGGAACCTGACGGCAAACCAGCAATCAGTACTGGAGAAATACTTCCAGCGCAAACGTCAGTTGCTGTTGGATTTGCATATGTGACATTCGTGCCACAGGCTGAAGGAGCTGTAAAACTAGTAGGACAAGAAGTAAACGTTGGTGCCTGACCGTCAGTAATTGTAACAGTGAATGATTGACTTGCAGAATTATTACCGTAAGAATCCGTGGCCTGATAAGTGACCGTGGTAGCTCCTAATGGAAATGTGCTTCCAGATGCAGGTCCTGCTGTTCGAGTAACCGTTGTAGTACCACAATTGTCTGTTGCAGTCGGAGTAGTCCAAGTTACAACTCTCCCACATGTTCCAGCGGTTGTCTGCAAATTCATGTTGCTTGGCATACCAGATAATACTGGCAATGTATTATCAGCAGCAGTTGTTATGGTAATCGAATATTGATTTACACAAAGAGGATCGTCAGTTCCACTATCACCTGCCCGTAAGTTCCAAGCACCAAAGGCAGAGCTATTATTGAAATCGTTCAAGTTACCCCCACCAGAACTAGCTGGACTGAAAGTGCCTGCCTGCGGTGTTCCACCAGCAACCGTAGGTTGAGGAGAGCCTTGATTGAACACGGTAGTAATAGCAGACATGGTCTCACCACCTGCATAATAAGAAGGCGGAATCAAAACTTCCTGATTACCAGTCGGGCCATCCAATCGGAAACTCGTTTCTTCGTGAAAAGAATAACCTATACCTGGCGAAGTGCACGTTCCATCTGTTTTAGCCCATGTAATGGACACGTTTACGTCAGTAACCCGGCAACCAGAGCTAAAATCTGAACGGCTGAAGGTGATAGCATCTAAGCCACTACAGTAACTTCCACAACCATCGATACTAACGGATCCAATCCCAGTTGATTTTGTTACAGTTTGCGAAAAAGCAGAGGCACCAGCAAAAAGGGCCAGAAGGATAAGGTAGAGGTTTTTCATAGAGTAGTAGGAATGGCTTAATCCAACGAAAGTATGGATTTTCAAATTTGCGCTAGACGGTAAATAATGGATGTTTGTCGAAAAAAACAATCAATCTGTAGTCTGGATTTGATTCAGCTCGTTTTTCAAGCCTTGGTCGTAAGGATATGCAATCAACCCGCGCTCTAACGCAGCCTTCGCATTTTCTTTTTGGTCAAGTTTCAAATAAAGTCGAGCTATAAGAGAATAATATGCTGGAGATGAAACTCCAAGTTTCTCACCCTCAAGAATAGTTCCTATTGCTTCTTCAAACCATCCGGAATTAAATAGGCAAATGGCCATCAGGTAATTGAAATCAGAATTCTTGGCGCCATTCTTCATGGCCCGTTTGAAGTAAGGAATTGCCCTAGCATATTCCTTAAAGCTCATATGATATTTTCCCAACTGAACGAACGGAAGAGAACTTTCTGGGTACTTTTTGCTTGCCCTCTGAAAAATAGCATATGCCTTATCTGGCTGACCGAATTCCATGTAGGCAGCTCCTAGGTCAAAGTAAACGTTGAATAAGCGGTCCGTAAGTTCCATAGTATGCTCGTAATACCTTAGAATCTCCAATTTGGCATCATTCTGTCGGTGAACCGGGAGCCTATAATACTGGCCATGTAAAAACAACGCATAGTTATAGTTGGCCCTTACACACTCCGTGAGGCGTGGAAGATCCGTTTTCAACAGAACCTCATTGCTTTCCCAGGCCTTATTCCTTTGCCAACTGTAGGCAAACATCGGGACAGCCAATGCAATCGCCAAGGTGGTAGTGTGCTTCCTGAATTTCAAAAGCTGAAATCCGCCTAAAAGTGCAATGCATAGACCCAAAGACGGAACAAAGACGAACCGTTCAGCAAAGATGTCGGGAGCAATTTGAACAATATGAAGATATATGGAACAAGTTATCAGAAAGAACAGCAGGCCTGAAGCGAACATTTGCTTTTTACTGACACCATAAAGAGTGATAATGACCAAGAATAACAAAATGATGGCCGACACATAAACCATTGGTTCACCAAAGTCTTGGACAGCAAACTGATCATAGCTGTAATCGTGCACAAGCGGAAACGGAACAATGAATCGGTAAATGAAATAGGGCACCAGAAAAATCGCAGTGGCTATCCGACCCGAAACATCTGAGTCGAAAAGTGGATTGCCTACATACCCGTCTTCGTGAAAGAGACCTTTCTCAGAAAGATCAAAATCGTTGGACTGAAAGAACAGTTCTGAGTAGGTGAACGACCTGATTGCGATTAGAGTGGCAATCGCTGCCACCAGAGGAATGATCTTCTTCAGGTTTCCACGATGATCGGAGAAATCGAACAGTATCCACGGAAGGAACAGTGCAAATCCAACGAAGGTGATGGCGCTTTCCTTAGACAAGAACGCCAATACTATGAGTATCAAACTCACTATCAATAACTTCCAGTTGGGAACTGTTATGGATCGGATGTAAAAAAGCAGACTGAGCAAGCCGAATCCCATGGCAAGAATCTCATCCCTGCTTTTAATGTTGGCAACCACCTCTGTATGCAACGGATGGACCACAAAAATGGCCGTGATAATGAGGTTCAGATGCTTAGATTCGGGAAACAGATTGTCAAGAAAAAGCAGGACCACCATTGCCAGAAGTCCATACAACAGAATATTAATTCGGTGTGACGCCTTCGGATCCAACCCGAAAAAATGGATGTCTGCAGCAAAAGAGAGAAGCGCTATCGGACGATAACCATATCTATTCTGCGTTTCATTGGATTTGATGTTCTCAAACAGTTCGGGAATATCGGTCAGACCTTTCTGTACGCGGGAATTCTCGGTGATGACGATCGCGTCATCCCATGCATAATCGTGATTCGCGGTATTGACATATTGCAACACAGCAAGCGTGAACACCAAAAGAAAACGAAATCCACTGTGTTCAAACACTTTCACTTTATTCTCTGGAATTAGACCTTGGTAACTGGATTCATTTCGAATTCAAACAATCCAGGATAAATCATCTTCAACTGTTTGATAACAGACTCGGTCTCTTTGATCACAACGCATCTTCCGAGTCTGGCCAAGGATACAGCCAACCTCAGAGGTTGCGATTCCGTAAGTTGATCTGTCCCCTGTTTATATGCAACACCATCAAAAAACACCTTTTCGCCCTCTGGATAGCTGGTGAGAAATTGGTTGAGTTGGAATTGAAAGTGTTCATCATTGACCACATCGGTGGCTTTGCTCAAATGCAAAGGCATGTCCAACAGCTCCGCAAATTTGCCAAGCGCCCTGTTGTCTCTAGGAAAACACGGGCCACCAAAACCGTATCCATAACCGAGGTACTTGCGGCCGATTCTTGAATCTGAACCGATAGCATCCAAGATCTTTTGTGGGTCTGCACCTGCAATGGTGGCCATATCGCCAATCGAATTTGCAAATGATATTTTGGTAGTGAGAAAGCAATTGGTAGCCAGTTTGGCTATCTCGGCACTTAACGGATCCATTCTACAGTAGACCGGTCTGTTGTTTACCATGGTCTCGTAAATTCCTTGAAGTCTATCTCCAACGTTGGAATTGGCTTCGCCTATCAAAACTTGATCCGGGTATAATTGATCATGAATGATATTGCCTTGGGCTATGAATTCCGGATTGTAAGAAACGGTGTATCCTGATGGTTTCATACGCTTGGCCAGATCGTTGCAATAGCCGGGCATAGTGGTACAACCTATGTAGATATTCCTTTGGTTTCCGGTATCGGGTATTTGCTTGAGGCGGTCTGCCACCCTATCTACCTGCGAATGATCGTAGCCCCCGTCTGTTAGAGAGGGTGTGGCCACCATGATGAAAATGTCCTCAATTACCTCCGCTTCAATACACAAGATATCATCCGTCAAATGAAGGTGCGTTGAAGACGCCAGCAGTTCATTCACCTCTGGTTCAGAAGAATGAAAGGTACCTTCTTGCAAAGAGCGCAGATAGGACTTATGTGTTTCAATCCCCCAAACCTCAAACCCGCAACGTTCTAAGTTAAGGGCAAAGCAAATTCCTAACTTACCTACGCCTATAACTGCTACTTTCTTTTTCATCCCTCAAGTTTACCATCAAACACGAATTCTTCAAAATTCTCGTTGACCCAGCCCCAATCCGGTTTATTCAGTCCCCAATTCCTGCCTTCTGCCACCATTTTCATTCCTGCACGATGAACGATGGAATAGTCCAAACTTGGCTTGTTGGATAAGAACCGGATCGTTTTGATGAGATCCTCTGACTCCCAACCGTCTTCATGGTCGATATGGTACACACACGCCTTGTAAGGAAAGATGACCTGTTCCATTCCCAATGCGCAAGCTGACCAAAGACCCATGCTATCAATATGAATGGAATACATATCAAGCTCAACATAACCATCTATTCTCATCCAATCTTCCTTGCTCATCAAGGTAAAATCTCCGCAGGCCATGAAATCGATGGTAAAGTGGGCAAATTGACCTGGATGAGTTGCCCTCCAGACCCACATCAATAGACTGTTCATGAATGTAGCAATCCAACCATATTTATAAATGAAATCCGGTCCTTTGATAGCCTCATGACCTGGCGCGCTTCCAAGCCTTCTCAATACATTCTTAGCAGCAAATCTGAGCTGATCCTCGTAACGATCAAGATTTATCACTTCCTTAGGCACATCGCATCTGTTCGCTCTGTAGAACTTCCCCTTTTCCAAAGTCCTGCTAGAGAGCATCTCGAAGTTCATGTCCGAAAACAGAATATCAATATTGGTACAGAGCACATATTCTCCCTTCGCCCTTCTAATGCCAACGTTTTTGGCAATCATCTGATAAAGAGGAATGGAATCTGCAAACCTATAGGTTCCGTGTACCGATCTTGGAACTACAATGATGCGTAGCCTTACGGGTACGTCTTTCGGTGGGGGTGGAAGGTCCTCTTTCAGCAAATGCTTGTCGGTCGGTGGATTCCATTCAACAATGATCAGTTCAACAGGAAAGTTGAACCGCTTGGCCTGCACATAAACACTATTGATGAACGCGCAGGTCCGCTTTAAGAGGTCGCCACCATGGTTATCGTTACGGGTGGTGGCCACAATGGAAAGATAGAATGGAGACTCTTCCAACTCAGGCTTCATTGAACAGCGTAAATGTACGTATATGCTTACGGCCTACCGTTGCCCCATGGCACCCCACTACCTTTGCTCTCAAGGTTTTCATTTCGGTTGCTCTTCCAATTGAACATTTTCCAGACCCCAGCCTTCCGAATTCAAGAATTCCTGTGTTGAACCACCGTTCTTGACCACATTGGCCACATGCTCAAAAAACTCATAGGCCTTACTGAATTTTGGGTTCCGCGAAATATCGTCCCAGCCATATCTGCGCTCGTGGGCCTGATGAAAAACAGGCACTTCAAACACATGCTCCTTTAATTTGGCGAAGGATAGAATGGTCATTACCGAATCGGTATGGGTTGAAATGGAGGTATTCTCTGGGTACCCTTTCAATTGAATCCAGTTATTGCTTGTCATCAACACAAAGTCTCCAGAAGCATGGCAATGGGCCATATACCCTCCGTTATTATAGATGACCGGAACCTTTAGGAAGTTGCAAAGTTTCGGATGCCTGAACTTCCAAAGATTCCAACCAATGCGAAATCCGTTCAAAAGCTTCAAACCCTTGTACCGAGCTTTCTTGAATTTGGAATCAACCAACTGATACTGAAATCCTTTCATGAACACGGAGAAACCTGCTCGGTGAAGTTCATTGAGTTCGATCTTTTCAGCACCGCTGTAGTCCCACCTATCGGCCCGGTAATAGGTTCCTTCATCTAATTTCTGATGGGCGATAAAGCGGATGATATCAGGATGGATAAGCACATCTGCATTAATGCAAAGAATGTATTTACCCTGCGCTCGCCTTATACCAACATTCTTGGCTATGAACTCGAACAAAGGAACCGTATCCCGCACATCTGAATCAACAAATTGCTCATGCACTTCAGCCGGAACAGTAATAATGCGATACGTTACATGCTTTCTTTCTGAAGGCCAACGGATCTGATCAATGATCTGCGGTTGATCCGGAACCGGATTCCAGTTTACAAAAACCACCTCCGTTTTCACCCCAAAGTGCTCCAACCACCTGGTATTCCAATTGATGCAATTCTGAAACCTATCGGTAAAATCGCCACCGTAGTTGTCGTTTCTACCCACAATAACGATGCTCAAATAAGGCTCAATCATCGTATTCCATATTGAAAGCACGAATCAATCAGGTTTTGCAGGTAATCGGCATAGAAAAGGTGGCCCGCATCGTTGAAATGTCCATCTCGCTGATCATACATTTCGGTTTGCATTTCGGGTTCGGTGTAATGGATCCCAGATCGCAGGCCAGACAGACTTGAACCGCCATGCAGCTCTCCATTCTCTAACTTGGGAATGACTGATATGATAAGCGGAACATTAACACTGTCGCAATAGGCCATTATGGGCTGCATCAGCCTCTGCGTAATATCTTCATCTGGATAGGACCGTCCAACAAAGAACTCATGGTGTATCAACTCTGCATTTACCATTGACTCCCAAAGGTAAGTGGTGATGACCGTGCTGGCCATGAACCTGTTCAACTCATTGGTAAGGGGTATACGCATGTTGGTCATGACGTTGTCATAGGCCGAATCCACCGTGGAAAAGTATACACCACTATGCATGGATAGGATGCTTCCAGCGTTGGTATGGTACATGATGGGGTACTGAGGCCCCACGGGCCGCTTGAAGTAGGTTACATCGTTGCCCATGAAAAAGTTTAACACCACCACATCGGGCCTCAATCTGGGGTAGTACTCCTTCAGCACGGCCTCATACTGTTGCACGTCTGCTCCGCTTATGCCCGTGTTGAACACATGGTAACCCCGAAAAAGGAGATGGTTGGCAAAGCTCTTGACCTTGTTGCTGCTGGAGTGTCCCCATGTGAACGAGTCTCCAAGCAGCAGCACGCTCCTGCCTGGAACTCCTATTGTATCGAACGGAATGCTGTAGAAGCCATCAGCGTTGATCGGGTTATGGAGGTAATCATCAAGAATGTCGTTGACGTTGGATTCTCCGGACCGGTTGCCAATCGCATAGTTCGCAATCAGACCCGATTGATTGTTCGCTACAGCTTCATGATCGCTTAACATCATGCTTAACTCAGGTGTATACACAACTTTCGAGAGGCCATGGTGATTTACAGTTTCGGATCTGTTCTCTTCACGGATGATCTTCTTTGCTATGGCCGTATCCACCTTCAATATACCGTTCTCATCTGTTATGAATCCTTTGTAAAGGTACAGGGTGTCTACTGGCTGGACCCATTGATTGTACATGAACTGACCGGGTCTGTAACCTATTACGCGAAGCCCGAATTCGGCCAGAACCAGCGTCATCACAACCGAGAAGGCAGTGAGGGCCAGATTCTGGCGCAACTGTTTACCCATAAAGACCCAAATGAACAGAAGCAGCGATAGCGCGGGCAGCCCATAATTCATCGTAAGAAACCCAAAATAGACCAATTGGTACCAATCGGGAAACGCACGTGCCAACTCATCAGGCCGTGCTTGAACGAGCCAGCATAGATCGGTACTGAAAAGTTCAATTTGGGAACACCAGATACGAGTGGATGCCAAAATCAACCCTGAAACGACCATGAACAGAACGACAAATAACTTGGATCTTTGGTTAAATGCGGGCTGCATGGGGCAAACTTAGTCAACGATAGTCATAAGATATTCGGACTCGATCGGTGATCGTGTACTGTCCGGACTTACATACCGCCAGCGCACAAACACCTCAACAGAATCGACTTCTTTCAGGCTTGGAACACCCATCTTCCATCGTTGCCACATGGTGACAACACCGGCCGTATCTAAAGTACCAGTGGCTATATGATCGCGAATCAAAGCATATTCAATCCGAGAATAGTCCTCCCATCGGAATCTGGTTTTCCGGGCCTCCAATCTGAAATCAACCGATTCCAGACCATGATCCATTATTCGATAATCGAGAAATGCCACCGAATCTGGCACCACATCAGTGTATACCGGATAGACCGAGAATGGATAAGAGTTGATCTTAAAAAGACCACAGAATGCATTAGAAGAGACAACAATGATCGGAACTAAAAACGCAGGGGTCCACAGGTTAATCCTTTGTGGCAAACTTAACGGTCCTTTATATACTCGTGGCCAGATGCGCTGAATGAACCAATTCCATGGGATAAAGACCATGTAGAAAACCTGAAGCAAGAAAAAAAAACCGATGTACAAGAACTTACCTAGCAGGTTATGCATCAGCAGGCCTCCTACTATTGGTACAGATCTGGTGTGCCGATTTAACAATAGGAAAGGATAAAGAAGTTCGAAAATGATGGTGAGAAGTGCGCCAGATTTAATTAGCAGAGGATACCTGTCAATTCTGAACGCAGGAATCTTATCGTAATGTTCAAACCACTCAATGGTAATTAGATTGACCACAGTATTGTTCAATGCCCAATCGAAACCTGAATCCCAAAGCTTATAAAAACCGGCCCAGAAATAAATGAGTCCGAATTGCAACCATATCATTCTTAAGTGAAAGGAATAGTTCCCGTTTACAGAATCAGAATTCCTGAATTTCGCGTCCACGGATAGCACATCTGCGCAAGGACTAGCAGCAAGAATCCATGATATCCAGATCGGTAATTGCTGATGCCATAACTTACCGTAGAAATTGGGAGCGGCCACAACATAGAAGATGGTGATACTGTTTAGGATCATAAAGGTCCTTGTACGGTAACCGACTGCTGAAAAGATTGAAAAAACCACCCCTAAACAACCCATTACCGTGTAGTATTCGGAAGATAGTGGAAGAATGTCGATAAGCCATCCGAGTCCCGGTAGGGATTGTGTGTTCATCTGGCCAATTCTTGGACCATAGTGAAACATCATTCCAACATAGACCACCACAAGGTAGCTGAAAAACAATATCCGCGTTATTGCCAGCGAATATGGCATGATAGGCTCTATCAGAAAATCGCGCAACCGCGTCCAGATACGGTATCGATTCAACCAAATGTAAGCGGATAGCAAAATCAGATTCACCAAGAGAAAAATCCTAGAGACCATCAACTGAAAAAACAAAT
>JBJOHR010000238.1:0-11625 GCA_046047575.1 Bacteroidota bacterium | reverse complement strand
TTTCATCGGCCCACTCGTCCCAAATGGAAACCCCGTTGTCTTTCAGGTATTTGATATTACTGTCGCCTTTCAGAAACCAGAGCAGTTCATGGATAATCGAACGCAAATGCAGTTTTTTTGTGGTCACCACAGGGAATCCTTCGCGCAGGTCGAATCGCATCTGATACCCGAAGACACTTTTGGTCCCAGTGCCTGTTCGGTCGCTCTTCACGGTCCCGGTTTCCATTACATGGCGCAAAAGGTCGTGGTATTGCTTCATGGTCTAATCTTTGAAAATGGTCCGTGCCTGAAAGTTTGCATTGCGCAGGTCAACAAAGCCACCTGTTCCGTCAAAAACGCGGACATTGAAGTTCCCTTTGGTCTTGGCTCCGAATTGATCTTCGTCAACGGCCATGTGTTCTGTTACTTCGAAGTCTGCCCAGCTTTCCTGCATGCCGTAAAGCCTGTCGCTGCTCCAGATCTTTCCGTTCTCATCGGTGTAGGTGATAACTGCCCCATCAATTCCGAAGTAGGTGCTGTCTTCATTCCAAGAACCGTAATCATACGTTCCTTCGTCAAACATCAGAAAGCTGGTGTTGTAGGTAACGAAGCTTGAATCGCTGAAAAATCGCACCATTTGAATGGTGAGGATGTCATTCTCATAATCAGGGTCGAGTGCGCTGCGAATGAAGGTGGTGAACTGGCTGTGCAGTCTTCCGGCCGAATCTGGATAGGTGCTAATTCCAGGGCCGTTGCCGTAGTTGTTCACACCGTCTTGAAAAATGACTTGGTTACCGTCTTTTTCAAACGAAACGTAGATGAAATTGTCTTCAGGATCTGGATTTTCTGTTTTGGTGTTGCATGATGCGATCACAAGCACACAAAACAGGGAAGCAAGTAGACTGATGCGGCTTCGGTTCATGCTTCAAAGATAGGCCGAAAATGGCCGATTTTGAACTTGGAACGACCAACTTGTATCAACAAGTTATCCTCAGTCGCAATGAAGTGTGAGCCGAATGGGAAGATGATCGGAATAGCCGCCAAAATAATTCGGGCCGCCATAGGTTTTACTGGGCGATGGTTCTCCAGTTTCTGGGAAGTACAGCATCCAATCTTCTTTGAAAACAGTTGCGGAAGAGTCGGAGGCAGCGCAACCCTTGGCGCTGTACAGCAGACCGTCCGAAACGATGAATTGGTCCAGCATTCCCCATTCGCCCTTGTAATTGTACGTTCCTAAGCCGTTCTCATGGAAGTTGTACGTAAGATTGGTAAGGCGTTGGTTGGCACCGGGCTCGCAGTTCATCACTTCGGTCATAGACTTGGAATTCGGATAATCGTTGAAATCTCCCATGGCAATGATCTTAGCGTTCTGATCGCGCAGCAGAATGGAATCTATTTTGGTGCGAAGAACCGTGGCCGCCTTCAACCGTTTTGGTTCGCTGGCTTCCTGACCGCCTCGTCTGGATGGCCAATGGTTCACGAAGAAATGAAGTGTGTCTCCGCAGGAAAGCAGCTTGGCGTAAAGGATATCGCGCGTGGTGGTCTCAGGTTCAAAAGAGAATGAATACCTGATCTTTTCGTGATGGAGTTCAGACAAAAGTTCAGAATTGTAAGCTAGTGCCACATCAATGCCGCGTGCGTCTGCACTTTCCTCATGAATTACCTTGAATCTTCCTTTGACAAGCGAATCGGTGCCGAAAAGGTCTTCCACCACTTGGCGGTTTTCTACTTCGCAAACACCTATGACCTCTGGCAATCCATCGGTAGAAATGGCGCTAAGCACCTTGGCCAGATCCACCAATTTCTTGTTGTAGCGCTCAACGGTCCAATTGTTGGCGCTGTCGGGCAGAAATTCGTTATCGAAAGTTGTGGTATCGTCTACCGTATCAAACAGGTTCTCCACATTGTAGAAGACGACTTCTATGGTTTTCTCCGGACCAGTGGTCCTTGAAAGTAAATAATAGGCTATTGCGGCTGTTACGATCGCCAATACAACAAAGAGGAAATTTCTATTCATGATCGATTCTTGAATGGCAAATGTAGAAAGTTGATGTTTCCTCAATGTGACCGACCCGATTTTGGCACGCCAATTGGTTTCAGCTCGTTGAACCTTTAAAATCAAAAGCCATGAAAACGTTTACAACAACTTTAGCGCTGATCTTAACAGCCACTGTTATGATGGCATTTCCGAGCGCAAGCCGACTTACCGTTGAGGTGATCGGTCACAGACCAAACAGCCTTATCGTGCTCAATGGTCAGAAGTACAACTCAATGAGCAACACCATTTTTTTAGATGGCCTCATGCCCGGAGATTATAACGTTCAAGTTTTGAGACCAAGCCATTGGGGAGATCAAGGTGTTGTGTTCAACGGGGTTATCCGTGTGCCGCACCGCTCAGATGTAAAGGCCATCATTACCCAACAAGGAATGAAGGTTAACGCCATGCCTTTGGCGCACCACGGAGGTAGCTACTGGGATACAGATTGCGGACCAGGCGGAACTGTTCACGTGCCGAACCCGAACGGTAACGGAGGTTTTGTAAGTATGAGACCTCAGCACCCAGTGCAGCCGGTTGTTTGCCCACCGGTTTACGTAGGAATGCACCCAGATGTGTTTGCAAGTGCCCTGAGAAGCATCGAACTACAATCGTTCGATTCGGACCAGATTCGTGTGGCAAAGCAGGTGATACGAAGCAATGGAGCATCTTCCGTACAAATAGCCCAGATCATGGAGCTGATGAGCTTTGAATCAAGCAGATTGGAGATTGCCAAGTTCGGATACCAGTTTGTTGCCGACCCAGAGAACTACTACTTGGTGAACGATGTATTCTGGTTTTCGAGCAGTGTTCGCGAGTTGGATCGTTACATCAACCGGTACTGAACATACCGCCACTATATCTCAAAAGTCCCGGCCTTGGTCGGGACTTTTTTTGTATTCCACAACCTTATCCTGCTTGTTCTTGGAGAGGTAATTCTGAATGATCTTGCGCGTATCAGGGTTATCGTTCTGCTTACGGATGTAAGCCAAAATGCTGTCCAGTGGTTGGTTGGCGTCTTCCTTCTCTATAAAACCGTAGCCGATGTATTTCCCGTCCTCAATTTGTACCAACGAATACTCTTCTTGCGTTCGGCCCGGTCCGATCACCAGCGTATTGTTCATTACCATGCCCAGTGCGCTCTTAGCAGCCATTACACGCTTATTGTACTCTTCGGCTGTTTCCAAACCCATGCGTGTGCCGCGGCAGTTCTTTATCTGGTAATGGAAACAGTTGCCGCTGATCTTGTGCAGACCCAGCAGGCATTGACATAGGTCGTGCTTCTTGGCCTGCCGAAGCAGTAATCTTTTCCCTTCGTGATAGCTGCGTATTTCCAGCAGCGGGTCGTTCTGCAGGTTTTTTTTCCGCTTGATATCCAGTTTGATGTAGCCGTTCTCATCCACCTCTTCGTACAGGCCATACGGGAAATACGGCTTCTTCTGTGAGGAATTGATGGGAGGTTGCAACTTCTTTATTTCTTGCGATTCCAGCAAAAGCGCTACCAGTTCGCTTCCCGTTTCTTCGTAAGAAATGGAATGCACCGCCTTCCACAGTTCCGACCACTTCTTTTTCTCCTTCGGGTGAAAATGACTCAACACCCGCTTTTTGATGTTGATGCTTTTGCCCACGTACAGGATCTGGTCGTCACCATCATAGAAGTAGTAAACCCCCGCACCGCCTGGCAACTTTTCCAATTCGCTGGCTGGCAGATTCGGTGGAATCCGTACATCGGGCATGTCGGGTTTTATGCGACTGAAAACTGTAGCTGGGTCCTTTTGGAACAAGCGCTCGAAAAGTATAGCCGTGGCAGCCGTATCGTCCAGCGCGCGATGGTGGCTGTCCATTTCAATGCCCAAGGTGGCGCAGAGTTTACCCAAGCTGTAAGACGGCAATCCGGGAATGATCCTGCGGCAAATGTCAATGGTGTCCAGCGTTTCGCGTTGGAAATCGATCTTCAGCTGCGCGAATTCCTTCTTCAGAAAACCATAATCGAAGGAAACGTTGTGCGCCACGAACACGCGGTCTTTGGTCATTTCAAAGATCTTGTCGGCATAGTCCGCAAACAAGGGGGCATCGGCCACCATCTGGTCGGTAATGCCTGTAAGTTTTACCACGTAGCGGTCAATGGGTCTTTGTGGATTGAACAAAGTGGTAAAGCGTTCCAGCTCTTGTGTGCCATCGTGAATGATGACAGCTATCTCGGTGATCTTTCCATCGTGAATGGTGCCCGTGGTCTCAATATCGATGATCGCAAACTGCGTGAGAGGAAGCGAAAGCTGGTCGGCACCGGGTTTTGACATTGCTTCAAAAATATGCAATTGCAATACCTCTTAACGTCCGTATGAAAACATGTTTATAATTGCAGCATGAGAGTGGTGCTTCAACGGGTAAAACACGCTTCGGTAACGGTAGATGGTCAAGTGGTTGGCAGCATCGGCCAAGGCGTACTCATTCTATTGGGCATTGAGGCAGCCGACACGCACGAAGACATGGAATGGCTGTGTGGCAAGATCGTCCGCATGCGCATTTTCAATGATGCCGAAGGTGTAATGAACCTTTCGTTGGAAGAGGGTGGAGGCGAAGCGTTGGTGGTTTCGCAATTCACATTGCATGCCAGCACCAAAAAGGGAAACCGACCTTCTTACATAAAAGCCGCACGGCCAGAACAGGCCGAACCGATGTACGAGCAGTTCAAAACCGCCCTTGCCACATTGCTGAACAAACCCGTTCAAAGCGGAATTTTCGGAGCCATGATGGATGTGGAACTCGTAAACGATGGCCCTGTTACCATTCTGATCGATTCGAAGAATCGGGAATAATTAGTTGTGCCTGATCAGGTGGATGTATCCGCTTCCCTTGTAGAATTTCACACCGCCCAAGTGGTTTCCTTTGGCAATAACTTCGTAGATGTAGCGGTCTTGTTGCACGGGGTTTCCTTTGTAGGTGCCATCCCAAAATGGGTCGTCAATGGAGGTCATGCGGTAGATCTTGTGCCCCCAACTGCTTGAAACCAGAAACTCAAACTCCGTAATTCCGGAGGAGACAATTTCCAGTACATCATTCAGGCCATCGCCATCAGGCGTAAAGGCGTTGGGTATCCAAAGTTTGAATTCCGGCTGCACGCACACATCAAAGGTGTGCTCATCGGTACATGTGCCCAATTCATTCTCTACATAAAGCGTAACGGTGTAAACGCCCGTGTCGGGATACTCGTGAATCGGGTAATTGCCGTAGGTGTAAGGCTCAGTGGTGCCATCGCCAAAATCCCATGTGCCTGCTGCTGCACCTTGGCTCAGGTCGATGAATTCTGCCACGGGGTCGGCCTCAGAAAGACACGCGCCATTCGGGTTGGGTGTAAAGTAGGCGGCCACATTGGGGAAAGCGGGAATAGTAGCGCTGGTGTCGAATTGGCAACCACTTTCCATTTCGGTAACGGTTACTTGGTAGGTGGTAGCAACAGGGCCATAGACGGTCTGCGTGAAATTGGGTGGAGAACTTTGCCACTGATATGCATAGAACGCGCTTGGAACTCCTTCAATGGTAGCAAAACCCGTGTTGCCGTAACAAGCGGTATCGCTGGTGGTGATCACCGCGCTGAAAGGTTGGTAAACGAACACCTGAATGGTGTCGGTAGCTGGTTCAGAGCAACCATCGGAAGTGGTAATGGAGTAGGTGGTGGTGCTGTCAGGATACAACTCCTGCGTAGCAAAATAAGAGACATTCGGGTCCCATTCGTAGGTGAAGAACGTTCCATCTCCGCCAGTTGCATTAACACCAATGGTAATGGCATCTCCACGGCAAACGGCCTCGCCAACCCCAACGGTTTCGGTAATGATCGGGGCTGAAACGGAAACCAGCATATCGGTATGCACTTCGCAGCCTGCGCTACCGTGGTCGTAAGCAATTTCATGAATGCCTTCTCCGGCCAACGATGGGTTGAAAATGGTGTCGGAAATTCCGTTGCCAGAGAACACGCCATTATCGGGCAGGCCGATAAGCGAAATGGCCGAATCGATGAAGCAGTAGGTGTTTGCCAACCCGATCATCTCTGCGGGTTGCAGTTGGTACACATCCACCATGCACGAATCCCAGCATCCGGTCGGGCTCTGGTAATAAACGTAGTGTTGCCCTACGGTAACTTCTTCGGGGTCAAACAATCCGCTTGGATTGATGATGCCTGGACCTTGCCACGTTCCGCCAGTGGGCAGGGCTGTCAGTTGAATTGGGTTTCCTGTTTCGCAAACGGCCGTGTCGAACATGGTATTCTCATGCACGATCATAATGGTGCTATCCATGCAGGTATTGGCCTCATAGTAAATGGTGTGTGTGCCGCCTCCCGCAACTCCGGGATTGAAATGACCAGCACCGTTGTTGTCTGTTCCGGGGCCGCTCCAAACGCCTCCTCCCGGATAACGATGGATTCCTGCCCAGTCTAAGGTCAAGGCGTCATCATAAAGACAGAACTCCAAGTTGCTCCATAGAATGGTGGTCTGCTGAACGAAGATCACGCGTTTGTCCGTACAGCCATTGAGCGAGTAGGTGAGGGTATCGTTGGTTGGGCTTGGGGCAATGGTCGGGTCATACAATCCGCTTGGTGAAACCCCGATGCCGCTCCAAGTTCCTCCTGCGGGAGCACCATTCAACTGAATAGGCGATTCCTCTGGACAGATAACGTAATCGCCCCCTGCATCGATCTCCGTAACCGTGATTTCAGAGGTGGAAGAACAGCCATTGAGTGAGTAGGTGATGGTGTGCGTTCCAGGGCCCGCTACCGCTGGGTCATAATTGCCCCAATACCAATTAGTAACGCCCGGTCCGCTCCAAGTGCCACCAAACGGAATGGCTGATAGATTGAACGGAGCATCCGACTGGCAGACCGTCATGTTCGAGGGCATGGCAATATTCTCCACCCGAACCATCTTGATATCCATGCAGCCATCGGCTGTGGTGTAGGTAATGGCGTAATTTCCCGAAGTGGATGGGTCGAAAATGCCAATTGGGGTTGTGTATTGTCCAGACCAAGTGCCACCTGCGGGATAACCATTCGTCAGTTGAAAAGGGGCTGTTCCAGGACAAGCTGATTGGTCGTATCCCGCCCAGATCTGATATACCTCGGATTGAACGGAATCGGTGCAACCATTCAGGTCAGTGTAGTAGGTCCATGGGTTTCCCCAACCCGAATCGGGTCGGAAGACGGCCGCAGGATCGGGTACATGCGTTCCGCTCCAACTACCACCGCCCGGAGTTGCAGTTAGCGTAATGGGACCGTTGTTTTGACAAACGTCTGGGATGGGGTCAATTACAGGTGGTTGAATTACCGTGATGGTGGTTTGGTCGGATGCAGGGAGTGCAGGACTTGCATCACTCACCGTAACGGAGTAGGTTGTGGTGGTGGTAGGACAAACCAAATGCGGTCCGGGTGAATTAGGCAAGCCGTTGTTCCAAGCGTAGTTGTATGTATTCGGGTTTCCTCCCGAAACCTCGGCCCATATCTCAATGCAATCTCCCAGACAGACCTGTTCAGCATCTTCCATCACCTCAACCTGCAACGGGCAGTCGTTCACTTCAAAACTTCCTTCCACTTCCAACGTGAACTCGTTATCGCAATCATCGGCATAGTTGTAAATGAAAGTCAGGTCGTAAACCGCGCTTTGGTCCAAGCCCGGTGCCAGGGTCAATTCATACTGTGTTCCTTCTCCGCCATTGCAGTTCAGGGGAGTGATGTTGGTAATGGCTTGCCCTCCGCTGATGGTGAATGCACCCGGATAGACCGAATCGCACGGAACAGGCGTGTCGAATTGCATGACAATCACCTCTGTACTACATGTTGGCGCACTTGGATTGAAGGTGACAATGGGCGGTTCGGGTTCTTCCACCTCAACTTCCCAGTAAGCGTACCAACCTTCGCAGGCCACACCGAAAACATCCGATTCCCAATGAATGGTCAAACAGCCAGAAGTTGCGGTGATGTTGGGTGGAAGATCTTGACCGGAATGAGGCGAGCCGATCTGAGGCGAATTCACATCTGGCCCATCATAGAATGTCATGATGTCGAACCCTGATTCAGAGCAGAAGCTGAAAAAGGTCATGTCGATACTGATGGCATTCGGAACACAGATGGTGAAAGTGTAATCCTCACCATGTCCGTAATCTTCACCGTTCTGACCTGCGCCACTATCGAGGAAAAAACCCTCACAATCGTCAACAGTTTGATTGCCGACCAATGGGAATTCCGATTGCGCTAAAGCCGGGATAGAGATCAGCACGGATAGGAAAAGAGAGAATATGAAACGGGTATTCCTCAAGGACGGTAAACGCTGATGGTATCACTTTCCAACAGGCTGCTCCAATTGCCTTTTCTATCCTGAATCATCACTTCAAAAATGAGTTCCTCAATGGAGTCGTTTCCAAGAATGAACAGGTTATTGAGCCGCACCGAAAGTTTACCCTGTATAGGTACGTTGGCGTCAACAGGAGCCAACGGCTGAACGTGGTAAAGATCGGCATCTTGCAGCCTGCTGTCTTTCACACTCAAAGACGCTACGTTGGGGTCTGGGTGGCCGAGGTCGCCATTGTAATCGTAGTAATCGAAGCTGATGACAACCGTGTCTGTAAATTCTGCAACCACCATGGGCTCAACCCTCAGATTGCTGAGTTCTGGAATGTCGCTCGGGCGCTCATTACAGGAGATGATGGCAATTGCCGTTAGCAGAAAGAAGGTCAGTCTACAAAATGCCACGAGAAGTATCTTTTGATGTAAAACTGACTTCCATCCTGTGGAATTTGAGTTGTGTCTGGCTGCAACGGATCTTTCAACAGAACACGCATGTAATAGGTGGAATCTGCCGCGTAACCGCTGGCATTGAACGTGAATTTGTGCCAGAATTCCGCCTGTTCATTCAAGAAGTTCGGGTGCGTTTCCGGACTGCCGAGTAATTGAAGGTCGTGCGTGGTGGCCAGCGTATCCACAAAATCGATCTTGCCACTCATCTTCACCTTGGCGTATTCGAAATTCGCAAGTGGAGTTTCAAGGTCACTTACCGCAAACCAAATGCTCACTTGTTGGCTACCGACAGGAACATTCACACGCTGCTGAATCTCGCAAGGATTTCCGTCTGCTTCGGCATAAATGCCTGAGATTCCCGGTTGTTGATCGTTGGAACCCGGCTCGTTACCGAACATATCCAACGCACCGTTCATGATCCAATCGCTGATGTTGGAAAGGTGTTCGGCCTTGTTGGCGTTCCACTCCGATTCGGGGTCGTAAAACGCATCCAACGGCATAATGCCCGAAATGCCATCAATGTCTTCATTCAGCCGAAGCCAAATGATGGATTCGCTCAAACTGCCTGGCTTTACACGGTATTCGTACGTTCCTGTCGGATTGTTCTTCACCACCGGATGAAGAACCAGCGTGTTGTAGGAACTTTCGATGGTTCGAAAATCAGGTTCGAACGTCCCGTCATGGCAACCCGAATTGGCGCATGTCGGTTTGAAGATGTTCTTATGCAGTCCCACAAAACTTGTTGGGTCAATATTGTCTATCAGCGTGCTGTCAACAGGCGGAAGGTTGTCCGGGTCGTCAAATGGATTCTTTTCCTCCTTCGTGCAACTGGAAACTGCCACAGCCAGCAATAGGTATGTCGCTAGCTTTTTCAAATCCGATCGAATAATGATTGCGCAGTTGATGAGATGAGACCGGTTCCCATAACATCCGCCTTGAATCCTAGTATTTCTGCAATGGTTGGGCAGTTATCGGCTGTTTCTCCAAGCTGATTTCCAACTCCGCCACGCACCAAGTTGGAGGGCACATTCGGCCCGACCATCTGCGTGAAAACGCGTTGTGTATTGGCATCAGAGTGATCGAATGCCAGCCAATCGTTCTCATCCTTTATCGGGTTTGGCGTAAGGTTCCTTCCACATTCTGGCGTAACCAGCATAATAGTATTGTTAGCCATTTCAGGGATCTGCTGAACCTGATTCCAGATATGGCCAACTGCGTGATCTGCTCTGTGCAAGGCACGGAGATAGCTGGTATAATCGCTGTGGCATGCATCAACCGCACCCAGATTGACAACGGTTAGGGTTGGTTTGAACCACCTCATAACCTCAACTGCGTAACCAACTGTGCTCAGATCGCCATTATCAGAAACAGGCGGCTTGGCAATGTTTCCGCCAAGGTTATACATCTCACGCATAAACAGTTTGATGTTCTGCTTTTCATCCTCCGTGTTGTAAATAGACTCGATGGTGCCTCCAATGTTATCGAAGTTGTTGTCGAGGAAATACTTCATCTGATAGATCGGGTCCAATTCCTCTTCGGGATGGTAGATCTTGGCGTCAGAGAGATGTTCGATTCCCTGGGAGCCGAACGTAACGTTAGGCGCAAGGAAGTTTGCACCATAGTTTGCGCCATAGTCCTGATGGCTGCTGTAATTCATCAGCGGAGTTGAATTGCCAATGCCGTTTCCTACGAACCAAACCTTGGAAGCAGGAGTTCCCAAATGCCTTCTTGTGTACTCGAAAATGGTTGGGTTGATCGGCTTTTGACGTAATCCCTGGGAGTAAAGCGTATTTCCCTGAAGCAAGGCATTCATTCCGCCATAATGCCCCGCATGGCTGCTTCTCACTTCTTTAAACAGCGTGCCTTGCTGCTGAATGGTGGAACTCAGGATCTGCGGAATGGGAGTGTCACCAGCTAAGCTGCCATCTGTACCGTAAACAATCTTCTGGGTTGGTGCCGTGCCATCCAACATGTTGTACATGATATTCCCTTCAATTGGAATACCTTGACTCTGCGCTAAGTAGGTCTGCTCAACGCTTTCTTGCTGCCGAACACCACCTGCAAACATTACCATTACCACATGCTCCGCCAGCTGCGCGCCCGTAGCGGCAAACAATCTACCTGATGGAAGAATATACGGGGCAACAAACGCCCCTGCTGTTGCCGCTGCTGCTTTCTTTATGAATCCTCTCCTTTTCATTTTGGCTGATACGAATTACGAATGATATGCGAATATGACGAATGAGAAGCCCTTGAACATCCCAATTCCCGCATCATTACTAATTCATAATTCTTCATACCTAATTCTTAATAGTATTGGTATTCGTTAGAAAGTGCGAAGGAGAAGTACACCAATTCTGGCCTTACGTTCGGGTGTGTGTTGATGTAATTCTTGAAAAACTGGCGTTCGGCCTCTGTTGGATTCCTGACCAGAAACCTGTTGTAGGTTTCGGTGATGAATGCATCAACATCAGCTCTCATTTCCTGATCCGTAGGAAGAATTACAGATGGTTTGTTCATGTAATTGCTGATCAGCACTTCATGCACAAGGTCCTTGTCGCCTATGGATTGCACGCATTCGCTGGCTTCGAAAAGATCATCGCTTGATAGAGCCGTTTGAAAAAGGTTGGCATAAAGAATAGCGATGTATTGCTGGTCTGATTTCAGCTTGGTTTTGTTGGCGTTGGACGGCAGGAGGGTTTCCTCATTCACCTCATAAAGCTTGTCCTTTTCGCAGCCTGTGGCAAAAAGAAGCACGAAGCACGAAAGAAAAAGAAATACGAAACGTGAGACCGAGATTGATGTCACCTTGAAACCGCTCGATGGG
>JBJOHR010000237.1:0-19862 GCA_046047575.1 Bacteroidota bacterium | reverse complement strand
GAAATCGGTCCTTTCATGGTTACGAATTACGAATGAGCTGCGAATATGCTAATTACTATTTGGACGCGAATATCAGCATTGAATCGGGGTGGAGAAACGAAAAAGGAGAAAATGAAAAATGTGTTCGAAAGTTTGTGCGTGATCTGATAGTCCGACTGGCTGAATCTCGTCCTTTGCAAGGTGTCAACTTTAACGTTCCTTTTGGTTCTGACAAGCGCATTGCTTCATGCATCGTGGAACTTCGTTGCGAAGAAGTACGCGGGCAACTACAGCATGATCTATCTTTCGTTCTGCTTCAGTTCGGTCATTACAGTGCTGCTATCCATTCCATTTTTGAACGATGTTAGATTGACGCCACTGCTCATTACCTTACTTCTGGTTACCGGTGTTTTTCATGCGATATACGGTTTTGTTCTAACGTTTACTTACAAGAATGGCGATATCAGCACGCTGTATCCGATCGTTCGCGGTAGCGGAATTGCTGGCGCAGTGGTTCTTGCACTGGTGATTCTCCGCGAATCGGTTACAGGCACTTCCGCATCGGGTGTTGCAATGGTTGTTTCGGGAATTGCCATTCTCTCCTACCGAAGAAACCGCAGTGCCACATCTCCCAAGGGAATTTTTCTAGCGCTGGTCTGTGGTTCTCTCATAATGAGCTATACGATCATAGATAAAATGTTGGTGGCGGAAATACATCCGATCCCGGTTCTGGCGGCATCGCAAGTTGTTTCCACCTTAATGTTCTTACCCTACGTACTGAAAAGTAGGATGACGGAGATGCGTTTGACGCTAAACACGTTGATCAAACCGACCGTGATCGTGAGCGTCATTGCCACCAGCAGTTACCTCATCATATTATATGTGATGCAGACCACGCCAGTGAGTAGGATCGTGGCCGTTCGCGAGGCTTCGGTGGTGTTCGGGGCCATTGCTGGTTATTGGCTGCTGAAAGAAGATTTTAGCCGAACGCGCTTGATCGGTGTGGTGTTGGTTATGCTTGGAATAATTCTTGTGAAGCTCTGACCTCCCCTAAGCCCTCCTTGTCCCGTCCCGATAGTTATCGGGAGCTATAGGGACAAAGAGCGGAATTGTAAGAGGGGAAAAAGTAATTTCGAAACCAGAAGGGAACTTCATTTAACACACTATCTTATAGATCATGCGATACCTTTTCCTGCTTTCATTATTCATCTTCTCCTTCAACGCGAACGCGCAGAATTGCCGCGGGGTCATGAATCCGAGGGCGTTTCAAACACAGATGCAACAGCTGAGGGCGCTTCCGCAAGAGGCCATGCGGTTCAGGACAGCCATGCAGGTATTTGAACCTTATTGCCTGAGCAGCGCGCAGGTTTTTCAGGTGTGTGGCCTGCTTGGACAGGATCCCTACCGGATCGACTTTGCTTATGCCAGTCATACGCGAGTAATTGACCCTGAGAATTTCTATGACGTGTACGATAGTTTTCAGCTTTTTAGCAGTGCGTTCAGGTTGCATGACCTTATAGGAGGTGTGGCTGTAGAGATGGTTCCCATCCCTCAGCCGGTGCCTGTTCCTGAACCGGTGCCGATACCACAGCCGGTCTGTGAAGTGACCCCGCAGGACCTTTCAGAGATCATACAATTGGTAAAGGCGGCCACGTTCAAAGATTCAATGGAGAAGCAAGCGAAGATGATGATCAAATCGAAGCAGTGTTTCCGAACAGATCAGATCGTGGAGATGTTGAACATACTTACGTATGATGATTCTAAGTTGACCGTAGCGAAATACGCGTTCGATTACTGCCTTGACACGCAGAATTATTACCGTGTGGTGAATTCGTTCACCTTTAAAAGCTATCAGGACGACCTGACGAGGTTTATTGAGGAGCGGAATTGACACACCCCTACACCTCTCAAGAGGGGAGTTTTACGAGTTGGCCTGAATGTAATCGGCCATGGTTTTGATCGAATAGAAAACATTCTTGCCCTCTTCTGGATCGGCTATCTGAATGTTGTATTCCTTGTTCATAAGCACAATGAGTTCCAACGCATCAATTGAATCCAACCCAATGCCTTCATCACCAAAAAGTGGGTCATTGGCATCAATGTCCGAAGGCTCAAGGTCTTCCAAGTTCAGCGTTTCAATGATCTGCACTTTCAGTTTTTCAATCAGCTCTTGTGACATGGTTCGGTTTTAAAATGCTTTTAAGGATTCTGTCGCGAATTTGTTCAATTAATTTCAATCCTTTCCCTACACACATCTTTCGATACAATTTTGCTGCGCAAAATCACTCAAGATGACCCAACACTTGTATCGTTTTCTTGGCTTAGAAAAATTTTCATTTCGCACGATGCGATGACGATTCTACCACATTGCACTTCGGCTTCCACCACTTGCATTCCCATTACCTCGTGAAGTACAGTGACTTTGGTTTTAAGGACGGAACCTACTGATGGGAGGTCGGAAACAACGAAGTTTTTCAACGCACCGATAAACCCGATTGGCGGTTCTTTCTGATCACCTCCTTCTTGCATCTGCTGAGAGAAGTGAAACCCGGAACGCAAGGCAGAGGTCTGGGCAATATTTTCCATCAGACCAGAAGGAAGGAACTTGCCATCACGCACAAACAGGTGATTTTCCTCCACATGAAACTCCGAAACAGATGAATTTTCGGAATGCTCAAGAAGACCGTGAACGACCACAATGGGTGGCCGCTGTGGGATGAATTTCAACACATCTTCGCGGCCAACTAGCATACTTTAGCAAACGGTAAGAAGTGCGTATGCGTAAGAGAAACGGGCACTTTCAGGAACCATTAGGAGCAACTTCTGACCCGTTTTAAGCTTTCCTGAATTGAACAGCTCTTCGAGCATGATGTAGATAGATGCTGAGCCCACGTTGCCCACTTCTACCAAATTAGTGTACCACTTATCTTCGGTAATTTCCATACCATCGGCCACCAATTGGTCGTAAACCTGCTGGCGGAAGAAATTGGAGGAAAGATGCGGAAGGAAGTAGTCAACCGAAGATACATCCAAGTTTCTTCGCTTGGCAATTTCCGTAAGGAATTTACCGCCTAACGGAACAATGGTGCTGCTCAGCAACTTTACATCCTGCTTCATGGCAAAGACACTATGATCCAGCCATTCCTCAGGTTCAAATTCCTTCCAACTTTTGACCGAACCATCATCCCGCTTATCTGCCGCAGAGTACATGCAGGTTTCGTATTCATGAGCGTATGAACGGCTCTCTATCCATTCAATTCTTAGCGAAGGACCGTTGCTGTTCGGCCTGTCTTGAAGTAAGGCGGCACCCGCGCCATCAGATAGCATCCAACGCAGAAAATCTTTTTCAAACCCAATGAACGGATTGGATTCCAATTCCGATTCTGAACGAGATTCCGACTCAAAGTTGCGAGCCAACATCATTGGCGAAATCAACTCTGAACCGGCAGAGACCGCGTTGGTAGTTTCGCCCGCTTTGATACTCAGATAGCCGAACTTCATGGCGTGAATACCTGAGCAACATGCGCCTGATGGTGACATGATCTCCATGTCGGAATTGAGCAGTCCGTGCACCATTGCCGTGTGCGATGGAAGCGTTTGGTCTGATGCGGACGTGCCGCATGATAAAAGTTCGATCTGTTCCTCTGAAATGCCAAGCTTGCGGATGGCCTCTACCACCATCTGCGCATTCGAATGGGAAAGCGATCCATCTTTTCCTATTGAATAATAGCGTGATCGAATTCCGTTGTTACGCAAAACGATTCTTCTTGCTCGGGAAGGTTTGCCTCCGATCATACCCAGATACGACTCCATTTCATCGTTTGAAACGGGCTGATTCGGTAAATACTTGGCCAGTGCTGTAATGTAAACTTCCTTCAACTTTGCTGTCTAAATGGGGCGGCTTAAGGCCGCGCAAAGGTATGCTTGCATACCACAAATTCAAATAAGTAGATTCTCGTAGAATTGTTCACTGACGCAACGAATTCTGTTTGTAGTAGCGAATCTCGTCAGCAAGTTCTTTCCGTTTAATGACAGAAATCAAGAAAGAAGATAATGTTGTAACAGGTGATAGAATAAATGCGCCAATAGGAAGCAGGTAAGACAGTAGGCTTACGCGGCCCAAACGCTCCTTGTCAAAAAATCCTCCTTTTTTGATGAGGAAGTTGCCATACATATGGAAAAGCTTCGTGGCCCGTTTTTCCAGAATGACGAGTGAAGGGTTGATCTCTACTGCGCCTTTCGCATTCAACTCTTCCTGCATGTCGGTAAAATCATTTTGCTTCAGTCGATTCAGCAGAACTTCTCCAAAACGGTTGCTCGACTCAATATCTTCCTGAATGATGCCTGCCCGCGGAAAACCCCAGAATGGATCTTTCTTTCCATAAAACATCCATCTTATTATAGTGATGATGCTGACGAGGTTCTTATTGCGGTCTATGAGAACGATATTTCCGATCAGGTCGGCCTTCAACTCTTTCAAGTGACGCTTAACACGTTCTTGAGCCAGCACCCACATGTTCCGTGAGCCAATAAGGGTAACCACTTTCTTTCCGTTGAAAATGCGCTTTGCCTCTTCGTTTTGAAGCAGGCTAGAAATAGGAATGCTCGGATTCAGATACCAGACCGTATAAGCCAATATGACAAGGTCGTAGCTCTTGGCCAGATCAACACCGATGGGCTTCAGTTTGAATGGAATGCCGAAAACGGATTCGGGGAAAGCATTGAAGAAGGTAAGCCTTGTCCAGGGGAATGGAAAGGAATGTTCGGTTTCAACCTTCACAAAATCAACATCCACTGTTGGGTCTTTGACCAATGGCGACAGGCACCTGTTGGTTATTTCCTTTAGCTGGCCGGTCTGCGAATAGTAGAGAACAAGAACTTTCATTTGAGTAGTTGGCAATGATATTCACTTTTTGCGGGTTAACGGTAAACCATGTCGTTAATCAAGTCTATCAGGTTGTTTGTCGGTATTTGGTAACCGGAACAAGGTTGGGGCGTTAAGCAATCTGGAAACAACGCAATATATACGGTCATGGAAACAGGGAAGAACAAAAAGAGAATGACGGCATCGGAGAAGCGATTTGCACAAGAGATACAACTCTTGACCAAAATGTCGCTGAGCGAACTGATGTCGGTAGAGAAAAAACGAATGCCGATAGGTGTTTGAAAATCAGTGGAACGGAACTGGAAAACGCGGTGCGAAACAATTCGCACCGCGTTTTTTGTTTCTACAACATATTAATGTCCAAGTATGCGATTACTTGCTTGGATTTTTACCTTTGGGACACAATCTCTAACAATTCAATCAAAAAAAATGAAAAAAACTCTACTTTCTATTGTTTCAATCGGTGCGTTTGTAGCTGTGTCCACAGCACAGACTTATACTCCGGCTGCCGGAACACCACTGGCTTCGGGTGAACTGGGTGCAACTTACAACCAAACAATCAACGCAGATATTCCAACCACTGCTGAACTCACTGGCCAGCAGATCTTGGATCTCTTGCCTTCGGCAGTTCAAGCCATCGCTGGTGCCGCTATCAATGGTTCCACGACTTATCCGATCACTGTGGCATCTACGGTGCTTACGGTTGCGGGTCTTCCATCAGGGATTTCCTCTGATTGTAACGGCTGCACCGTGAACGCTGGTGGAGATAGAGATATCGTCCTCTCGGGCACCCCGAGCGCTGCGGGTGTTTTTACTGTAAACATTACTTCTGAGACTGCTGGAGAGACCACTATTCAAGGATTTACTCTTCCTTTTGGTGGAACATTCGATCCAGGCATCGGGTTCCCAATTCCAATCCCAACGATTCCTGGCGTAATGGATGCAGAAGGATATACAATGAACATTGTTGATCCGAACGGAATTGAAGAGGCAAATGCCGTTTTCTCTATGAGCTTCTATCCTAACCCAACGGTGGGTAACTCAACGTTGGAAGTAAAATCGACAGTTGCAGGAATCGCCTCTGTGGAAGTTTACTCTATTACTGGTGCATTGGTTCAGGCCAACTCAACCAGTGTTCGTTTGGGGACTAACCGAATCAACATTGATCTTTCTGCAATGCCTGCAGGAATTTATATGATCAAGGCTGCCATAAACGGCAATCAGGCGTTGATCAGAACACAAAAGATCTGATCGCATATCTAATTGAATGAAAGGCGGTGATCACTCACCGCCTTTTTTTATGACCGATTTTTCGAACCTTTACCGTGCGAATCTTATCCAAATTCGTAGGCTTATGATGAAACCCTTCTTTACATTTTTGATAGTTGGCTTTGCCGTGGCGGCCACCAAAGCTCAGATGTTCACCCCTTCCGCTTCGGCACTTCCCAACGGTGAACAGGATATTGCCTATGTCGGTCAGGTTATAGATTTCACGGTACCTGAAACGGCAAGCATAAGCGGTGAAGTTGTGGAGCAGGCATTAGCCTTCGTCTATCCCCAGACCCAGCCTGTGCTCGGTCTGCTCAACCTAGAGAATCAGTCGTTCGACCTTCTTGTGGAACGGACAAGTTTGATCATTCAAGGCCTTCCGAACGGTGTCAGCGCAAGCTGTGATGCTACTCCTTGTACATACATTGCCAATGCTTCTGGCTACATAACCATTGATGGGACACCTACAGAAAGCGGCCAGTTTGTGATCAACATTCTCACCTTGAGCGAGGGCAACGTAGATATATCCTCCATTACAGGAGGGCTGCTGTCTTCCTTCGGACTTCCTACCTCCATTGACCTTCCAACACCTGTTCCAAGCAGCCTGGATGAAGAAGGATACACCATGAATATTGCGGATCCGAACGGCATTGAAGAATCGAATTCGGTTTTCTCTTTACGGTTGTATCCTAACCCTGTCGATGCCCAAACTACCTTGCATCTTAGTAGTAAGGCAAACGGTCAGGCAGATATAGAGGTCTATTCTACAACCGGGAAGTTGGTGCTAACCGAAAATCATAACGTTTACGTTGGCGAAAACAGATTAGCGCTTGACATGACCTCCATGACTCGTGGAATTTACCTTGTGAAAGTGAGTATACATGGAACACAGGCGCTGGTCCGGACAGAAAAGCTTTAATGAACAGTAGAATCGGAAAATGAAACACGGCTTGATCCTCCTCGGAATGATATTGACAGTTGCGGTGGCGCAGGCACAGATCAACTGTCCACCCAATCTGCCGCTTACCATGAACGGCAATACGGAGTACTGCATTGGCTCTGCCGGGGCAGAACTTTGGGTGGTTCAGAACTACGCGGGATACGAATGGCTTCCAACAGCCGAAACCGGTCAGAATGTGCTGCTGACCGCAGGCAACTACCAGTTGGTTGTAACTCATTATACCGGCTGCACAGACACCCTCGCATTTGAAGTGGAACAGGTTTCCAACCCACCACAGCCAACGGTAATGGCAAGTAGTGCAACCGAATTCTGCGAAGGCGGCAGTGTCATCCTTTCTGGACCAGAAGGCTATCCATATTACCTGTGGAATTCAGGCTCCATTTCTCAGGATATCACTGTTCATGAAAGCGGAACCTTTGTGCTTTCCATAATCGATTGGTTGGGATGTTCCAGTTCATCAAACTCTATTCAGGTAATCGTGAATCCCTTACCAACAGCAGCGTTTTCTCCTGATCTGGAGCTTTATGATATCGGATTCAACAATCTTTCTTTGGATGCAACTACCTACGAATGGAATTTTGGTGATGGGGCAACAAGTACAGATTTTGAGCCTACGCACAGTTTCAGCACCAACGGAACGGTAGACATGTATCTCGTGGCTTCCAACACCTGCGGTAATGACACCGCGTTCCTGACCTTGGAAAGTGTGAGCGTTGAAGAATTTTCGACAATCCAGGACATTGCGATCTATCCGAATCCTACTGCCGGAGAGTTTAACATTCAGTTTACCGCCACGCAACTATCAACTGTTTCTGTTTCAATGGTTGATCTGCTAGGCAGACAGCTGTTCAAATCGGATGGTTCTGTTCGCAACGGAACACATTCCATTCCTGTTGACCTAACTGGCACCGCGAACGGTCTGTACACCTTGGTGATTGAAACCGAAGAGCACAGGACATCAAGGCTAGTACAAATTTGTACGTATTGAATGAGCGATCATTAGCAGCCGACCATGAGCAATCATCCCAAGTTGACTGTTGGTGAATCAGAGGTCGATCGGATAATTGAGGTTGTCCGCAATGTTCGTGGAATCGATTTCTCCGGCTACTCCAGAGCCTCTTTCACCAGACGGGTCCAACGCATTGTAGACAGAGATGCTTCTGGCCGATTCTCCGCCCTCATCGATAGGCTCTCGGGCGGAGGTGATTACATGGGTGTTTTCATTAATGAAGTCACTGTAAATGTAACAGAGATGTTCCGTGACCCGGAATTCTTCCTTGCCTTGCGCGAACGGGTGATTCCTCAATTGCGCGACAAAGAAACGATCAAGGTGTGGCATGCCGGCTGTTCCACAGGTGAAGAGGTCTATTCCATGTGTATTGTGCTGCACGAGGCCGGATGCCTTGGCAAAACGGAGATCATTGCCACGGACCTTAACACCGAAGCATTGGAAAAAGCCTCTAGGGGAATCATACCTATTAAAAGTATGTTGGATTACGAGCAGAGTTATATCAATAGTGGTGGAACCGGAAAACTGTCCGACTACTTTCAGATTGACTACGGATCGGCCACATTCAGCCCGTTGCTAAGAAGAAGCGTTCAATTCAGGAATCACAACCTGGTATCGGACCAATGTATCGGCCAATTCGACCTCATTGTATGCCGGAACGTATTGATCTATTTTCAAAAACCGCTTCAATCTACGGTTGTCCGTCTGTTTTCTGAGAGCCTGAATAAACGCGGATTCCTATGTCTTGGAACAAAAGAAAGCCTACTCTTTGCAGACGATAGATTTGCCTTCGAAGAAGTGGATCCGAAAGAGAAGGTCTACCGAAAAAAGTAGCAGGCATGCCCAATTCGAAGAACATTGAGGTGATAGTCATAGGTGGGTCGACAGGTGGTGTCACATCTGTAAAACAACTGCTTAAGCGGCTACCCTACAGCTACTCAATTCCAATAGTCATTGTCCTACACAGGCGGAGTAACGTAAAGAGCTCGTTGGTGGCAGTACTACAGCAGAGCACCGAGATCCGAGTGAAGGAGGCTGACGAAAAGGAAACCTTGAAACCGGGATTCGCGTACATCGCCCCGGCCAATTATCACCTTTTGGTAGAAAATGACCGTACGCTTGCTATGGATTATTCGGAACCTGTGAACTACAGCAGACCCAGCATTGATCTGACCATGTTCTCCATTGCTTCGGTATTCGGCAGTCGGAGTATGGGCATCTTATTGAGCGGTGGAGGAAAGGATGGAGCAGCGGGAATGCTCAAGCTCAGTAATATGGGGGCCACGTGCATTGCTCAGGAGCCGAAAGAAGCTATCATAAGATCCATGCCCAAAGCGGCCATTAGCATAGCCTCTGCCCGCCCAATGACCATTGATCAGATCGGCCTACTAATGGCCCAGTTAACGTCATGACCCTAATGGTTGATCCCTGAACCAGTCCAAAATCAGATAAATTGAGAACAAAAACCAAGACAATTCATCGGAACCACCCCCTATTGAGGAACTTCGAAAAGTTGTACTTTAACCCCACTTTTTGAGCAACACTACCCAGTATTACTGACCCTACAATAATCCTACTGATATGAAGCGACTTTTACGCGCACTATTCACATTCGGACTTCCTCTCTTTTATTTCATAGGTCATTCGGTTGATGCCGAGGCCCAATGTCCGGTGGTCATTGATTCCGTTGTAACAACCGATGTTTCTTGCAGCGGCTTCAATGATGGAGAGATCTGCATCTACATCTCTGGAGGATTCGCAGACTACACCTATCAATTATTCAACGGACCATTGGTTCTTAGTTCTGGTCCGCAAACGGCTACAGACTACTGTTTTTCTGGCCTTGGGTCCGGGGTAAGCAATTACCAGATAATCGTGGTTGGAGAAGATGGAAGTGGCGGTAGCTGTCAGGCTGCCATTGCTTTTACTGTCATTGATGATCCGGCTCCTTTTACAATGGTGATCTCTACAACCAACGATACGTGTCCAGATGGTAACGTTGGAACAGCAACGGTGAACGTTAGCGGTGGCCTCGCTCCTTACACCTATTCTTGGCCTCCTTTTGCAGAGACCAGCGATTCTATTTCAGGGTTGAATGGTGGAACATATAGCGTTACCGCTACTGATGCCAATGGCTGTTCAAGTACCGAACCATTTACCATCCTGTCGCCACCAAATTGGTCTGGCACACTCACCGGAACGCCTCCAACTTGTTCCGGACTCAACGATGGGTCAATTACTTCATCGGGAATTACTGGAGGTACACCACCGTATTCGTTCTCGTGGACAGGCACGGCCCAAACCACAGAGAATATTTCTGGCCTGAGTGCTGGTTCTTATACGCTCACGGTCACAGATGCCATTGGCTGTCAAAGGGTGTTCCCCACCGTAAACATAGTAGACCCAGCTCCTATCAATATTACCGAGATACATCAGGACATCAGTTGTAATGGAGAAATTGATGGAGCGATAAACATTTCTGTAAGCGGAGGAAATCCTGGGTATACCTACCTGTGGTCACCTGGCGGCTCTACTTCGCAAGATACATCTGACCTTGCTCCAGGAATTTACGAGGTACTTGTAACAGATGCCAACGGTTGCGAAGATTCCCTTGAAGTTGAAATTCTAGAGCCCAACGTGTTAGTGTTGAACCCATCAAGTAGCAATGCTACCTGTTCTGGCCTTTGCGATGGTACCATGAGCGTTTCTCCGACCGGAGGAACATTGCCTTACGTATTCGACTGGTCACCATCAACTTTCTCAGGTCCTTCGTCCGTTTCTGTTTGTGCAGGAAATTATGAGGTTGTAGTAACAGATGCCAACGGTTGTTCTGACACGGCATCGTTCACCATTACCGATAACGACCTGCAGGTTTCTGTAGCTTCCACAGATATATCGTGTAACGGAAGTTGCGATGGAAGTGCCACTTCAACAGTAACCGGCACAGCTGGCCCATTTGTCTACAATTGGCAGCCATCTGGTGGAAACGGCCCTACTGCAACTAACCTCTGCGCTGGCAATTACACGCTTACAGTTACCGATGCCAACAATTGTTCAGTCGTTGAGTCTTTCACTATAATTGAACCCGACCCGATAGTCATTTCCATGGCCGTCACCGATGTTACCTGCGAAGGCGGTTCTGACGGAGCAATTGACCTGACCGTTTCCGGTGGCTCACCAGGTTACACGTATCAATGGTTTCCGGGAGGTCAAACAACTGAAGACCTGAGCAACATTCCCGCAGGGACCTACTCTATTCTGGTAACTGATGCCAACGGCTGCACATCAAGCACGGTCACCTTGGGTGGCAACTTTGCAGGAGGTACACTTTATCTACCCGATGGCGATGGTGATACATACACCACATCCATCAACGTTACAGGTTTCCCTACCGGGGCAACACTGACCAGCCCAGCCGATTTTCAGGAAGTCTGCCTGAACATAGAACATTCCTACTTGGGCGACCTTGATATTCAATTGACCTGCCCTAACGGCACCACAGTGGATCTAGTTCAGTCTATTGGAGTCAATCCTGCCGGTTCAACATTCTTGGGCGATGCGGACGACTCTGGACTTGGTAACCCCGGTGTTGGTTGGGTTTACTGCTGGAATCCGAATCCGACTTACGGAACAATGGAACAGGAGGCCATCGCCAACAACACCGTTCCAGTTTCACAGGGTGATGCCTTGCCTGCGGGAAGTTACACTCCGGAAGAGTCGCTAGGGAACTTTGTAGGATGCCCAATGAACGGAAACTGGACCATCACCGTGACGGACAACTTCGCCATTGATGACGGATATATTTTCGATTGGGGCATAACCTTCAATGGTACAGGAAGCAACGATTCATTGGCTACGGTCAATGAACCTGGTCCGATCACTATCAGTTCAAATGTTACAGATGCAACCTGCGGATCTTGCGATGGTGCGATAACCGTAACACCAACAGGCGGATTCGCTCCTTACACCTACCTTTGGAACACGGGTGCAACAACAGCTACCATCAATAACCTGTGCGCTGGTGTTTACAACGTTGAGGTGACGGATGCAAACGGATGCCAAGAGAACTTCTTCATTCCTGTTGATCACTCTGATGGGCCAACTGGAGCTAACGTTGTAATTGTAGATGCATCGTGCTTTGGTGCCTGTGATGGAGAAGCAACCGTTACCGGTATCGGAGGCGCCCCACCATACACTTATCAATGGGTGCCTGGAGGATTTAATACGAGCAACGTTACCGGTCTTTGCGCTGGAACTTACAATGTTCAGATTCAGGATTCTTTAACCTGTATCTACACAGAAACCGTTGTAATCAATGAGCCTGCCCAGATTCAGATCGGACAGACCGTAGTTAACTCCATCTGCGGTATGTGCACCGGTGAGATCGATCTGACACCGATCACTGGTGTGGCTCCATTCTCATATAGCTGGTCCCCTGCCGTTCCTAACACGGATACACTGGCAACAGGTCTTTGCGCAGGCGTTTACAACGTGACCGTAACGGATGCAACCGGATGTGATGTGGTTGTGACTTCGTTGGTGAACGACATTCCATCCGCCTCTATAGCCATGACGGGTATCGACCCATTATGTAATGACTCTTGTAACGGACAGGCCATAGCAACACCGACCGGTGGTACTCCACCGTTCGCCTATCTGTGGGATGATGCCCTTGGACAAACGGACTCCATTGCCTCTGGCCTTTGTGCTGGTCTGTATACTGTAACCCTTACCGATGCCAACGGATGTGTGGCCGTTAATCAAGTAACCTTGTCAGAGCCCACACCGATCGGTGTTTCTCTTCTGATTGTCGATAACGGAACATGTTCTGGTAATTGTGATGGTTCCATCACGGTTATTCCTTCCGGAGGTACCATTCCTTTCACTTACCTGTGGGACGACCCTCAAACGCAGACAACTGCCTCTGCTATAGACCTTTGCGCTGGTACTTACACAGTGGTAGTTACGGATGCAAATGGATGTTCAGATAATACTTCTGGAACCGTTAATAATCCTGTAGGCCTTACCGCAGTTGTAAATGGTACGGATGCGACTTGTAATGGTGTTTGCGATGGGACTGCTACAGCCGTAATTTCAGGGGGGACCGCTCCGTTCAGCTACCTGTGGGATGACCCATCTGGACAGACCACTGCAACCGCCACGGGCCTCTGCGCTGGTAGCTACACGGTAACCGTCACAGACGCCAATAACTGTGATTTCATCGCCCCGGTCACTATTTCTGAACCGGATCCGTTGGTCATCTCTTTCTCTGGCATTGTAAATCTTCAATGCGATGGCGAATGTATCGGTGAAGCAACCGCTGATGTTACAGGCGGAACTGGCCCTTACACCTATCAATGGAACGATGCGCTCTCTCAGAACACACAATCTGCAGATAGCCTTTGCGCCAGTTCGTACATAGTAACTGTTACAGATGCTAACGGATGTACGGCTTCAGAAACCATAACGATCACCGGGCCAAATGGGCTTTCATCCAACATCTCCAATTCAACTAACGCTTTGTGCTTCGGAGATTGTAATGGCACGGCAACGGTAACCGCTACCGGTGGTACTTCGCCTTACTCATATCAATGGAATGACCCTAATAGTCAGACCACTCCGACAGCCACTGGCCTTTGTGCTGGCACGTATAGCGTCACCGTTACTGACGCCAACGGCTGCGTATCCGTATCAACTATCGTTATCACGCAGCCTCAACTGTTGGTTGCAACTACCACGGCCGATGATGTGAGCTGTTTTGGTGAATGCGATGGTATTGCAAGTGTGTTCGTGACAGGAGGTACTCCTCCTTACACATATCTATGGGACGACCCCAACAACCAGACCACCGTGTCGGCAGTGAACTTGTGTGCCGGTACCTATACGGTAACTGTTACAGGTTCTAACGGATGTGTTGCCTCGGCCACAGAAACGATCTTTCAACCACCGACTCCGATATCCATCGATACCACAGTTGTCAATGCAACCTGTGGCGATTGCAACGGAGAGATCTCAATCATAGCTAACGGTGGTGTGCCCCCTTACACTTACCTATGGGGTAATGGTGAAACGACCGCCAGTATCAACGGTCTTTGTCCGGGGGTTTACACGGTTGATGTAACGGACGCAGTTGGTTGTACATCTAACTTCGATATTGCTGTAAGCAATGATGGAGGACCAACCAGTGCCACAGTTACTAGCACCGATGCTTCTTGCTTTGGAGTATGCGATGGCGAGGCTACCGTTACACCAGTTGGCGGAATTCCACCTTATACCTATCTGTGGGTTCCTGGAGGACAGACAACCGCTACTGTAACAGGGCTTTGTGCCGGTGTTTACAACGTACAGATCAGTGATTCATTAGGTTGCATCTACACGCAGATCGTAACGATTAATGAGCCTACGGAAATCGAGGGCAATGCGAACGTTACCCAAGCCACTTGCGGAGTATGCAATGGCGAAATTGTCCTTACACCAACTGGAGGAGACGGAGGTCCGTACACTTACAACTGGGCACCTGCGGTTTCGACCAACGATATTGCAACCGGACTTTGTGCTGGAATTTACGCAGTGACCATTACTGATGCATCTGGATGCGAAACGATCGAATCAATTCCAGTCAGTAACATAGACGGTCCAACAATCCTGGCCTCTGCAACTGATGCCACATGTGATGGTGCTTGCGATGGTTCTGGTCTAGTATCCATTACAGGAGGAACCGCTCCTTTCTCCATCCTTTGGGACGATCCTGCCGGGCAGACCGATTCCATTGCCACTGGTCTGTGTGCAGGAATCTATAATGTAACGGTTACTGACGCCAACGGATGCGAATCGACCGCTCAGATTCAAATTGAGGATCCGGATCCAATTTCCTTGAGTTTACAATTGGTTGTTGATGCTACCTGCTCTGGTGTTTGTGATGGACAGGCGACAGTGATAGCTTCTGGAGGAACTTTACCTTTTACTTACGCTTGGCTGCCTTCTGGAGGTACTGCTTCAACAGCAACAGGTCTCTGTGCGGGCACTTATACGGTTACAGTGACCGATGCCAGTGGTTGCTCAACGCAGGAAACCGTAGTTGTTGACGAAGACCCTTCTCCGATTACCATAACATCCACTGTTGTCGATGCAACGTGTGGAATTTGTAATGGTGAAATAAACGTTGTTCCTAATGGTGGCGTTCCTGCTTACTCATTCATTTGGGGTAATGGAGAAACAACTTCCGATATTACCGGGCTTTGTGCTGGGGTTTATACGGTAGATGTAACTGATGATCTAGGGTGTACATCGAATTTTGATATTGCTGTAAGTAACACCGGTGGACCAACAAGCGCTACTGTTGCAACAACTGACGCTTCGTGTTTCGGAATTTGCGATGGAGAAGCATCAGTATCTCCGATAGGAGGAACAGCACCTTACACCTATCTATGGATTCCAGGCGGTCAGACAGATTCGTCTGCTACAGGTCTTTGTGCTGGCACATACAATGTACAGATAAATGACGCTGAAGGCTGTATCTATACCCAGGTTATTAACATCAGCGAGCCTTCAGAAATCATCGGAAATGCCAACGTTTCCGAGGCCACTTGTGGCGCTTGTAACGGAGAGATACTTCTCACGCCAACGGGAGGAGATGGAGGTCCATATTCTTATAGCTGGGCTCCCTCGGTATCAAGCAATGATACTGCTTCGAATCTTTGTGCTGGAATATATACAGTTACCATCACTGATGGTTCTGGTTGTGAGTCGGTTGAGGTAATTCCTGTCAACAATGTTGACGGTCCTATAATCTCAGCAACCAGTACCGATGCCAACTGTCATGGTGCTTGCGATGGAACCGGGCTGGTTCAGATATTAGGAGGAACAGCCCCATATGATATTCTGTGGGACGACCCATCAGGACAAACAAGTGCTACAGCAACTGGATTATGCGCTGGTACTTACAACGTTACCGTAACTGATGCTAACGGCTGTGAATCTTCTGCTCAAATAGTGGTCAATGAACCAGATCCGATCTCTATTAGTATCCCTTTTACTATTGACGCTACGTGTCCTGGAGTTTGCGATGCTGAAGCCACCATTGTCGCATCTGGCGGAACACTACCATATACCTTTAGCTGGTCTCCGTCTGGTGGTAACGCATCGACAGCAACAGGACTATGTGCAGGTACTTATACCGTGACTGTTACAGACGCCAACGGATGTCAAGAGACACAGACAGTGGTTGTAGATGAGCCTGCTGCCATCGTAATTACCACCAGCACTTCGGATGCTTCATGTAATGGGGTCTGCGATGGTGAGGCTTATGCAGAAGCAACAGGTGGTTCGGGCGGATTCACTTACCAATGGAACGACCCATCGTCTACTGCAAATGACACAGTGGTCGCACTTTGTGCTGGAACCTATACCGTGATCGTTACGGACGCAGCAGGCTGCCAAGACTCCACCAATGTGGTGATCGATGAACCCGATCCGATCAACATCAACATAAGCGTTACTGGTGCATCGTGCAACGGAGATTGTGATGGAACGGCCATTGCCGTGGCCAGCGGTGGTAATGCTCCTTACACGTATCAGTGGAATGATCCGAATTCAACTGTAAATGATACGGTGACCGACCTTTGTGTTGGAATTTACAGCATCGTTGTAACCGATTCATTGGGATGTACCGGAACTTCTTCGGCAGTCATTACCGAGCCCTTACCGCTCGTGTTGCTCGATTCCGCAACTAACATAACCTGTGGTGGTACGTGCGATGGTATTGCAGGTGTGTTGGCACAAGGTGGAACAGCTCCGTATGATTACCAATGGAACGACCCGAACAACTCTACCACACCATTGATCCAAGGCTTGTGTGCTGGAACCTATCAGGTGGTGGTTACAGATGCCAACGGTTGCGCTGATTCTGTCAGTGTTACCATTATTGAACCTCCTGTGTTGGACGCTCCCGTAAGTGTGATCAATCCATCTTGTGGTGGAGTATGTGATGGCGAAGCCACCGTTTCACCCACGGGTGGAACTCCAGGTTACAACGTGCTTTGGTTGCCAGGTCTGCAGATAACTCCAACGGTGACCGGGCTTTGCGCTGGTCAATACACCGTTATAGTAGTTGACGCTGCCGGCTGTACAGATACGACTACGGTAGATCTTACAGAGCCTCCTGTTCTTACAGCCGATATTACTTCGGTATCTCAGATCCTATGTTCTGGTGGATGTACTGGCGAGGCTACCGTCACACCGACCGGTGGTACCGCTCCTTACATCTATCAGTGGAATGATCCTGCGAGCCAAAGCACGGCAACAGCCACAGGGCTTTGCGTGGGAATATGGTCAGTAACCATTACTGACGACATTGGATGTACAGCTACAGCAACAACCGTTATCACGGATTCTGCTGCCTTGACCGCCTCTGTGCCGATTTTCACTTCTGTGACCTGCAACGGTGAATGCGATGGAACCGCCACCGTGTTTGCCAACGGAGGAACCGGACCATACTCCTACTTCTGGAATGATCCGAACTTCCAAACAACCCAAACAGCAACAGGGCTTTGTCCTGGCACCTATACGGTTACGGTGGTCGACTCACAGTCGCCAGCATGTACGACCCAAGCTTCGGTCACCATTATTGAACCGCTTGAGCTGACACTCTCTGCAACTGCCACGGATGTAACGTGCGGAAATCTGTGTGACGGTAGCGCCATCGGCTTCCCATTGGGTGGAACTCCGCCCTACTCATTCCAGTGGAACGATCCGGCCGGTCAAACCAGCGTTGAAGCTTCAGACCTCTGCGTTGGAACGTATACGCTCACAGTAACAGATGCGAATGGATGTAGCGCCTTGACCAGCGTAACGGTCAGTGGTCCACCTGCCATCGTTTCCAATGCAACTTCTGTAGCTTCTACTTGTAGCAACGTGGCCAACGGATCCATCAACCTTACCGTTGTGGGCGGGGTTCCAGGATATTCGTTTGCTTGGACTCCGGGCAACATAAACACCGAAGACCTGACCAACGTGGAAACAGGCATCTACACGGTTGTGATTACCGATGCTAGCGGATGTTCCATCACGGCCACTTACAGTGTGGGTACGCTCGTAAACATCAATGCAGACGCTGGTCAGGACGACACCGTTTGTGTTGCCACACCGATCATGCTTGATGGTTTTGGAGGAGGAACCTACGTTTGGACCCCTGGTGCAACCTTGAGCGATTCGCTGGTGGCCGACCCGATTGCCACTCCGTTCGATACCACCACCTATGTGTTGACCGTTACGATCGGCACCTGCGTAGATCAAGATTCAGTGACCATTTACACGTATCAGATTCCTCCGGTCGATGGTGGTGCTGACGTTCAGATACCTACTGGTGGCTCGATCAACCTCAATGCTAACGGTGTTGTCACCGGTTGGGAATACACGTGGGAACCTTCCGAGTTTGTTGATAATCCGAACATAACCAACCCATTGGCCAGTCCGGAAGAAACCACCATGTTCTACGTGACAGTTACCGATGAGAATGGTTGCACGGCAACAGACTCCGTTCTGGTAGAGGTTCTTCCAGGCATTGTGTTCCCTGATGGTATCACGCCTAATGGAGACGGAATAAATGACGTTTGGATCATTGACAACATCGACCTCTTCGATGATGCCATTGTAGAGGTTTACAACAGATGGGGACAGCAACTATTCATATCTGCCCCAGGATACCCTGTTCCGTGGGATGGCAAGTACAAAGGCAACGACCTCCCGGTTGGAACCTATTACTACGTGATTCACTCGGCCAACTTCGAGGAACCATTCACCGGACCGATCACAATTGTTAGATGATAGCCATGAAACGACTTCTATACATATCAACCCTCGTTTTCGGATTCTCCTTCTCGTCCTTCGGGCAGCAGATTCCGCAATACAGTCAGTACATGCTCAACGACTACATCCTGAACCCAGCGATGACAGGCCAGCATGATTACTGGGAAGTGAAATCGAACAATCGTTTGCATTGGATCGGTATTACAGACGCGCCAAGGACCTTCATCCTATCTGCCCACGGACCGTTCCGAAAGCACAACATGGGAATGGGCGGATCGGTCTTTGCCGATATCACCGGACCTACCAGTCGTGTAGGGTTCTACCTGTCTTATGCCTATCATCTCAAGCTCTCCAAGTCCTTGAAATTAGGAATGGGTCTGAGCTTCGGTCTCTTGCAATACCGGATTGATGGAACAAAGGTGACCCTCTATGAGAATGGCGACCCTGTGTTTCCTAATCAGATGATGACGGTCTACACGGCAGATGCAACCTTCGGGGTCAATCTGAAACACAAGAACTTCAACTTCGGTATTTCGCTTCCGCAGATAATCGGCAACGACCTTAAGTTCCTCGAAAATCAGGAAGCCACCAAGAGTTCATTGGCCCGCCACTACATGGCCATGGGTGGTTATACATTCCACATCAAGGATTTCGGTATCATGCCCAACCTGCTTGTCAAGTACGTATTTCCTACCATGCCACAGTTTGACGCAGGCGTTAAGTTCGACTGGAGAGATCAGATCTGGCTAGGAGCATCGTACCGACATGAAGATGCCGTGTCATTCATGGGAGGCTTTGCTTACAAGGACTTTCTGGTGGTGGCTTACAGCTACGATATGACCACTTCGAACCTGAAGAACTACTCTGACGGCACCCACGAGATGATGATCGGAGTTCGTTTCCGACCATGGAAGAAAGTGGCTACGGAAAGCCCAGAAGCTGCACCGGCCGGA
>JBJOHR010000236.1:0-9869 GCA_046047575.1 Bacteroidota bacterium | reverse complement strand
CAATAAAGGCTTCGCTACCGTGTTTGGAGAACACTTGCCATTCCACTTCTGGAAAGCTCTTCAAAGCCCTCACAATGCGTTCATCACTGTGCGCGGGAAGGTAAACAAGGTAATGTCCCTTGTTTGTTGTTGCCAATTCCCGAACCTGATTCCGGATGATCGGTGTGAAAATGCTCGGATTGTATCGTTGAAAGTGAAATCCATAGGCATCTGAAACGGGTGCATAATTCTGCAGAATGAATTTGCCCAACATATCGCCACTTTCTACAACAGGTGCACCTTCTGTAAGTATGGAAGCCTGATTGCTCAGACCGATACATCGTTTATTGGCGAGAATACATGCCCAGGCAGAAACGGGTTCGAAATCGGAAATGATCAGATCGTAAGGCGTAACATCCAACGAATTCACCTCTCGCATAAATCTGCGCGTACGGTTATTCTTGTAGGTGGCCGTAAAGTTGATTCCGCCCTTCTCTCCAAATATGAAACTCAATCCATGGAAACGATAACGGACATCAAATGGCAATTTCAGTTCACATTGGTTTCCGCTCAGAAGCACATCTACTTGTCCACGTTTCTGTAGGTGCGGAATGATCTCCATCGAACGGCTCAGATGGCCGTTTCCGGTTCCTTGTATGGCGTACAGTATTCTCATGCGCGTCTGAAACTGAATTCCTCTATCAGTCCGAATAATATCTCCTGACTGCTTTGCTCAATGGCATTGTCAGGTTCAAGCGTGTATTCCTTCAACAGTTCGTCTTCCTCGTACCGATACAGACTCCATTTGCCATCATTGTATTCCAACGAGGTCAGGTTCTCAATCCAATCCCCGCTGTTCATATAGCTTATTTGTCCGTCTTCGCCTTTGATGGTCTTAATGGTCGGTTTGTGAATGTGGCCACATATCACATTATCATACCCGTTTGAAATGCCGATAAGTGAAACGGTGGTTTCGAAATCGTTCACATGCTTCACGGCCGCTTTTACGCTGTCTTTCACCCGTTTCGAAAGCGATATCTTCTCTTTTCCGAAACGCTGTAGCCAACGATTTACGAAACGATTGAAAAGGATAAGAAGGTCATAGCCCTGCCCGCCCAATTTTGCGATCCACTTAGAATAACGCATGCTCACATCAAATACATCGCCATGGAAGATCCAAGACTTCTGGCCGTCCAGATCCAACACTACCTTATTGTCAATGTGGAGATTGCCAATGGTCTGACCGCAGAATTTGCGCACAAACTCATCATGATTGCCAGGTATATAATGCACCTCAACACCCTTCGACAGCATGTTCGTTATCTCCTTGATCACACGGATGTGATCCTTAGGGAAGTAGCTCTTACTGAACTGCCAGATGTCGATGATGTCTCCGTTCAGGATCAACTTTTTCGGCCGGATGCTTTTCAGGTATCGCACCAGTTCTTCGGCATGGCAGCCGTAGGTTCCCAAGTGCGTGTCGCTGATAATAACGGTTTCGACCGACCGTCTCGTTTCAAACTTCATTGAGTTGGGTTTATGGATTTGGGCATATCGTATTTCCTAGCGAAGCGCAAGGCGCTGCAAATGATCGCGAATAAAAAAAGACGCGGAAGCGTCTTTGGTCTCTGTTGGTTCATCGAAGAGGATTGGAACACCCGTGGAGCAAAATGCTGAGGGTTCATTTCCTTGCTCCTTTTTTGGGAGCTTCCGTGCAAATGCGGTGGAATGACTGCTCTCGCCTGTTGGACCATCAAGTCCTTGGTGTTGGTTTGCACAAAGGAACCACAAGGTTGTTGGGCGCGCATTACGTGCAGATTATGTTTGCTTTAAATCCGAACTACCTTATGACGAAATCCGAAACCGTTTCGAATTTTCCTATTTCGGATTTCCTATTTCATCCCTGTTATCTTTGACCGCAGATTGAGTTCATTTATGGGTCTGTTAGACGGAAAAATAGCCTTAGTTACAGGAGGCACACGTGGCATAGGAAAAGGCATTTGCGAGAAGTTTGTGCAAGAGGGCGCCACGGTGGTGTTCACCTATCTTTCTTCAGAAGAGAAGGCCAATGCCTTGGCCGCAGAGTTGAGTGTCAATGGTGGAGAAGTGATGGCTGTTCGGTCGGATGCTTCCAAATTTGACGAGGCGGAAGCCCTCATCAATCGGATCGTAGAGAAATACGGTCAATTGGATGTGGTGGTGAACAATGCAGGCATTACGCGCGATAACCTGCTGATGCGTATGAAAGAGGAGGATTGGGATGCGGTGATGGATACGAATCTGAAATCGGTTTTTAACGTGACCAAGGCGCTGCAACGCACCATGCTGAAGCAGAGAAGCGGAAGCATCATCAACATTAGTTCTATTGTCGGTGTTCAGGGTAACGCGGGGCAATCGAATTATGCGGCCAGCAAGGCTGGCATCATCGGTTTTACTAAGAGCATTGCCAAGGAGCTGGGTTCAAGAAATATCCGTTGCAACGCCATAACGCCTGGTTTCATAGAAACGGAAATGACAGAAGCACTGGACGAGAAAGTGGTGGAAGAATGGCGTCAGCAGATTCCGCTTAAACGAGGCGGAACGCCCGAAGATGTGGCCAATGCCGCGCTGTTCTTAGCTAGCGATCTTTCTGCGTATGTGACTGGCCAGACAATATCTGTGTGCGGAGGAATGTTGACGTAAACGATAAGTGCAGATAGTTTTCCAATATCCAACATGGTTTTTACTTCTGGCCCTTGCGGCCGGGGTGGCTTACGCGCTCGGAATGTATTTCCGCGAGAAGCGAACGGCCGAAATGCCCGTTTTGATGGTGCGTGGTCTGGCTGCCGTGCGTGGTATTACCATTTTCATTTTGGTGGTATTGCTCATCGGACCGCTCATCAAATCGGTAAGCAAGCGAACTGAGAAGCCGATCGTTGTCATCGCGCAGGACAATTCATCGTCCATTCCCCTCAACAGCGATAGCGCATTTTACCGTATGGATTATCTAGAAGCTTTGAGTGCTTTGCGAAAAGAACTTTCGGGCGATTACGAAGTGCGCAACTACGTTTTTGGGAATGATGTGAACGAAATCGACCCAGGTATCTATCCGGGCGACTTCTCAGATGGAAGAACCGACATTTCGGAACTGTTTGAGGAATTGGATAATGTATATGCCAATCGAAATGTGGGTGCGGTCATTCTTGCATCTGACGGTCTGTACAACCGTGGCCGCGACCCGATCTACAGTCCGCTGCATTTGAACGCGCCTATTTATTCCGTTGCATTGGGCGATACCAGCATCAAGCGCGATGTGATCTTGAAAAAAGTGGATCACAACCGCTATGCGTATCTGGGAAATGAATTCCCTGTGGAGATAACGATCGAAGCGGAGAAATTCCAAGGGAAGGAAGTGACCATTCAGCTTTCGGGCGAGAACGGCATTCTTTGGGAACAACGAATGAACATCAACAGTAATTCGTTCCGAAAAGTATTGTCGGCAAAGCTGAAGGCGGAAGTTCCAGGACTCAACCGTATCCGCGCCAGCGTGAGCGAACTGAGCGGTGAACTTTCGCGCAGCAATAACACACAGGATTTCTTTGTGGAGGTACTTGACGGACGACAGAAAGTGCTCATATTGGCCGCCAATCCACACCCAGATATCGCTGCTTTGAGACGTTCCATTTCGGGCAACGACAATTACGAAGTGGATGCTTTTGTGTTGGCCGAGAAGGAATTCACTCCCGAGCAATACGACCTCATCATCCTGCATCAATTGCCTCAGATTGGAGGCAAGGGCAGATCAGAGATGGACAAGGTCCGTGCTTCCACCGTTCCTGTTTTCTGCATAGTAGGCGGCAAGACCGATCTGCGCTGGTTCAACGATATGAACTTCGGATTGCAGATAAATGCGGCCCGTCAAACGAAGAACGAAGTCTTGCCAGTGTTTGCCAAAGGCTTTTCGCTCTTTACTTTAGACGAGAACGTGCGCAGAATGCTCCAACGGTTTCCTCCGCTCAACGCGCCCTTCGGGGAATATGCAGCAAGCGGCTCAGCTCAAACGATGTTCAATCAGCGAATCGGGAACGTAGAAACGCAGAATCCACTTCTGCTTTTCAACGATGTTTCGGGTAGAAAATCGGGCGTGCTGGTGGGCGATGGCATTTGGAGATGGCGTCTCCGCGATTACGAGGAAAATGGTTCGCACGAAATTTTTGATGCAATGCTTTCAAAGGTAGTGCAGTTCCTTGCCCTGAAAACGGACAAAAGTCTCTTCCGTGTGAATACGAAGAACCGATACAACGAAGATGAATCGGTGGTCTTCAACGCGGAGCTCTACAACGAGACCTACGAGCCGATCAACGAGCCTGAAGTTGATCTGACCATTACAGATGAAGCGGGAAAGGTCTATGAGTACCAATTCAACCGAACGGATAATGCCTACCGACTGAATGCTGGTAGCTTCAAAGAAGGAAACTACCGATACAAAGCCCAGGTAACCAATGGTGGAAAGGTGTTGGAGAATTCTGGCCAGTTCATGGTTGCAGCCTTGAAATTGGAAACCACCCGCACCACAGCCGACCATGGTCTGATGTACAAACTGGCAAATGGTTCAGGCGGGGAACTATTCTATCCACGCGAATTGGATAAACTTGCCGAAGCCATCAAAAACCGCGATGACATCCGTAATGTGGTGTACGAACAAACGTGGTTCAAAGAGGCCATTCATCTGAAATGGATTTTCTTTCTTCTGCTCGCGCTGCTCAGTTTGGAGTGGTTTGTCCGGAAGCGGAATGGGGCTTATTGATATGCGAATTCGGGTCATATGCGGATGGGTGCAATTAGCACTTTTCCTCATTCGCATATTACTCTAATTATCGCACTCGCTCATTGAACAGTCACGCTTAACTCCTTCACATTCCCCACAGCGTCAGTTGCCGATATACGGAATGTGTTCTGCCCCTTGATGAAACGTTCGTCTTTCGTGTAGAAGAGTAGGCTGTTCTTCGGGTCCTGTTCCAACAGAACCCACTTACCGTTAAGCGTTCCTGTGACCGTTTTTACGCCTGCGAGATTGTCCGAAAGTGTGAATTCCAGCCTCGAGAGACCAGCTGTGGAAGACTGATTTTTGAAGTTCTTTGGCATCAGACGAGGCGCCACACTATCCAGCATCACCGCATAGTCGCCAAAGCTGCGGCTTTTGGTGGTCATCCAACCGTTCTTTGCCGTTCCGCCTTCCGATACCGGATTGCCTTTTGAATTGAAAGAAACAATGATGGCTTTCTGTGTTTTCGCCTCTGACAGTGCATTCATCTTGATGGAAATAGACATGTAATTGTCCAAAGGCGTATCCAGCAATTTTCCGATGGAATGAACGGCCGAAACGCAGCCTTTACATGCAGGTTTGAGGTCGTACTTGAACCTAAGCGTGTCATACAGGCAGCCTGCTGGAATGCTCATCTGCAAGGAATGGTTTGAGAATGAATTCTCTTTTTTGGGATAGAAAAGTTCGGTTACATACTCTTTGCTGGAAAGTAGAGCCTGTGCCCGCGGTTGACCTTGAATGGTAAAACTGAGTTGGCTGAGGTTTCCTTGGTGATCGCTGACCTCAATATGAACCGGATAGAATTTTCCAACATCGATTTTCACCGTTCCGCCATCGATCACGGAAGAATATAGATCGAGGGAATTACCTGGTGCGATGTAACTCCTATACACTTTCTGATTTTCGGTCTTGTTCTTCTGATAATCTGTATGACAGTTCACCATCCGTTTCTTATCGAAAGGGATTTTGTCGATTTTCTGTTCGTGGATCACCTCGTTTCCGACTTTCACCTTCATGCTGTAAATCCCGCAGACATTGTTTGCGCTAGAGAAGCGGTCGAGTGCGGCCATTCCGAAGCTGAGTATCCCACTTGCCTGTACGGTATCTCCAGAATTCAAAGCATATTGGCCACCGGTCTGTTTCAGTGTAAATCCCTTTTCGGCCACCAAACCTTCAATATGCCCACTATTGGAATGAACGTAGACCCAAAGCTTCTGTAGTTCTGGCCTACGATCGTCCTTCACCTTAAAACCGTAGTTGAGCGGGTTTTCTGGATGTTGTCCGATCGTCTCCCGAATTTCGAAGTGCAGGTGCGGACCGCCCGAACCGCCCGTGTTTCCACTTTTGGCGATCAATTGGCCTTTCTTCACAGGAAACAGATTGGCAGGAATGGCCAGGTCTACCTCAAAACTCTGCTTGGCATATTGCTGTTCCTTCACATACTTGGCAATTTCGGGAGCAAAGTCGCTTAAATGCCCATACACAGATGTTTTTCCGTTGGGATGTTCAATGTAAATGGCCTTTCCGAAACCACCGCCCGCAACAGACACCCTGCTCACCTGCCCATCGGCAACAGAATACACCGGTTTTCCTTCAACGCCACCTGTTTTGATATCCAACCCAGAATGAAAATGATTGGTGCGCACCTCACCGAAGTTTCCAGAAAGAATGAGTTCGCCATCTATTGGATTGGCATATTGCTGTGCTACAGAAACCGTGCACGCCCGAATCAGGAAAATGGCAATGAAGCAACCAACTCTCATGCTCGGAAAAGTACAAGTAACATACCGAACTGGAAATGGGTAAGTTTGTATATTCAAAGCCTCTATGGATAACTTGAACACATATATCAACGGCCTGATCGTTAAGGTAGAGAAACTGGTGAAGCTGCAGGGCGAACTGCAAGCCGAAAACATGAAACTCAAGTCCGCAAACGAATCGTTGGAGCGGTTGGTAAGTGAGCAAAAAAATGCGTTGATCGAATTAGAGGAACAGAATAAAGTTGTTAAAATTGCAAAGGCGGTAACCGAAGATGATGAGGACCGCAAGGAGCAAAGGAAGAGGTTGAATGAATTAGTGCGGGAAGTTGACAAGTGTATAGCACTTCTGAATAATTAAGGATCATTCTTATTGAATGGGAACTCAGGCAATAACAGTCAGAATAGCAGGGAAGAGTTACCCCATGACGGTGGAATCACCACAGGAAGAAGAAATCATAAGGAAGGCAGAGCGGCAGATAAGAGAGAGGCTGAAGATGTATGAGGAGAAATATGCCGTTACAGATGTTAGAGACCTATTGAGCATGTGCGTGTTGCAGTTTGCCACAGAAGCGATGGAAAGTGAAGAACGGGTAGGCAAAGTGGAACATGACACAATGGATAGGCTTAAGGTAGTAGGGCAATTGCTCGATGCCACGCTTGGTCAGTAAGTAGTACGTTCTTTACATAAGCTATACGCGGTGATATGATCGTCACCGCAACGATTTCCCGCATAGATCGATCGTTTGTTAAACTCAACGTTTAAAAAATTGAGATCAAGCTCATGGGTGTTAAAGAAAGGCCTCACCACGCTTTCGGGCGTGGTTCTGTTCCGGTATCAATCGGAATGGGACAGTGGAACTCTGATGCGCTCGGCAGTCTCAATCATGTCATATTGGAGTTTAATTAAGCCAATGATCTGTGCGGGTTTTTTTATGAACCAAATTGATGTAAAAAGATGATAATAGTAGGAGTGGTAGCAGCATTGCTCGGGGTTATTCTGGGTGGCGTTGGAATGATGGTTTACAACAAGAAAGTTGTCAGCAGTCAGGCTGAAGCCATATTGGAAGAGGCCAAAGCCAAAGCAGAGGTGATCCGTGAAAAAAGGATCTTGCAAGCGAAAGAGAAGTTCCATGAACTGAAAGACAAGCACGAGCAAGAGGTCAATCAACGGAATCAGAGAATCATTGAAGGAGAAAATCGCATCAAGCAGAAGGAAGGTTCGCTGAATCAGAAATTCGAAGAAGCTAAACGAGAGCGAGAAGCTGCTAAGCGCGAGTCAGACGAAGCACGAAAGAAGCAGGAAAAGCTTGATGGGCAGATAGAAGTGTTCAACCGAAAGTTGGAAGAGGTGGAGCGCGACCGCCAAAAACAGGTGGAGCAACTGGAAAAAGTAGCCGGCATGAAGGCCGAAGAAGCCAAGGCTCAACTTGTGGAAGCTTTGAAGGCCGAAGCACAGACTGCAGCCATGGCGGCTATCAACGAAACGGTTGAAGAGGCCAAATTGCAGGCCGATAAGCAGGCCAAGAAGATCGTTATTCAGACCATTCAACGTGTGGCCACGGAACACACTATTGAGAACGCGGTCTCCATTTTCAACATCGAAAGTGATGAGATAAAGGGCCGGATCATCGGTAGAGAAGGACGTAATATCAGGGCACTTGAAGCGGCTACTGGTATAGAGATCATTGTGGACGACACTCCAGAGGCGATCATTCTTTCAGGTTTCGATCCCGTAAAGCGTGAAACCGCCCGATTGGCTTTGCATCAATTGGTTACGGATGGCAGAATTCACCCTGCCAGAATTGAGGAAGTGGTGGCAAAAACCAAGAAAAGACTGGAGGAAGAGATCATTGAGATCGGTAAACGGACCGCCATTGATCTTGGAATTCACGGACTTCACCCGGAATTGACCCGAATGGTAGGTCGGATGAAGTACCGTTCTTCTTACGGCCAGAATTTGCTACAGCACAGCCGCGAGGTGGCTAACATGTGTTCTATCATGGCAGCTGAATTGGGACTGGATCCGAAGAAGGCGAAGCGTGCCGGTCTGCTCCATGATATTGGCAAAGTTCCAGATGAGGAACCAGAATTGCCACACGCTATCTTGGGCATGAAATTGGCCGAGAAATATGGTGAGAAGCCAGACATATGCAACGCTATTGGTGCTCACCACGATGAGATTGAAATGACCACGTTGATCTCTCCGATCATTCAGGTTTGCGATGCCATTTCGGGTGCAAGACCCGGTGCAAGGCGCGAGATCGTGGAGAGCTACATCAAGCGGATCAACGAACTGGAGGCTTTGGCATTGGCCTATCCGGGAGTAACGAAAACCTACGCTATTCAAGCAGGTAGAGAGTTGCGGGTGATTGTAGAAAGTGATCAAGTAACAGATGCTCAATCCGATCAATTGGCCTTGGATATTTCGATGAAGATCCAAGACGAAATGACCTACCCGGGTCAGGTGAGGGTGACGGTTATCCGAGAGAAGCGAGCTGTTGCTTACGCGAAGTAACTAGTGGACTACGGAATCAGCGAATTTGTAAGGGCGTTCGACTTGGTCGGATGCCCTTCTTGTTTAGAGCAGTTTCAAAAGCTTTGAATCGGTCTTTCGGATTTCGAAATACGGAGTCTGCTTAGCTCCGAACGAACGGAAAAATCGTTCAACCGGTTCAATCATACTTCCTTCAAAGTTGAACTTTTCCGCAACGCTTGAAGCAAACAGGATGGCAGTCCACATCAATAGGCTCATGGCCCCGGTATTCTTTTGTTCGGGGTCGGTGGCTCCTGCCAGATAGTAGGCCGATTCATCATCCCAAACGAGTAGGAGAGAGGCAATTGGCCTTCCATTCTGATCATGGGCAATCCATGTTTTGCAGGCAGCTTTCGCTTTTAGCTTGTCGAAAACCCGATGGAAATACGCCTCGGAATAGTTGATCTCTTGATTCTTGGAGGCATAGTCCTTCAATTTCAACGCATGAAGTGTTTTTACTTCATTCACCTCAGAAATGGACAGGGATCTTTGCGCTTTTGCTATTTCCCTCCGAATGTTCCCCTGAAGATCTGCATATAGTTTAACCGGATCCGAAAGATCGTCCAGAATGTACGTGTAGCGCGTGGTTTGCTCAAAACCGTTCCAGTAGAAGGGAAGCCAATTGGTTATTTCAGGATGAAAGTATTGGATGAACTTATCTGTCCGTGGAAGTTGCGCGATCAGTTGTTCGAACATCTTCTTTTCGAATGAAAGCCGTGTAGATTCTTTCTGTCCAACGGGATAATGAAGCCATGGCCCCATGTAAGGCGTCAATGGCGGAACTGTGATGATA